>SVHY01000041.1 GCA_015055545.1 Clostridiales bacterium
GTTGACGGGTAGCAGGTAATCTATGCATGACTGGCAGGTCAATACAAAAGCACATTTGTGCTATGCCAGTAGAAAAGGGCTATGCCCGAAAAAGTAAAGCCACCCGCTATGCGGGTGGATATTTACTCAAACGGTGCGGTATACAGTTGTTTTTTGTATTGCGCGGGGGTAATCCCGAAACGTTTTTTGAACGTTCTAGAAAAATAGTTATAATCGTAAAAGCATAATACGTCTACGATATCCGTCAACGACTGTTCGCCCATAGCAAGCAAGTTTTTGGCTTCTTGTAGGCGTAAATTGTTGAAGTAGCTCATAATGGGCATACCCGTTTCTTTTTTGAATAGTGCGTGGCAATAGGACGGACTCATAAATAAATGCGCTGCCAAATCCTTTACTTGGAACGGGGAATAGATATGTTCCAGCATGTATTGTTTCATTTTTTTGACGTATTTGGATTCCTGCGGGCGGGATAACTCGATTTGAATATAGTCGATTACAAAACGTATCAATTCTTCGATTAACGGTAAGCCGTTTGACGGGAATTTTTGATAAATAGAGTCTGCGGCGGCGATCAAATGGGGAATACAACCGTGCGCGAGTTTTCGCATTTTGCTTGGAAAGGGGAGATTTTCGTCCTGCAAAAAATGGATGCTGACGTAATCAGCCGTTTCGGGCGAAGCCTTTCGTGCGCGCGTATGCCCAAGCGGTATATACGCAATATCTCTATCGTGTAATATGCAGTCTTGTCCGTCTATCATATAATGAATGTCGCCCTGTAAAACCATAATCAGTTCGTGGAAAGGCAACTGCACGGGATTTAACGTGCTTAACGCTTGTTTTTTACTGTGATGTCCATAAAAGGTTAATTCCATTTCTTATCTCCTAACGAGCAAAATAAGAGTAATTTAATCATATCAAACCGTATGCCTTTTGTCAAGAGAAAAAGCAAGTAAAAATCTAAAAAAAAGTGAAAAAATATAGCACATAGGGCGTTTAAAAGGCTTTTAAAGGTCTGGTAGAAAAATCCTTTTAAAAGAGAATTTGCAAAAGGCTAAAAAAGTAATTTTATGCTAAAATTGAGAAAAATGGAATAAAATTCTCACTTGTATATGCAAAAAAAGTATGATATAATTATATCATTGCTGATACAGAATTGTTTTTTTGAACGGTATTGTAAGTTGGTGTGGGCAATACAAAAAGTAGAATTAACAAAGGGCGCGCCCTTTGTTTGCTTGTAAACTACAAGCAAACAAAAAACAATTATTAGAAAAAAAGAAAATAAGGAGATAGAAGATGAACTTGAAGAAAAAGATTTTACCGTTATGTATGTGCGGGCTGATGCTTGTTTCCGCTGCTGCCTGTGAAGAAACGAAAACCGTACAAACGGGCGATAGCGCTATCGTGTGGACGGCACTTTCTACGGACAAATACATGCGCGACCAAAAAATGGAAACCTATAACGAACCGAAACTTGATTTCGTCGGTATGAAAGGCGAAACGACGGCTTTGCAGGTAATGATTACTGCAAACGAGCATATTAAGTCGTTTGATTTAAAAATCAACAAGTTAACGAGCGCAGACGGCACGGAGTTCTCCGCGGACAATATTAAACCGTACGCAGAACGCTACGTTGACGTATACGACCCGTTCATTAACGGCAAGAACAAGAGCGCTATACCGTACACACCGCCTGCGGGGTATTATCCCGACGCGCTTGTGCCACTGGACAGATATATCAAAAACCGCGAAGCGAAAATCGAAGAAGGGCACAACCAAGGCATTTGGGTGGATTGCGTGATTCCCGCAGACGCTACGCCGGGGAATTATACGGGAACGTTTACCGTTTCCTATGGCAACGAAACGCAGGATATCCCCGTAACCTTGAAAGTGTACGATTTAACCATGCCCGAAGAAGTCCATTCGCAAACCATGTTCGGGATTTGGTATGAAGAGCTTGCGTACGGCGAAGGCGATTTATATAACGTGAACACCAACCAAACCTATTACGATTATTTGGCGTCTAAGCGGTTGGCGTCGGACGATTTGCCGCCCGAGCATATGAAAAATATCGATACGTTTATCGCGTACATATCCGAAAGGGCCGCGGAAGACCCGAAAATCACCGCTTATATGCTGACGAAGGCTTTGATCGGTTACGACATAGAAGTATTAGTGCCGAAGCCTGAAAACGAAGAAAGGTATCCTGAGGCGCGTCGGGAACAGGAAGCTGAGAAATTAAAGACCAACCTGATAGACAGACTGTCGAAAATATTAGATGCAAATCTTGCGCTTAGGGCAGAAGGCAACGAAGATATCGACCTTTTCAAAAAACTGATATTAGCCTGCGAAGACGAACCGAGCAGTGAATACCGAATTAAGCGTGTGCGCGTATTTGCGGAAATATTGACGTCGGCAAAACGCGCGGTGGTGGAAAAGTACGAAACGGCGCTTGTCGATCATCCCGACTTAAAGGAAAGTATTGAAAAAGTGGCGCAAATTTGCGCGTCCAACCGAGTGGACAAATCGCTTTTCGTATCGTCTAAAAACGGCGCGGACGAAGAATACGTGCCCGATTACGAAAAGGGCGACGGGCTGACCACTTGGTGTCCTGAAGGCTATATGTTCAAAGACAAGGCGTTTAGGGACGTCGTGAAAGAAAGACAGGCGCTTGGCGAACGGTTTACTTGGTATACCTGCGTTGCGAATTCGCCCGTTATGAGTTATTTCATCGAATGTATGCCCGTGAGTATGCGTATGTACAGCTGGATGCAGTACGAATACGGCGTGGAAGGTATTCTGTATTCGGATACGGTGCACTGGAGCGGCAAGGGCGATCCGTACGAAAATCCCTATCAAAACGGTTGGGGCGCGGGCGAAAGTATGCTGTTATACCCCGGCGCAAAATACGGTTTGCAAACTCCGGTTAGTTCTATCCGTTTGGAACAGCTGTTCCACGGTCAGCAAGACTACGAATATTTCTATATGCTGGACGCGTATTTGACGGCAAACGAAATAGAAACTTCGGCTGCGGAATTGATTGAAAAATGGCTTGTAAACTTGCGCGACGGCGCGTACACCTTAGAAACGGCGACGGGTGCGGATTTGGAAAGAAGCAGAATACAAGTTTTGGATTTATTGCAAGACTTTGCGGACGGCGATATAACGGCGGCGCAAACGAAAATAAACGAAATCATGAATTAAAAAGGAGATAAAATTATGAGAAAGACAATCAAGAAAACGGTAGCGACGGTGCTTGCGCTTGGTATGGGCTTGTCGCTTATGCCTATGACTGCTTGTAAAAAAGGCTCGGCAAACGACGAAAGCACTTGCGAAGTGAAAGCGGTTATTGCAGGCTATGCAACCGACTGGCTTGTAGAAGCGGCGGACGTATTTAACGATATGTACGAAGACGAAGGGTATTCCGTGGAAATTTCCTTGATGGATACGGACGTTGGTATGGCGATGGAAATGACGACGCCGAAGAGAAACACCACCGATTTGTACTTTGAATGGACGGGCAGTATAGACAACCTTATCGAAAAATCCCGTTCCATCTTAGGCGCGGACGGCGGCGCGTTGCTCGAAGATTTGTCCGACGTTTTATCTTCTTCCGCAATTAACAAAAACAAACAGTCGGTGGGTGGCGCGATAGAAGAAAGAATTGACTCTACGCACGTGGATTTGAGTAGATATAACGGTTCGTTTAGCGGCTTTGACGGCGTGTACGGTATGCCTTGGTACGGCGGTACGGCTGGCATTTACGTAAATAAAAAGGTCTTAGCGGAAAAGGGCTATACCTTTGACGCGTTCTTGACGACGGACAGCATGATTGAAATGACGGAAGCCCTTGCTCCCAAAGGCGACGCGCGCTTGAATAGAAATTCCTTCTTCCCCGTTACTTGGACGGGTATGAGCTCGGGTTACTGGGATTACTGGATTCAATCGTTGATTGCACAATACATGGGCTTTGATACTTATAAAGATTTTTGGGATTTCATTCCCGCGGGGGGCGAAGAGGCTATGGTCGAATCGGGTTATACCGTATACGAAAACCGCGGTATTTACGAAGCGTTGAAAGTTGCTGAAACGCTGGAAAACAGAGACTACGCCGTGCCCGGTACGGCGGGTATGAACCATATCGAAGCGCAAGCGAGATTGTTTGAAGGTTCGTCCCTTTACATGGTTACGGGCGACTGGGTTTATAAGGAAATGGAACTCAATTACGGGGATAAATTGGACGACGTTATCGCCGTGAAGAATCCCGTGGTTTCTGCGCTTGGCGTAAAACTCGGGCTTTGCGGTACGACGCATGAAGAGCCTGCGTTTGATAAAGATAACTTCGTTGCGGATTATTCCTGCGCCGCGTGCGAAACGAAACTCCGCGCTATCATAAAGGCGGTTGACGCAAACGCAAAAACGGACGCGCAAATTGCAAGCGACGTAGGCGTTACGGAAGAACAGGTGGCAACCGTTCGCGAAAGACGCGGTTATTATCAAGCGAATACGGGTTTCTCGGCGATGATTCCTTCGTACAGCAACGCAAAAGACGTAGCAAAACTGTTCTTGCGGTTCTTGTGTTCGGACGACGGTATTGACATTTACACGAAAAATACGTACAGCAACTTTATCGTAGAAAGAATTACCCCCATTGACAGCAGTACGCTTAGCGATAGAGAAAAAGCGGTGTACGATATGATGTACACGGGTAAAACGACGCCGTTCTTTACCAAAAGCAATAATCCTATCCGCGTGGTAACGAGTTCGAGCGTATTCCCTGCCGCAGGTACGACGAAACTTGCGTATTTGAATTTGTCCTATTCGCATATCGATACCAAAAATCCCGCTTATACGGCAAAGAGCACGTTTTTTGATAACGTACGTATCGCAAAAGGCAACTGGGCGGACTGGGTAGCTACCGCAGGTTTAAATTAAGGAGCTCTTATGATTAAGCTGAAACAAAAAACGAGAGATACCGTATTTGCGTGGTGCTTGCTTATCGTGCCTATTACGCATTTTCTGCTGTTTTGGTTGTACGTCAATATTGATTCCGTTTTGTTGGCGTTTCAACACCAAACGACGGGGGAATGGGGTTTTGATAACTTCACCCGTTTCTTCAATCAGTTTAAGCGCGACTGGGCGGCAAATTCCACGATTAAAGTTGCGATAGAAAACACGTTTATCACGGCGTTTTTGAATATGTTCGTCGTAGAACCGCTGGTTATTTTCGTAGCGTACGTATTGTTTAAAAAATATTTCGGACATATGTTTTTCCGTGTCGCATTCTATATCCCCGGTATCGTCGGTACGGTCGTTACCACCATTATGCTCGGACACATTTTAGACGCGACGGGTCCTATCGTTTTGTGGGGGCAGTCTTTGGGTATTGAATGGGGCAACGGAGTGTTGCAAGACGGGTTGCTCAATAACTCAGAAACGGCGCGCAGCACGTTCCACATAACGGCTGTGTTGGGTATTTCGGGACAAACGGTGTTGCTCCTTACGGGCGCATATCAAAAAATCCCAACCGATTTATTCGACGTGGGTAGATTGGAGGGTATCGGTATGTTCAACGAATTTATGAAACTTATCGTGCCTTGTTCTTGGTCGACGATAGGCGTTATGTGGGTAATGACGTTTGCGAGCGTTTGGGGCAATTACCAGCGCGTTATGTTGCTCACCGACGGTGCGAATGATACCAACAACTTCGCGTATTATATGTTCGCATCGTCACTCAATGCGACGAAAGGCGCGGAAAGCTACAACTACCCCGCGGCAATGGGCGTGTTGCTTACGGCAATCGTCGCGCCCTTGACGCTACTTCTTCGTTGGCTCTCTACCAAAATAGTGCCCGACGTGGAATTTTAAGGAGGGGAAATATGATACAACAATCGAGATTTAGAGAAAGAATGAGCAAATATACTCGGCAGGAAAAAATTCTGTTGCCTATCTTCCATCTTTTCTTGCTTATCATGGTGGTATGGACGATCTTCCCCGTTTTGTTCGGAGTTATGAACTCTTTAAAGGAAGTAACCGAATATAACCGCGACGCCGTCAGTTTTCCTACGCATTTGCATTGGGAAAATTACAAATTAGCGTTTGAATTAGAATACAGAAACACCAACGTTTTGGGTATGCTTTTCAACACGGTGGTGTTCGTAGCGACCTATTCCGTGGCAAACGTTGGATCCAGTTTGATGAGCGCGTACGCACTTTCAAGATTCCAGTTCCGCGGCAGAACGTTTTTGTATTCGCTCGCGGTCACCATTCAAATCATTCCCATATTCGGTAGCGTTGGTTCGAGCTATTTGCTTACCTACAATTTAGGGCTTTTGGATAATCCTGCGCTTATGTGGATAACGTCCTTGGGCGGGTTTGATTATACGTTCTTGATTATCTATTCCTATTTCGTGAACGTAGACCGTTCGTATGCGGAAGCGGCGAAAATGGACGGGGCAAGCAATTTAACGATATTCTTAAAGATTATGACGCCGATGGTTATGCCGTCTATTTTGGTTATGTGGCTTTCTACCTTTATCGGGCTTTGGAACAACTACACGACGCCGCTTATCTTCATGCCGTCCTATCCGACTCTTTCGACGGGTATTTACAATTTGCAAAAATTGTCGGAGCAGAGGAAAGGCGGTATGACGGCGTTCTTTGCGGCGATTATGATATCGCTCGTGCCTATTTTGTTGGTGTTTACGATAACGCAACGGAAAATTTTCAGTATTAACGTAGAAGGAGGAGTAAAAGGATGATAAAAAAATTAAAGAAGATATGTCTTTGTTTTATTGTCGGTGTGTTGTCGCTCTTTGGGGCGGTGGCTTGTAACGAATCCGATGAAGAACTCAGTATCGTTTTGGTAGAAGAATTATACCGTGAAGAAGTCATTTTAAACCAAGAATTCGACGTTTTGGACGTAGTGGAAAATTACAACGAAGACTGGGATTATAAAATCACGGAATGTTTCTGGATAGATAATCTTGACGATTTAGCTTACCACTCGATTACCGTAAAAAACAACACGAAATTTACGCAAACGAATCCTTACGACGTGCACGTGGTTTTGCAGGTAAGCCATAAAAAACAATCGGCAGAGCTGGAATTTATTTTGGATTTGGTTGTTCCCGAAAACGATATGCAAACGGAAATGATTACTTCGTGGAGCGAAACGGGCGTTTCTAAGCGTATCGAAGGTAATCCCAAATACACGTTTGAAGACGAAGAATCGTCCGTAAAAGTAAGCTATTTGGGCGACAACAATAACACGGACGGAACGAACGGCGTCAATATCGGCAGTTTCGCTTGCGACAGCCAAGACGCATCCAAGACGAGCTGGGATAACGTCGTTATGACCTTCCGCGTTTATAACCCGCAAAGCTATGATTTGGAAATGGGTTATCTTGTAACGCAAGGCAAAACGGAGTACAACGACATCGGACATATGCAAGACGCCGTGGTGTTGAAAGCAGGCGAATGGACGCAGGTGGACTGGTCGCTCCGCTCGGTGGGGTTAAATTGGAATATTTTCTCGGGTGGTAGATTCCAAGAACTTACGATTTACTTCAAAACGCGTATTATCGACGCGACGGATTTGGTTGCGCCCTATCAATACTCCCTGTATATAGGCAGTATGGATTTAGCCGATTATTCCCCCGACAGATTCCCGTACTTGGAAACGAGAACGGAATCGCAAATTTGGGCGGAATCGACGGGCGACGAGCAGGATAAATGGATAGGTCCGAACTACACGAAAAAGGGTACGGACATTTCCAGATGGTACACGACGGCGTTATCGGCGCAGCTCGTTACGTATACGGACGAGCAAACCAAACCGACGGCAGATACCACGTCGTATATCGAATATACGACGACGGCAACGGCTCTTAACAAAGGCACGTATACGGCAAACTTCCTTGATTTCAACACGGATCGTCCTATCAACGCGGACTTATACAGAACGTGCCAAAAATTCAACTGGGGCGACGCGTATTTCTGTTTCTGGGCGTATAACAACACGCCGAACGCGGTTTGTCAAATTATGGGTATGGACGTGAATAAATTCGGTGCTATGGTCGTAGCGCTGCCTTACGGCGAATGGACGTACGTGCGCGTATCGTTGAAAGATTATTGTAACGTAACGACGGACGTGTTTGCAGGGCTTGCGTACGACGTGAAACTGTACGTCAATTATTCGGAAACGGGCTGTCATACCGAAGAAACGTGGAAAAACTTGTCTACGTCGCTGTTTATCGACGGATTTACGATTGAATGTAACCCCGTAATCCCTACCTACACGGGCTATAACACGTGGCTTACGGATAACTACACGGCAGACGGTTCGACGATTTCCAAATACTTCCCCACGGCGCTTTCGGTGGAAGAAAAGGATGCGGACGAAGATACGTACTACGTTCCGTCGTTTATCGAATATACGATGACGGCTACGGGCGCGGCAAGTTGGCAATACGTGGGCAACTTCCTTGATATCAGCGCAGACCACCCGATTGATAACGATGCCTACGCGCAGTATAAAGATATCGATTGGTCGAATGCGTACATGACGTTCTGGCTGTATAACGGCAACGGAACTGCGGGTGAAACGTGTAAAATTTTATACTATAAAGACGGGTATGAGATAGAAAACGCGCAACTCATCGCACAGCTTGTCTATGGTCAATGGACGCAAGTCAAGGTATCGCTCAAAGACGTTTACGGTATTACGAGTGATCCGTTTGTGACGGACAACTACGATATCAAACTGTACGTACAATACACGCATAATGGTTATTCGGCGTCTACGTATGAAGATTTTAAAGGCGTGATGTACATGACGGGCTTTGAAATATACTCGCCCGATGAAAACGACTTAATGGAAGCCAACCATACGCAATCGACCAAAACCATTTCCAGATTTTACGACACGACGCTCACGGCGGACGTAAAAGACTTCGGAACGGTTGTTGCACCTGAAAATACGGCGTACGAAACGTATATTGATTATACGCTGACTACCAACGTGAACAAGGGTGACGATACGTATTATGCAAACTTCTTGAATTTCAGCGCGTATACGGAAACGGTAAACACCCGCTCGGTTGCGCCTATTCCCGAATACTTATATGAAAAATATAAGGATATCGACTGGGCGAATGCGTTTATGTCTTTCTATTTCTATAACGATAGTGGATTTACGGCAACGCTTTACGGCACGAAAGACACGACGGGGCTTGATTTAAGCCAAACGAATCAAGAACAGCAAGGCGAAGTGATAACGACGGTAGCGCCGAGTTCGTGGACGAAAGTAACCGTATCGCTCAAAAAATATTGCAATATCCAAAGCGACGTGATAGCGACGGGTAACTACAATATCAAGGTTTGGCTGTCGGTTACGGACACGAGCGTAGAAGAAGAAAACTTGCAAGAAAAAGCTTGGTCGTTCTATATGGCGGGCGTAGAGTTCTACACCCCCGACGAAAACGAGCTGTTGACGGCGAACATTACGGCGGCAACGAAAGGCATGTTCAGATTCTACGATACGTCGCTTAACGCGTCCGTAGGGCAATTCGGTACGGTTTCCGCGCCTACGGGAACGGCGTACACGTCGTACGTGGACTATATGCTGACGACGAACGCGAACAAGGGTGACGATACGTATTATGCAAACTTCTTGAATTTCAGCGCGTATACGGAAACGGTAAACACCCGCTCGGTTGCGCCTATTCCCGAATACTTATATGAAAAATATAAGGATATCGAATGGGCGAATGCGTTTATGTCTTTCTATTTCTATAACGATAGTGGCTTTACGGCAACGCTTTACGGCACGAAAGACACGACGGGGCTTGATTTAAGCCAAACGAATCAAGAACAGCAAGGCGAAGTGATAACGACGGTAGCGGCAAAAACGTGGACGAAAGTCAACGTTTCGCTCAAAGACTATTGTGGTATCCAAAGCGACGTGATAGCAACGGGCGATTACAATATCAAGCTTTGGCTGTCGGTTACGGATACGAGCGTAGAAGCAAGTAACCTTGCGGAAAAATATTGGTCGTTCTATATGACGGGGTTTGAGTTTGTTTCGGCATCCGACGTACAATAATTTATAAAAAACGGAAAATCGAGTCCAAGGAACGTGGCTCGGTTTCACCGTTAAAAAAAATATATAAAAAGGAGAAGGGCACTATGAAAAAAGAGTACCAAACGCCGTTTTTAACACAAACGGTATGGGCGCAGGATATCATCGTCAATAGCGGTGATAAAGAGGCAGTAGGTTCGTACACCTACGATTGGTTCTTCAAAGATTCACAAGGGGGTGAAGAGTAATGAAAGCGAAAGCGATTAAAGTGTTGGCGTTGGCTACGGTTGCAACCGCTTGTTTGGGCGTTGCGACGATTACGGCGCAAGAAACGAGCGCAACGGGCGCAGCGACTACATTCCAAATGGTAGACGGCGCGGGCGTGCGCATGGGCGCGACGGCGGACGAATCCGCTATCCGTTTTATCGCAAACGTTCCCGATTTAACGGATAAAGACTATCGTATGTTAATCGTTCCCACGAAAGTGTTGACGGCAAACAATATCGAAGCAGACGACAACGTAGTGGCAACGCTGAAAGCGAATTACACCACCAACTACGACGCGTATTTCTTGGATATGGAAGTAACGCCGTTTGAACACGAGGACTACGGCAACTGCGTTATGGCGGCAATGATGAACGTCAATGCAAACCGCTACGCGGAAGAATATACGGGTATTGCCTATTACATGGACGGCGAAACCTACGTATACGCAAGCTTTTCCGACGGCAACGATATCTACGAAAACGCAAGAAGCGTTTCGTACGTAGCAAGCGCGGCGCTCAATTCGGGCAAATACGCCGAACACAAAACCGTTTTAGAAGGGTTTGTAAAAGGTTCGCTTGACGGCGAAACGTACGAACTCGACCAAAGCGACGAAGTGGCGAAAATCGGCGATATTATCACGTTGACGGACAACGTAGCCGACACCACGAATTTAGATGTAAACTACGTTTCGTCGAATACGGACGTAGTTACCGTGGAAAACGGCAAAGTAACCGTCGTTGGCAAAGGCAGCGCAACGGTTATGGCAAGTATCGCGTCGTCGTTTAGCGACAGCGTAAAATTCACCACGTTCACGGCAGGTGATGAAGAAACCATGCGCTTGGCAACCAATTATACGGCGAATACTGGGAATATGTATAGGTCTTATCAAACAGAAGTATCGACGGACGTAAAAGCGTTCGTAGATGAACAGGAAAAACCGTTCGACGACGCAACTTCGTACGTAGAATATACGCTGAAAACCAACGCGGATAAAAGCGACGATATGTATTGCGCAAACTTCTTGAATTTCAGCGCGTATACGGAAACGGTAAACACCCGCTCGGTTGCGCCTATTCCTCAATACTTATACGAAAAATATAAGGATATCGACTGGTCGAATGCATATATGTCATTCTATTTGTATAACGCCAGCGGTTTAACGGCAACGTTGTATGGCACGCTGGATACCACGGAACTTGATTTAAACGAAACGAACAAAGAACAGCAAGGTGCAACGATTATGACGGTAGCGGCAAATAGTTGGACGAAAGTAAGCGTATCTTTGGCGGATTATTGCGGTGTTACCAGCGATATAATCGCGACGGGTGATTATAATATCAAAGTTTGGCTGTCGGTAAAAGACACGAGTGTAGAAGTGAGTAATCTCGCGGATAAATCTTGGTCGTTCTACATGACGGGCTTGGAATTTAAAGATGATCCTACCGTAGAAGAAATGATGGCAAACAATTATAGTGCCAATACTTTTGAGATTTCAATATATGAAAGAGGCGCGTTGTCTGCACAAGTAAAAGATTTTGGCGCGGTTTCTGCACCCGAAGCAACGTCCTATTCTTCGTATATCGATTATACGATGTCGGGCGGCAATCAAGGTGCGAAAGGGAACAAGACCTTTGCAAGCAACTTTATTAATTTTAGTGATAACACGGGCACGAAAAATACAATGGTAACGAGCCCCATTTCCACGGGATTGTATAATAAATATAAGAATATCGACTGGTCGAACGCGTATATTTCGTTCTATCTGTATAATGATACGGGTTTAGCTGTTACGCTGTACGGTACGGATAACGATTTTGGCGGTGGCGCGCCCACTGATAGAACGGAAGGCTGTGGCACCGTCATTCAAACGATTTCCAAGGATGCGGGCTGGACGAAAGTAACGGTATCTTTGGCGGATTATTGCGGTATTACAAGCGACGTAATCGCAACGGGCAACTACAATATCAAGCTTTGGCTGACTTTGGTCGATCCTTCTGTAGATGGTTTGACGAAAGATGAAGTACAAGCAAAAACTTGGTCGTTCTACGTAACGGGCTTTGAATTTTTCGCGCCTACGGTTGAAGAAATGATTGCAAATAATTATACGGCGAACACGGGACATTTAACTTATAATGGTGTTTCGTATAGTGGTATTAATAGAAGTGAACGCGGTGCTTTGTCTACGGAAGTGAAAGAATTTGGAACGGACTTCGTTGCTCCTACGGATACTAATTACACCAAGTACGTAGATTATACGATGACGTCGCAAGGCGGTAAAAGTAACGGTCAATTCAAGGTAAACTTCTTGAATTTCAGCGATAACACGGGAACGGCTAATACGAGAGTTGAAAGCCCTATGCCGTCGGCTATGTTGGCAAAATATCAAGACCTTGACTGGGCAAACGCATCCGTTTCGTTCTACGTTTATTTTGCGGATATGTCTGATAAGATTAGCGGTTTAGAATTGTGTGGAACGCAGGCATCTACTGGTGTTGATTACAGTCAGACGAATACTGAAAATTGCGGAAGTAGACTTACTACGCTTACGGCTGGTAAGTGGACGAAAGTAACCTTTAAATTAAGTGACGTTTGTCCTGACGCTACGCAATTAGACGTTGCAAGCGGTAACTATAATATCAAAGTGTGGTTGGCTTTTGTAGATAGTGCTTATACATCAAGCGCAAGTCCAGAAGACCACGCGGCGAAAACTTGGTCGTTCTATATGACAGGCTTTGAATTTATCGCGTAAAAGTAACTAAAAAAGACGATTCTCGCGCGGAAATTTTATCCGCGCGGGGATTGTTATACTTAAAATACTATATTTTTGACAGGAAAAATGAAAGAAATGAAATATAAAAACCCCAATTTACCCGTAGAAGAACGGGTGGAAGATTTGCTTGCGCGTATGACCTTGGAAGAAAAAATGCAACAGCTCCATTGTACGGGTAGCTTGGCAACGTTCGACGAATATTATCAAGAAATGCTTGACGGTAAAGCGCGTATGGACAGTTCCATTTACACCTACCGTAATTTCGATCCCGCGCATATCAACCGTATGCAGGAATATTGCATGAACGAAACGCGGCTTGGTATTCCCCTTTTAGTGGCGGTGGAGGGTACGCACGGCGGGGCAGTGCCTATGATGACGGTATTTCCCACGACGGGCTGCATTTCGGCGACGTTTGACGAAAGTTATGCTTATAAAATGGCTGTGGCGGAAGCAAAGGAAGCAAAGGCGTGCGGGTTTAACCAAATGTACGCGCCTAACTGTGATTTGCTCAGAGAGCCGCGTTGGGGAAGAAGTGAAGAGTGCTATGGCGAAGATACGCTTGTAGTCACGAAAATGTGCGAACAGGTGACGAAAGGTTTGCAAGAGAACGGAATCGGTTCGACGGCGAAACACTTTATCGGGTTCGGTTCGCCTGAAAGCGGTTTGAATATGTCCGCGGCACATTTAGGCGAACGGGAAATCCGCGAATTTATGTTGCCACCGTTTGAGGCGTGCGTTAAAGCGGGTGCGTACGGGATTATGCCCAACTATTTGGAAGTGGACGGTATTCCCATGCACGCCAACCGTTATTGGCTAGTGGACGTACTGCGAAAAGAGCTGGGTTTTGAGGGTATGGTGATAAACGATTACGGCGCGGCAGGGCTTTTATATAACGTTTGCAAAGTAGCGGATACGATTTTGGACGTAGGCAAGATTTATATGGATACGCAAATTGACATGGAGGCGTGTTCCAACGTTGCGTATAGTCCTGATTTAAAAGCTGCTATTGAAAAGGGCGAAATGCCCGCCGATTGCTTAGATAACGCGGTTCGACGCGTATTGACGATGAAATTCAAGCTCGGTTTGTTTGAAAATCCCTATTGTGACGAAACCACTTGGCGCGAAAAGGTGTACACGAAAGAACACCGTGCGTTGGCGCGTGAAATCGCGGAAAAGGGCTTGACGCTTATCAAAAACGACGGCGTATTGCCGTTGAAAGGCGGTGAAAATATCGCTTTGATAGGACCGAACGCGGAAATTGCACAACTTGGTTCGTATACGTATTATAACTATCGCGACCCTGATAAGACGGTGGATTGCGTAGCGGACAGGGCTATGCCGTTGCAACAGGCGATGGAAGAAAAGTTCGGTGCAGATAAGGTCAAGACGGCGCGGGGATGCGGGTTTGCGTTGTACGATGAAACCATGGCGGCGCAAGCGATAGAGATAGCCAAGCAAGCGGACGTAATCGTGTTTGCGGGCGGGCATAACTCGATAGGCGCGTTTGGCGGTGAACAGGAAGGCTTGGCAAAAGAAACCTCGCACGATTTGAACTGGGCGCATACGAGCGGCGAGGGCGCGGATATGTGCGATACGGATTTGTTGTACCCGCAAAAAATGCTACTGAAAGAACTTGCGAAATTAGGAAAGCCGATCGTTTTGTTGGTATATTCGGGCAAGCCGCTGTCTATCACGGACGAATTGCCTATTTGTAATGCGGTGCTTTGGACGTACGGGGTAGGTTGTGAGGGAAACCCTGTGGTAGCGGATATGTTGGCAGGGGACGTAATCCCGTCGGGACGGCTTCCGTTCTCGTTGCCGCGCTCGGTAGGGCATTTGCCGTGTCATTATAACCATTACCGTCAAGGCAAAGGGAATTTGTATAAACAGCACGGCAGTTTGGAAAAACCTGGGAAAGATTACGTATTTTCTGAACCGACGTCGTTGTTGCCGTTCGGGTACGGGATATCGTACACGGCGTTCGCGTATGAAAACTTGACGGCGGAAAGGCAGGGAGATACGTGCAAAGTGTGCGTGACGGTGAAGAATACGGGCGAGTACGACGCGGAACACAGCGTATTGATATTCGCGCGGAACGTACGCACGAAAATCGTATCGGGCGTAGTGAAAAAGCTCGTTGCGTTTAAGCGTATCAAACTCGCCAAAGGCGAAGCGAAGCGTGTGGAATTTGATATTCCCATGCAACAGTTTGCGTATATCGGCGTGGACATGAAATACGTGCCTGCGCACGGCGAAATTTTGATTTTCACGGACGAGCAAACGACTTCCTTTAACGCATAAAAAGAAAAAAACTTGGAGCGTGCTCCAAGTTTTTTGTATAAAAACGGGAATTTATTTTCTAAACGTGCTGGGGGATACGTTGGTGTATTTCTTAAAAATCTTATTGAAATTGACCGTATTGTTAAACCCGCAATCTAGCGCGATATCCAAAATATTTTTGTCGGTGGTTTTTATTAAAGTTAACGCTTCTTCAATGCGCTTGATGCAAATATAATCCCAAATAGACATGCCCATACACTTTTTAAAAATAGACGAAAAATAACAACGACTGTACGCGACTTTTTGTGCAAGGGAATCGAGTGTGATATTTTCCTTATAGTGTGTATCGATATATTTAACTGCCGAGAGCAGCTTTTGATAGTTTTGTTTTTCCTTTTGGGAAAAGCGTGAACTCTTATACGAGCGGGAAATCATGATGAGTATAGCCGAAATATAGTTATTGACGAACGTCACGTAATCGCTCTGTTTACATTCAAACTCTCTACGAATGGCTAAAATCAGGTTTTTAAGTTCCTGCAACTGTTCTTTTGGTAGGGTGTCGTTGATTTTATGGCTGTCGAGCGGAAAATTTGCTGCTAAAATCTTAATATAATTAGAATTGAGTGCATTTTGGAAATTGGTGTACAAATAATAAGGGGCGATATGTAAATTTAAAAGTTCCATGCCGCTATCTTCAATATCTGTAATACAATGCGCTTCATTGGGTCGGAAAAAGAAAATATCTCCTTCCTGAATAGAATAAACGGCGTTGCCGGTTTTATAAAGGCCTTTTCCACGTAAAATGAGTGAAATTTCAATGAGCGTGTGGTAATGAATACGCAAATTATTCTTTCGCGCTTTGGCGTTGGAAGTAAAAAGCCGTAAGGCGTCGGCGTTATTAAATTGTATTTCGTGAATGATTTTCATAATAAAAGTATAGCACGGTGTCGCGATTTTGTCAAGGAAAAATTGTAAAAATCGAAATATAGTTTATAAACAAAGAAATATTGTTGTTGAACATACGTAAGACTTATGATATAATAGGTTCATAGAAAAATTTAGGAGAGTATTACGTTATGACAGCAAAAGAACTGAAAATTACGGATATTAGAGTGGCAGATATTGACGGACTGCCCAAGCACATGATTTTGGTGAAAGTTTACACGAACGATCCTGAAATCGTTGGCTACGGCGAAGTGCGCGACGCGTCTAGCGCGACGTATGCAAAAATGTTAAAAAGTCGTTTGGTTGGAGAAAATCCGCTTAACGTAGAAAAATTGTTCAACCGCATTAAGCAATTTGGCGGTCATTCCCGTCAAGGCGGCGGTGTTTCAGGTATAGAAATTGCGTTATTTGATATTATCGGTAAATTCTATAAAGTTCCCGTATATCAACTTTTGGGCGGTAAATATAGAGACAAAGTGCGTATTTACTGCGATACGGACGTAGACGGAAAGCATACGGGCAAAGATATGGGCAAGGCTCTTAAAAAGCGTATGGACGACGGCTTTACGTTCTTGAAAATGGATTTGGGTATCGAGCTTTTATACGACGAACCGGGAACGCTCAACGCGCCTGTGGGTATGCTTGACGATTTTATTAAATATAACGCAAAGGCAATTTCACACCAAAGCGGTTCGATTGATAGGTCGCTTATGTTCGGTAAGAATTATGAGATTTTCACAATTCCCCACTATGCAACGGGCATACATATCACCGAAAAAGGCTTGGATTATCTTGAAAATTACGTAAAAGAAGTGCGAGAAGAAATCGGTTATGAAGTACCGCTTGCTATCGACCATTTCGGACACGTAGCGATTGAAGACGCAATTCGTTTTGCAAAGCGTTTAGAAAAATATAATATTGCTTGGATGGAAGATTTAACGCCTTGGCATCAAACCAACCATTTGGAAAAATTTGCGCAAAATTCTTGCGTGCCTCTTTGTACGGGGGAAGATATTTATTTGGCTGAAAACTTTGAGGGTATTATGCAAGCGGGCGTAAACGTCGTGCATCCCGATCTTTTAACGGTAGGCGGACTTATGGAAATGAAGAAAGTGGGCGCACTTTGTGAAAAGTACGGGGTAGCGTTGGCTATCCACATGGCAGAAAGCCCGATCGGGTTTATGGCGGCGGTACATGCGGCGGCAGCACTTAAAAACGTGCTCGCAGTAGAATTCCATTCCGTTGACCACCCTGAATGGTATGAACTTGTCAATCCCGTAATCAAGCTTGAAAACGGGTTTATGCAAGTGCCCGACGCTCCGGGGCTTGGTATTGAAAGTTTGAATGAAGAACTGATTGAAAAGTTTAGAAAAGCGGACTGCGACGAACCTTGGAAAGACACATCTGATTGGGATAAGGAATGGGCGAACGATAGAGAATGGTCCTAATAAAATAAATAAGGAGAAAAAGTTATGGACGTAATCACTTTGGATAAGGAAAAAGTTTTAAAAAGTTTTATTGAAAATAAAGAGATTTTGGAAAAAAGGAACGCAGAAGGCATCGAAAAATACCGCAAGGGCGATTTTACGATTAAGTTTGCAAACGCAGGAAAAAAGAAAATTACCGTAAAACAAAAGAAACATAAATTCTTGTTTGGTTGTACGGCGTTTATGCTCAATTCGTTTGAAAAAGAAGAAAAAGAAGCGATTTTCAAGGAAAAATTCGTGCGTTTGTTCAATCAAGCGGTTGTGCCGTTTTATTGGGAAGATTTAGAACCGCAAGAAGGGCAAGTTCGTTTTTCCAAGGATAGCGAAAATATCTACCGCCGTCCTGCGCCTGATATTGTTTTGGAATTTTGTAAGGAGTATGGTATTGAGCCGAAAGGGCATTGTTTAACGTGGAATCGCTCTGTGCCCGAATGGTTGCAAAAATACGATGTTGAGCAAAAAAAGAGAATCTTAGAACGCCGCTTCAAAGAAATTGCGGAGGCTTACGCGGATAAAATTCCTTCGTTTGATATTGTGAATGAGAGCGCAAGTAACTATAACTTTGGCAGAAAATCATTGTTCGAGGGCTATGACGAATACGGTTTACAACTCGGCGGTAAGTATTTTCCCAAAAATATAAAAATCTTGAACGAAACAATCGGAGCGATTTGGAAAGATTATGTCAGAAAGGGCAAATATATGGCGTTTAATTTGCTACTCAAAGCATTTCTCGACAAGGGCTATCCGATTGACGAAATCGGTTTGCAATATCACGTATTCGGGTATGCGCAAGATTTAGGCGTTAACCCCTTCTTAAACGTCGAAAACATGCTGGATATTTTGGAAATTTTCAACGCGTATCATTTGCCTATGCACATTTCCGAAATTACCATTCCGAGCTATTGGGGCGGAAACGAAGTAAACGAGGAAATACAAGCTACGATTACCGAAGCGTTATACAAAACTTGGTTTGCAACCGAACATATGAAGAGTATCGTTTGGT
>SVHY01000042.1 GCA_015055545.1 Clostridiales bacterium
GAACAAACGGCGGCGGCAAACGGCGTGGATAGCTTTGGCGTAGAGTTTGCAAGCCAAACGTTCTTTGACGAAGTATTGCAAGCGGACAGCAAAAACCGTTTACCCGTGGGCGCAGGTACGTACATGGCAACGGATAGAGATGGAAACGACGACATAGAGGGCGACGATTTCTATAAGAACAACTGGGTATATTACAAGCGTAACCCGTATTTTGAAACGACGGACGGCAAGAACGGCGCGGAAAGCAAAGCTATCCATAACGCGAACATTAAATATATGCGTTATAAAGTGGTGGGCTCGGACAAGATTTTGAACGCGCTTATCTCGGAAGATATTGACGTGGGCGAACCGAGCGCAACGCAAGAAAATATCAATAAAATCGGTGAATATAACTATCTCGGTACGAAAAAATACTGGACGAACGGCTACGGCTACGTGGGTGTGAACCCTAAATACGTGCCTGATATCGAAGTTCGTCAAGCGATTATGAAGTCGATGGAAACGGCGCTTATCGTTAAGAACTACTACACGACGTCGCTTGCAAAGACCATTTACCGTTCGATGAGTACGGAATCTTGGGCATATCCCACCGATAGCGAAGGTAACCCCGTAACGCAACACGAAAAAGTGGCGTTCACGAGAAATAAGAAAGAAATCGAAGAACTCGTGTATTCGGCAGGTTGGAGAAAGGGTACGGACGGCGTATATGCGAAAGACGGTCAAAGATTGAAGTTTACGTTCACAATTCCGGGTGACACGACCGACCACCCTGCGTATAGCATGTTCCAAGAAGCGGCACATTTTTTAAATACGTGCGGCTTTGAAATCACGGTTACGACGGATATTTCCGCTTCGAAGAAGTTGGCTACGGGCGACTTGCAAGTATGGGCGGGGGAGCGCGCATGTGAAATAGACCCTGATTTATTTGCTACGTATCATAAGAACAGTAAGTCGATTAGCGTGAAAACCTTTGGATATTCCACTATTTTGAACGGTTCGGTAAATCAGTTCGGTGAAGAGCAATCTATTATTAATGATTTAAGTTTACTTATTGAACGGGGTAGAGAAACTCTTGAACAAGGTGAGCGTAAAGCTATTTATGCAGAAGCGCTTGACAAGATTATGGAACTTTGCGTAGAACTTCCCACCTACCAAAGACAAGACCATGTGGTATATAACCGTAGCGTTATCGACACGAAGACGTTGAACGAAGCACCGTCGTCTACGTCGGGTGTATTCGATAGACTTTGGGAAGTCAATTATTATATCGAACAACAATAAAAGTATACGAGCGCGGAATAAATTTCCGCGCTCGTATAGTATAAAAAGTATACAATAACGCGCCGACAGGCGCGCATAACTTTTGCGCAAGCAAAATCATCGTTCATAGTAAATCCGTTTACGGATTTTCATAGTTTAGAATATGTTTTCCACGCCGAGCGTGTACGAGTGGGGGATATTTTCGCACATACCTAAGACCACTTCAATTTTCGGCAGGGCGGCTTTGTAATCTTGCACGTACAAAAAACCAACTGCCTCGTAAAGCTGATAATCCACTTCCTGTATCGCGGTATGGGGTACCCAAACGTGCAGGGATTTTTTCTTTTCTTCCCAAAACCGTTGCACAGCCGTTCCGTCTTCGTAAGTGGCGGTTTGCGCTTCCGTTTTGTCGTATAAGGAAAGCAAGGCGCGCTCAAAGAACGCAAACGTATCGTTGACGTAAACGATAGAATACATAGAAACGCCGAATAAAATTGCGCTTGCAATCACGATACTTATTAAAGTTTTTACCATAACGTTTTCCCCCAATCAAGGTTTAGAACCTTGTATTTTTTGCCCTTTTGTTGCAAATACGCTTTGCCGTTGCCGTCCACCGTCAAAACGAGTACTTTTTTCAAGTCCTTACAGCCGTTTTGTTTTAAAACGTTCAAATAATATTCTCGACTTTTCTCCGTCATGGCGATATTTTTATCGTCGAATTTACCTTCGTCGATAATGACGACGGGCAAGGATTTTTGCAGGTCTTGAAAGTTCTTTTTAGGTAGAGCGGAAAATGCGCCTTCCGATTCGTACAGTGCGTATTCGACGGCGTCGAGAGCGAAATACCCCTCCACGCGTAGGCTTTCTATCAAGTCGGATACGTCCAAATTATTCTTTTTCAGTTCGTAATCGTCAATACCGTTTTTGTTTAAAAGCACGCTTGGCACGCCGCTTATGACGGCTTTGGCTTTGTTGAAATTCAAATCCAAAACGCAAATAATTTGGTGCAGCAAATACACGGTGAAAATAGCAACTAAACCGTACAAAAGAGGTATGGACGGGTCGCCCATAGGAATACAGGCGAGTTCGGAAATAAGCAAAGTGATAACCAGCTCGTACGGTTGCATTTCCCCGATTTGGCGTTTGCCCATTAGGCGCATGACGATAAGGAGCGCGACGAAAACGATAACCGTGCGGATAAAGATAAGTCCCATACTATTATTTTTAGAAAATTACGGAAAAATATGCTTCAAACGCTTGCATTTCTATTTATAAAAATATATAATATGAATAGTTAAATTATCAGAGTAGCTTTTGCGCGTGAAGTGCCGCCGAACGGGACGTTGTCGGCGGACGAAAGAAACGGAACGTTTTTCTGCGGTGCAAAAGCGCGTCCGCTTTCAAAACGAGCATACCATGTATGCGCCGAACACATTCGCGGACCTCTTTTTTAAGGAGGTTTTTCTTTATGTCATACCAAGGGCAAAGGGCGAAAACGCCCGTATTCAAACGGCTTTGCTTTTCCAAAACGTTGCTTGCAAAAAATCATAGTCATAAAGTGGCGTATATCGCCGTGGCTACGGCTTTTTTGGTAGTGGTTAATATGCTGGAAATTAAGCTGGGCGGCATACAGTTTTCGCTAACCATTTTCGTGGCGGCGTTTTCGGGGTTGCTACTTGGCGGGTTGTCGGGGTTTAGCGCGTGCTTTATCGGGGATTTGCTCGGATTTCTCATTCACCCGTTCGGCGAATATTCGCCGTGGATAGGTATTTCCACGGGCTTGATGGCGTTTTTTGCCGCGCTGTTTTTATTGCTTCCCAACGCAAAAAGGCTTGCGCCGCTGTATTTGGGACTTGCGTGCGTTTGTATTTTCGTGTGCTGTACTTGCGGGATTACTACGCTGTATTTAAACAAGGTTTGGTATACGGGCATGACCTTTTGGGAATGTTTGACTATGCGGCTGTTCGTGCAAGGGCAGGTGTTTAATTCGCTTGTGAACAGCGTGCTCGTCGTTGCGATACTGCCTTTGGCAGTAAAAATCAAGCCGTTAAAGCTGATTTTGTGAAAAATTCGAAAAAATCGTTGGGCTATCCTTGACGATTTTTTTTTATTGTGATATAATGAGAGAAAGGAGTATCTTATGTTTATCAACAATCTTTTATCGGAAAATCCCGGTATTACGGTTTTTGGATTCAAAATCCACGCGTACGCTCTGATTATCGTATGCGGTATGATTGCGGCGTTTTTCGTGATATCCGCGCTCTTTCGGCGTAGAAACATGTCGCCTGATTTGTTTTTGACCTTCTTTTGTATTACGCTTCCGATAGCGATTATTACAACGCGGCTGTTCTATTGCATAACGGACGGTATGCCCGTATCCGAATGGTTTTCTTTTGAATCCATTCGTCGCGGCGGCTTGTCTATTATCGGCGGTATTTTGGGCGGTACGGCGAGCGTTGTCGTTATTTGTATCGTAAAAAAGGTGAATTTTTTCCGCGTTGGGGATTGCGTTGTCGTGGGGCTATTGTTAGCGCAATCGATAGGGCGTTGGGCGAACTTTGCAAACCAAGAAGTGTACGGCGGCGTTGTGGAAAACGCGTCCTTGCATTTCTTTCCCGTTTCCGTGTTCATTGAGGATACGGGCAAATACCATTACGCGTTTTGCGTATACGAAAGCTTGGTAACGCTGACGGCGGCGATTCTTTTGTTTATCAACGGTTGGAAAAACCCCAACAAACCCAACGGCGTAAACACCGCTTGTTATTTTATCGTATACGGGCTTACCCGTTCGATTATGGAGCCTTTACGCGATTCGTCCTTTATCTTGGGCGAGAACGTGCCTTGGTCGCTCGTGTTTTCGCTGTTATTGCTTGCGTTCGGGTTGGGACTTTTGTTCTACGTTCTGTATAAAAACAAGCGCGAAGAGGGGTGCTTGCTCGGTTCAAAAACGGGGGAAAAATACGGAATTGCTGCGTATATCGGGGATACGAAAGACGAAAAACCCAAGTTCGATAAATGGAATATGATGTGCAAAATTTATCCCGAAAATTATCCCAAAACAGAAGAAAACGATAAGGTGGAAGTTGAGAAAGAAGAAACGGACGAAAAGGAGATAGAAAAATGAGAAATTTAACTTTACTTACCGACTTGTATCAACTGACCATGGGCTACGGATTTTTCCGTCAGAAAAAGCACGAAGAAGAAGTGGTGTTCGATTTGTTCTTCCGTAAAAATTCGCTCATTACCTATTCGCTTGCCGCAGGGCTGGAACAGGCAATGGATTATCTTTTGAATTGGCGGTTCGACGATGAAGATATCGAATATTTGCGCTCATTAAAACTTTTTGACGAGGACTTTCTTGCCTACTTGAAAGATATGCGCTTTACGGGCGACGTGTACGCCGTGCGCGAGGGCGAACCCGTATTCCCGGGCGAACCTATTTTGACGGTAAAAGCCCCGCTTATTCAAGCGCAGTTTGCGGAAACGGCGCTTCTGAATATCATCAACCACCAAACGCTCATTGCCACCAAATCTTCTAAAATTTGCCGTGCGACGGCAGGACGTGGCGTAGTAATGGAATTCGGGCTTCGACGTGCGCAAGCCCCCGACGCGGGGATTTACGGCGCGCGTGCCGCGATTATCGGCGGTTGTTCGTCTACGTCCAACGTCATTGCAGGACAAATGTTCGACGTGCCCGTTGCGGGTACGATGGCGCATAGCTGGGTTATGGATTATCCCACCGAATACGACGCGTTTAAGGCGTATGCGGACGCGTACCCCGATAACTGTTTGTTGCTCGTCGATACCTACGACACGCTCAGAAGCGGTGTGCCGAACGCGATTAAGGTGTTTAAGCAGTTGCGGGAAAAGGGGTATACGCCTAAGGGTATACGTTTGGATAGCGGCGACTTGGCGTACCTTTCCAAAAAAGCGCGTAAAATGATGGACGAAGCGGGATTCCCCGAAGCGAAGATTTGCGTATCGGGCGACTTGGACGAACGCTCTATCAATTCGCTCATTCAACAGGGCGCGAAAATCGATTCGTGGGGGGTAGGTACGCGTTTAATTACCTCGGAAGACCTGCCTGCGCTTGGCGGCGTGTATAAAATGTCGGCGGTATTCGATAAGGACGGGAACGTGACGCCCAAGATTAAACTCTCGGATAATACGGCGAAAATCACCAACCCTGCGTTTAAGAAATTATACCGTTTATACGATCGGGAAAACGGTATGGCGATTGCCGATTTGATTACGCTCAAAGACGAGAGCGTGGACGATGGCAAACCGCTCGTGCTGTTCGATCCCGTGGAAACGTGGAAAGAACACGAGGTGCAAAACTTCTACGCCGTGGAATTGCAACACACGATCGTAAAGGGCGGTAAGCTCGTTTATAAGTTCCCGAAATTGACGGATATTCGCGAATTTTCCAAAGAACAGCTTTCCAAGTTCTGGGAAGAATATTTGCGTTTGGATATGCCGCAGGTTTATAAAGTGGACTTGTCGAAAAAATTGCATACTTTGAAAATCGAAATGATTGACGGTATTCGCAAAAAAGCAAAAAGGAATGAAAAAATATGACGAAAAAAACGGAAAAGGAAAAATCAACGAAAGGTTCGCGGTGGTGGGGATTGCTCGTGTTTGGTTTGCTCGTCTTTATCGACCAACTCACCAAGCTCTTTGCCGAAGTGTATTTTTTGGCGGGGAACGAGCCGATTACGATTATTCCCGAATGGATATCCTTACGGCTTGCCTATAACGACGGTATCGCGTACGGGATAGGTAGCGACGCGTCGGCAGCCGTGAAAATTGCCGTAATTGCCGCGACGGCGGTGATGATGGCGTTGCTTGCCGTAGCGTATTGTAAAATGGACAAACGCCGCGCGTTTTTGCGGGTTGCGTTTATATTCGTTATCGCTGGCGGCGTGGGCAACCTTATCGACAGAGTATATTTCCGCGTTTGGGAAACGGCGGAAGCGGGTTCGTTCTTAATCGGCGTGCGCGATATGGTGGATATCAGTCGCTTTGGGTTCGGCGTGTGTAATTTTGCCGACTTCTTCATTTCGGCGGGCGCGGTGATGATCGTGTTTGCGTTGTTGTTCTTCGATAGAGATGCGATTTTCCCGCTCGGTAAAAAGTATAAGGCGCTTGCCAAAGAGGCGGAAGAAAAAGAAGAAGCGAAAAAGGCGGAAAAACAAGCGAAAAAGCAGGCGAAAAATGGATAAACGACTGTTCGTTGCGGAAACGGCTTGTAAACGTTTAGACACGTTTTTGAGCGAACAAACGGACGAGTTTACCCGTTCGCGATTGAAAAAATTGATTGAGGACGGGAACGCGCTCGTGGACGGCATAGTCGTGAAAAAAGCGGGCGCGGACGTGAAAGCGGGGGCGAGAGTGGAACTCACCGTACCCGACGCCGTAGAATACGCCGTGCAAGCGGAAAATATTCCGCTGGATATCGTGTATCAAGACGCGGATATCGCCGTCGTCAATAAGGCGAAAGGTATGACGGTGCACGTCGGAAACGGCAACGAGAGCGGAACGCTCGTCAACGCGCTTTTGTACGCGCTGGATAGTTTGAGCGGCATCGGTGGCGTGTTGCGACCGGGGATTGTGCATAGGATTGATAAGGACACGACTGGGCTTTTGGTGGTGGCGAAAAACGATAAAGCGCACGTATCGCTTGCTACGCAAATTGCGGAAAAAACCTGTCGGCGTACCTATTACGCGCTACTTGAAGGGAATTTAAAAACGGACGACGGGCGCATTGTAACGGATATTGGTAGACACCCCACCGACCGTACGAAAATGGCGGTTCTGCGCGACGGCGAAGGGAAAATCGCTATCACCGATTATCAAGTGATTATGCGGTTTGGCAGTGAATATACGCTTTGCAAATTCGTTTTACAAACGGGCAGAACGCACCAAATTCGCGTGCACGCAAAGCATATCGGTTATCCCATCGTTGGGGATTTAACCTACGGATATAAAAAGCAAAAACTCGGAGTAGACGGTCAGCTGTTACACGCGGCGGCGTTGGAGCTTACGCACCCTGTTAGCGGGGAGAGAATGACGTTCAACGCACCCATACCCCCCGTCTTTGAGGAAATTTTAATAAAATTGAGTAAAAAATACGGCGTGGAAACGCCGCAGATATAAGGAGAAAGGATTATGGCAAAAAGAAGTAGTTCATCGTCGAACAATTTTGTACGCGGCTGCGCGTACGTCGCTTTGTTGATTGCGGCGTTCACCTTTTTGTTTAGCGGGCTTGTGTATTCGCTCGATATCGGGGTTTTGACGAGATTCGTATCCCTTGCAAACCTTGTGGGTAAAATTTGCTTGGTTATCGGCGTTGCATTGCCCGCATACGATTTCACGCGCGGCAAAGGTAAGTTTTGGAGAATTTTATTCTGGCTCGCACTCATCGTGTATATCCTTGGTTGCGTGTTCGGGGTAATTCGGTTTTAATTGCGTTTTAAAAGGTTCGTATGTTGAAAATTGCCAAAGTAAAACGCGGTAGTCTTGCGAAAGATTTGGGTTTGGAAGTCGGCGACGAGATTTTGTCGTTCGACAATTTCGCGTGTGAAGACGAATTCGATTATTTATATTATGCGGAAACGGACGCTTTTACAATGACCGTGCGCGACCATAGAACGGGCGAAGAAACAACGATAGAAGTGGAAAAGACCGACGGGGAAGATTTGGGCTTGGAGTTTGAAAAGAACACCGCGCTCCGCACCTGTCATAACCGCTGTGTGTTTTGTTTCGTCGATCAAATGCCAAAAGGTATGCGCGAGAGTTTGTATATAAAGGACGACGATTACGCGATGAGTTTTACTTGTGGGAATTTCGTTACGCTTACCAACGTATCCGACGAACAGCTTGAACGGATTATCCGTTTACGGCTTTCGCCGCTCTATATTTCCGTGCATACGATGAATACTGCTTTGCGGGAAAAGCTCATGCGCAACCGCTTTGCGGGTAAGATCGTTTCACAAATCAAAACGCTTGCCGAACACGGGATTGAAATGCACTGTCAAGCGGTGGTCGTGCCCCATGAAAACGACGGGGACGAGCTGGCGTATACGGCACGGCAGCTCTTTCAATATTATCCCGTCGTGCGCGATTTGGCGTGTGTGCCAACGGGGATTACCAAATACCGCGACGGCTTGCATCCTATTCCCGACGTGGATAAAGCGTATAGCGAGAGTCTGCTCGATTTGGTGGATCGCTTGAACGCGGAATTCGGCGTACCCTTTCTATTGCCCGCGGACGAATATTTCGTGAAAGCGGAACGGAAAGTAAAAGACGCGGCGTTCTACGGCGATTTTTCGCAAATCGAAAACGGCGTGGGATTAACGCGGAAATTCTTAGACGACGCGTACGCGGCGTTGGACGACGTTAAGGCGGGTTTTGCATTGAAAAAGCCGAAAAGAGCGTTGCTCGTTTGCGGTGTGAGCGCGGCGAAAACGACGAAAAAGCTCGTGGAGGATTGCAAGAAAAAAATCGGTGGTTTGCAAGCGGAGCTGTTGCCCGTGAAAAACGCGTTTTTTGGGGAAACGGTTACTTGTACGGGGCTGTTGACGGGCGAAGATATTGCTTTGGCGGTGGAAGAATACCGTAAAAAGGACGGCGAATTTGACGAGCTCGTTTTGGCGGGGAATACGATGAAAGAATTTGAGGACGTGTTTTTGTGCGGTATGACGCTTGCCGGACTGAAAACGCGACTGGACACGGAACATATACGCGTAAACCGCGACGGCGGACGGGGTTTTGTGGAAATCTTGGCTGGCGCGGCAACGAAAAGGAGATAGATTATGGCAAATCCTTTGATTGCGTTGGTGGGTAGACCCAACGTAGGGAAAAGTACTTTTTTTAATAAAGTAGCAGGTAGGAAAATTTCGATTACGGAGGACAGACCGGGGGTTACGCGCGATAGATTGTATACGGACGCGACGTGGCGGGGTAAGCATTTTACCATGGTCGATACAGGCGGTTTGGAACTCAAATCGGAAGACGTGATGTGGAAAGAAATTGCAAAGCAGGCGGACGTGGCAATCGAAACGGCGGACGTGATTTTGTTTTTCACGGACGGCAGGGACGGACTGCACCCGTCTGATTACGACGTAGCGGATATTTTGCGTAGAAGTAAAAAACCCGTTATTTTGGTCGTGAATAAGATTGACGATTATTCGCCCGAAAAGGTGTTTGAATTCTATTCGCTGGGCCTGGGCGAACCGTACGCTATTTCCGCGGAACATTCGCAGGGGATTGGCGACGTTTTGGACGAGGCGGTTTCTATGTTCCCCGATACGACGAGCGAACCCGTTCCGTCCTTGAAAATCGCGGTGGTGGGAAAACCCAACGCAGGGAAATCGAGTTTGGTAAATAAGTTGCTCGGTAGTGAAAGAAGTATCGTAACCCCGATGGCGGGTACGACGCGCGATGCGATAGACACGCTCTTTTACCGTGGCGAAAAGGCGTATACGATTATCGATACGGCGGGGATTCGTAAGAAAAAGAACGTGGACGACGACGTGGAATATTACAGTAATATGCGCGCGTTCGATGCCGTTAGACGTAGCGACGTGTGCTTGCTCGTCGTGGATAGCAACGAGGGCTTGACTGAACAGGACGTGAAAATTATCGGCTACGTGCACGAACAAGGCAAACCGTCCGTCGTGGTCATGAATAAGTGGGATTTGGTGGAAAAGGATACGCACACCGTCAATAAATTTGAAGCACAGCTCAAAGAAGATTTGAAGTTTATGGACTATTATAAATCCTTCTATATCTCGGCGAAAACGGGTTTGCGCGTGGAAAAATTGCTCAGTGCGGCAGAAGAGGCGTACGCGCACGCGTCGTTTAGAGTGCCGACGGGCGAGCTCAACGATTTGATAGGCGACGCCGTGCGTTTGCAAGAACCGCCTTCCTATTTGGGCAGAAGAATGAGAGTGTTCTTCTCCTCGCAAGTGAGCGTTTGTCCGCCTACGTTTGCGTTGTTCGTCAACGACGAAAGACTTTTGCACTTCTCCTATCAACGCTATTTGGAAAATACTATTCGCCGCGCGTACGATTTTTCGGGTACGCCTATTCGGATTACCGTGCGTGAGAAAAAGGACGAAGATTGATTATGAAAGCATTTGATTTATCGCAAAACTGGTGGCAATTTGTGATTGTGGCAATCGTATGTTATCTTATCGGTTGTTTCAATTTCGCGTTGCTTATTTCCAGATTCAAAAAGCGCGATATTACGAAAATAGGCAGTGGCAACCCGGGAACAATGAATATGAGCCGTGAATTCGGCTTGAAAGTGGGAGTGCTTACCTTTTTTTGCGATGCGTTTAAAGGCGGTATTCCCGCTTTGATAGGGTATTTTATCTATCGCGATTTCGTATTTGCGGGAACGGCGGTTTTCGTTTCCGATTTTATACGCTATTTTTGCGGCGTGTTCGTGATTATCGGGCATATCTTCCCCGTGACCATGCACTTTAAAGGCGGCAAGGGGATTGCGTCCACGTTTGGACTGTTTTGGATTTGCTTGGCTTGCGAAAATCCGTGGTGGCTGTTGATTGGTTTTGGCGTGTTTCTCTTTATCGTGCTGTTTATTTTTCTTACTGAATGGGGTTCGCTCGGTTCGCTTTTGGGCGTGACGGGGTTTAGTCTTTGGCAAGCGGTTGTATTCTATTTACGATACGGCGTAGCAACGTTCAACGCATACGTGGTATGCCTGTACATGCTGATTTTGGCGCTGAACGTGCTTACGTGGTGGGCGCATAGAGCTAACCTTGTACGCCTGTTTGCGGGGGAAGAACGGCATACTTCTATAAAAAAACTTGCCAAGAAAAAACAGTGAAAATGCGTTTACTTTTCATATAAAATTGTGTATAATAATATAGCACGGGGGTGCACCGGATTCGATTGCCGGTGAGCGAAGGAATAAGCATACCGCAGATGGAAAGACTGCGTAAAAACGATCCGACTAAATATAAATGCAGATAGAAATGCAAACTACGCTTTAGCAGCGTAACTTCGTTTTTAAGCGAAACGTCGCGCCCGATTTATCCGTCGGTCGGGGTCGTGGCGTCAACAAGACGGAAAAATCTTGAAAGAATCGGAAAGCGTTTTTTTGAGATCGTGCAGCTTTCTGCGGTTTGCAAAGCGTGTTTACCCGCGTTGCAAACGTAAGAAAAGTAGATAAAATAAGTATGTAGAAAGTTTCTTGGCAGCCGCGTAAGACGTGAGTTCAACTCTCACCACCTCCACCACAAACAAAATCGCCCCCTTGTGGGGCGTTTTTGTTTGTAGATGAAGTCCGTTATGGGGAGAGTTGAGGGTGGGAGCCGTTTTGCGGGAGCAAAACGCTTTGCCTTACGGGATAGGAATACATGATTCGTCGAGCGGGACGAGTTGCCCGTGAAGCAAGGCGTTGATAACGCCTTGTAGGGACGAGATAAGCGAACGACGATAGGTAGTCGTGAGCGTGACCGAACGCAAAGAACAGCTTTGCGTGAGAAGCGCTGCTAAAAGCGCAACTCTCACCACCTCCACCAACATGCAAATAAGCGCCCGAAAGGGCGTTTTGTTTTGTGTGTGGAAACGTGGAAAAGTTATTTTATGCTAAAAATCGGATAAAATAAATAAAATTTTATCTTGTATTGAGCGATGATTTTTGTTATAATTGTAATAATCCAATTCGGGTAGAGCAGTAGGAGTTAACATACTTTTTAAGACAGATAGAAAATAAAAAGAGTTTATATAAAGAATGAAAGCAGGGTTGAATTTGTATTCGTTGCGAACATTTATCAAGACGGAAGAAGAGTTTTTGTATACGGCGAAGAAAATCAAAGCGATGGGATACGATTATGCGCAGTTTTGCGCACAGCTGAACGAAGAATGGGCGAATATTATCGCCCGCGTCGTTGCGCAGGCGGATTTGCCTATTTTTTTGACTCATTGTCCGTGGGAAAGGGTGATTGAAGATACGGAAAAATTGATGGAAGAACATGCGAAGTTCCATTGTAAAAATATCGGTATCGGCGGGTTGCCTAATCCACTCGTCATAGACGAGAAGATGTGCAAAAAAATATACGACAAGTTAAACCTTGCCGCGGAAAAAATGTCGAAAAACGGATACAAGTTTTTCTATCATAGCCTGACAAGAATTGAACCGCAATAAGCCCCAAAAGCGTCTTTTTGTCGATTTTCGCCCACCGCGTTCTTGCCGTATGTTCAATACGTCTGCACCCACGCTGAACAAAAATCGCCTAAAAATACGCTCTTTGGGGTGCAAAGCAGTTTTAACGAGCAAAAAGGCGTTTAGACAAGGAAATCGAACGCAATTATACCCAAGTATTATAAGCGAGATTGACGTGGTATCAACGGCTTTTTGCCGTTAAAACCTTGTTGTGGTTCAACTCTTGTCAGGCTAACCACCATAAAGAATTTTGGAAATACGAAAACGGGGATACGCCCTTTGAATATATGATAAAGAATACGCCCTATATCCACTTTAACGTAGATACGTATTGGTTGCAATACGGCGGAGTGGACGTGGTGGATTTTTTGGAAAAGCTTGAAGGCAGGATTGCCTGCGTGCATTTGAAAGATTACAAGCAAAGCTATAACGAAGAAACGACGATTATGCAACCGCGCTTCGCGCCCGTTGGGGACGGTGTAATGAATTTCCCGAAAATCGTGGCGAAGATGAAAACGCTCGGCGTGCAATATTATTTCGTGGAACAGGACGACGCGGTTTTATATCCCGATCCGTTCGAGCAGGTGGAACGCAGTATTCAATACATCACAACGAAGTTATAAGGAGATTATAAGATTATGCAATATGAAATCATTGAAAGCGGTGTGAAAGTAACGTTAGATAACGAAACGTTATTGATACAAGCATGGGGCGCGAACGCCATTCGCGTACGGGCGTCAAAATCCGATACGACGCAAAACGTAATCGACGCACTGGAAAATAGACAAACCGCGGCGAAAGTGACGGAAAATAACGAGTATATTTGCATAGAAAACGGTTCGATGTATTGCCGTGTATACGATCCAGGATATTTGGAATTTTATAAAGACGGCACTCCTATCTTGCGCGAATACTGTCGCGACCGATCAAACGCAAACGGGCACAGCTCGACGCTGCTTTTTTCGGCTCGGAAATACGAGAAGGTTAAAGACGGTTATAAGGTGCAAGCGCGTTTTGAGGGGAAAGACGGGGAGAAAATTTTCGGTATGGGGCAATATCAACAGGATATTGCGGATTTGAAAGGTTGTAGGTTAGAGTTGAAACAACGCAATTCGCAACTTACGCTCCCGTTCTATTTATCGAATTTCGGATACGGTTTTCTTTGGAATAATACGAGCATAGGGGAGGCGGTATTTGGCAACAATTATACGCAATTTACCGCAGAGTGTACCGATTGTCTTGATTATTGGATTGTTACGGGTGACAGTCCGAAAGAAATTATAAAAAATTATACCGAAGTTACGGGCAGGCCGCCCCTTTTCCCTGAAAATATGATGGGGCTTTGGCAATGCAAGCTCCGTTATTCTACGCAAGAAGAACTCTTGTCCGTTGCGCGGGAATACAAGAAAAGGAATTTACCTTTGGATGCAATCGTTATCGACTTTTTCCATTGGACGGCGCAAGGCGACTGGGCTTTTGACAAAAAGCATTGGGAAAACCCGAAAGCGATGGTAGACGAAATTCAAAAGCAAGATACACGCGTCGTCGTTTCCGTATGGCCCACCGTTGACGGTTCGGCAAGTAAAAATTATACGTTTATGGAAGAAAAGGGATGGCTGGTAAAATCCACTTGCAGGCAAGGTCCGATGCGGGAGGCGACCAAATTTTACGACCCGTTTAACGAAAAAGCGAGAGATTTCGTTTGGGAACAAATCAAGAAGAATTATTACGATATCGGTATAACCAACTATTGGTTGGACGCTGACGAGCCGGAATATTACGACGTGGAGGCTTTGGATCAAATTTCCTATTGTCAAGGCGGCGCGTTAAAGATAAGTAACGCCTATGCAAATAAGCATTTGGAGGGGCTATATACCCACTTAAAAAACGCGGGAAAAACGGATATCGTAAATCTTACGCGTGCGACGTGGGTCGGCGGTCAAAAATATGCCGCGCTCGTTTGGTCGGGCGATATAAAAAGCAACTGGGTAGCTTTCCGTGATCAAATCGTTGCGGGGTTGCACATGGGGATTGCAGGTGTTTCGTGGTGGACGACGGATATCGGCGGTTTTGCGCAAGACGGATTAAGCGAAAGCGAGCTTGCCGAACTCATCGTCCGCTGGTATCAGTTCGCCGTATTTTCGCCCGTTTTGCGTATGCACGGCAATAGGGGTTGCGTGGTACAAGATTTCAAATACAAACCCAACGAAATTTGGAGCTACGGCGAAGAAGCGTATTCGATTATGAAAAAGTATTTGGATATTCGCGTGGAATTAAAGCCGTATCTTATCGAAATTTATAAACAAGCAAGTGAAACGGGGTTGCCCCTTCTTCGGGCGATGTTTTTGGAATTTCCCGACGACGAAAAGTGTTGGGAATACAAAGAACAATATATGTTTGGTTGGAAATATCTCGTAGCTCCCGTTTTGTACGCGGGCATGCAAGAAAGAAAAGTTTATTTGCCGAAAGGGAAATGGAAAGATTTCCACTCGGGGGAATATTACGACGGCGAACGGGAAATCGTGGTAAAAACGCCGATGGATATTATTCCCGTTTTTGAAAGGTGCTAAAAAGTAATTTTATGCTAAAAAGTCGTAATAAATAGGAGCAAGAATGTTGAAAGAAAAAACGAATTTTAAGCGTTTTGGCGTAATGCTCGACTGTTCGCGAAACGCGGTGATGAAAGTGGAAACGGTGAAACGCTTTATCGACCATTTGCAAATCATGGGCTATAACGCGCTGGAACTGTACACGGAAGATACCTACGAAATCAAAGACGAACCGCGCTTTGGTTATCTTCGGGGTAGGTATACGGGCGAAGAAATCAAAGAGATCGACGCTTACGCAAACTCCCGTGGCGTCGAGCTAATCCCCTGCGTGCAAACGCTGGGGCATTTCAGCGCGCTTGTAAAAAATGCGGAGTTTAGCGATATCGTCGATAGTAACGACGTCTTGCTTGTGGACGAAGAAAAAACGTACGCGTTGATTGAAAAAATATTTGCTACGCTTGCGGAAAATTTCACTTCCCGCGCCGTCAATATCGGCATGGACGAAACGTTTGCGCTTGGGCGCGGGAAATTCTTGGATAAACACGGCTACGAGAACCGATTTTCCATTTTCCTTAGGCATTTACAAAGAGTGGTGCAAATTGCGGAACAGTACGGTTTTACCCCGCATATGTGGAGTGATATGTTTTTCCGTATAGCGGCGGGGAAATATTATGTGGACGAGCCGTTCGATTTCCCCGAAATCGTAACGTCGAGCTTGCCCGAAAACATTGAGCTTGCCTACTGGGATTACGACCATTATAACGCAAGCGAATACGATATCATGTTCAATAACCACGCTCGGCTTAATAAACCGATATGGTTTGCGGGCGGGGCGTGGACTTGGACGGGCTTTGCGCCGTTAAATAAAGTAGCCCTTAAAAAGACGAAAGCGGCGATGGAAAGTGTGCGTGCAAAAGGTATTCAAAACGTACTCATGACTCTGTGGGGCGACGACGGTTCGGAGTGTTCGTATTTTTCGGCGTTACCCACTTTGTATGCTGCTCGTCAATACGCAAATGGGAATTTTGACGACGAAGAAATAAAACGGGGATTTTTTAATCTGTTCAAAGTCCCTTTCGACGATTTTGTGGCGCTCGATTTACCCGATATGGAATACGCCAAACAAGTGGCGGCATCAAAAGTAGGATTGTACAACGACCCGCTTCTTGGCATATACGATAAAAATATCGAAAAATGGGGTAAAAATCCCTACGGCGAACATGCAAAATGCTTACTTGCGATTGCCAAATCAGCGGGCGAGTACGCATATATTTTTAACAGCCAAGCCAGACTTTGCGAAACGCTCGTTCAAAAGCTTGATTTTGGAGTAAGGTTGCGCAAAGCCTATCAATCGGGAGAAAAGAGCGCGCTGAAAAGTTGTTTGAAGGAACTTTCCAAAATCGAAAAACGGGTGCAAGCGTTTTATAAGGCTTTCTACGTCCTGTGGCATACGGAAAACAAACCGCACGGCTGGGAAGTACAAGACGCGCGTTTGGGCGGTTTGATACAACGTTTAAAGACTTGCAAATTGCGCATAAAAGAATATTTGCAAGGCAAAATCGGGGAAATAGCAGAACTGGAAGAAGAAATTTTGGATTATGCAGATTCCGTTCGCTACACGTATATCGCTACGCGCGGCGTAACCGAATAAAGCAAAGGGGATAACGAATTATGAAATTGAATAAAATTTGGGGCTACGGGCATTTATTTGCGTTTTCGGGCGTAGACGGCAGAAACCGTTATTATAACGATTTCGTCGGCACGCTGGGCTGGAAACCGTTAGAATTTTTCTTTAACGACGAATGGATGAAAATATACTTTCCTATCAAGGGCAGAAAGTCGTTTCGTGCGGTAACGGGCGATTTCGTGGACGCGAAAACGCAAAGCGGGGATTTCTTTATAGCGTTTGCGGGCGCGGATACGTTGGTGGGGTATACCCCCGTGTTGCCTACGTTTAGAAGTCAAATTAAATATCATCACCGTTTCACATGCGGGGTGGACATATATTTCCGCGGCTCGGATTCGTACGCGTTCTATCATAAGAAAATGGAAAACGGGTTGTATAAATTCGTAATCCACCATTCGGTGAGCTGGACGCTTGCACGCGGTAGAGCGTTGCACTACATCGATATAGACGTAGAAGAGCTGAAAAAGGCGAGATACGGTTATTTCAAGAATATGCCAAAGTGCAAGGATAAGCGGTATGAGAGCCTGTATTATAAGGCGATATCGACGAACAAGGTCAACGTGCACTCGCCCGAGGGAAAAATCCCTTGTCGGTGGACGACGCCCGATAGAGTACCGCACAGACACATGTGGCTTTGGGATTCGGCGTTCCATGCGATGGCAATAACGACGTACAACGGTGAACTTGCCAAGGATGCACTCAGAGCGGTATTTTCTATGCAACGGGAAGACGGATTGATAGCGACGGTAATGACTCCCGACGATTGCGGAAGTACGACGCAGCCGCAGGTGCTGGCATGGGCGGTATGGTCGGTGTATCAAAAGACGGGGGATAAGGCGTTTTTGCAAGAGAGCGTGAACGCCCTCGATAGATATCTCACGTGGGATATGGAAAACCGCGATACGAATAATAATGGGCTTTTGGAATGGTTCACAGAGCCCGATTACACCGATTGTAAGTGCGGAGAATCGGGCTGGGATAATTCGCCGAGAT
>SVHY01000043.1 GCA_015055545.1 Clostridiales bacterium
AATAGCGCACTACGCCAAGATTAGGCGAAAGGGTGGTGAAATGGTAGTTCGCGATTTTGGGTTTTGCCGCGGAAATCTTGGAAAGGAGCGTGCTTTTCCCAACGTTGGGAAAGCCTACGAACCCAACGTCCGCAATCACTTTCATTTCCAAAATCACGTAATGGCTTTTTACTTTTTCGCCCTTTTGCGCAAAATTAGGCGCATGCCGCCGCGCCGTGGTAAAGCGTACGTTGCCTTTACCGCCGTTGCCACCGCGCGCAACCAGCACTTCCTGCTTGTCTTCAAACACGTCGCAAATCAGCCGACCCGATTCCGCGTCGCGCACGAGCGTACCAAGCGGAACTTTGATATACACGCTTTTCCCGCTCTTGCCAAAGCACTTGTTTGTGCCGCCCACTTCACCGTTATCAGCGAGAAAACGGGAATTGAAACGGAACGGGAACAGGTCGTTCATGTCCTTATCCCCCACGAAATACACGTCGCCGCCCCTACCGCCGTCGCCGCCGTCAGGTCCGCACGCAGGTTTGCCTTTAAACGCCTTAAACGAGTTCATGCCGTCGCCGCCGTCGCCTGCTTTTATCAAGATTTTCACTTTGTCGGTAAATTCAACCGTTGCCATTATCTTTTTCCCTTTTAGTTAATCTTTTAATAGTATACCAAATGCGCGATAAAAAATCAATAAAAAAGCGGGGTGTTTCCCGCTTTTTTATTATTTCCGTGACCATTTCACCGTTTTTAATATCCCCGTCGTGGGGATTTGTTTACCGTTCGCGCTTGCCGTTTCCAACGCCTCGTCGATGAGTTCGGAAAACAACGTCCGTGCTTCACAAATACGCTCGCAAAACAGGTAATACGCAAGCGAACCGGGTACGGTGTTCACTTCGCAAAGATACGCTTTGTCTTCATGCACCAAAAAATCCATACGCACGATACCCTTTAAGTTCATACGTTTGTACACCGTCTTGGTATACGCACGGATTTTTTCCCGCAATTCGCCGCTCACGGCGCGTCTGCCGCTACTCTTTACGCCCGTTTCACGGTTAACGTATTTGTCTTCAAACGAATAAATACCCGCTCCGTACGCCTCTTCTGCCTCGGACACGCAAATCTCGCCGTTGCGCAGATACGCCGCGCAATTCACGTCGCGTTTGTCTTTGAGATATTTTTCGATAATCACCCGATCGTCTAACGCGAACGCGTTTTCAATCGCGCGCTTTGCCTCCTCCTCGTTTTGCGCCAACGCAATACCTATAGACGAACCCAAGTGCGCGGGTTTCACCACGACGGGATATTTGAGCCTTGCAGCAATGCTTTTAAGTAAAAACGCGCCCCGCTTTTCATAATCCTTTTCGTTGGCACGGATACAGTCCACCGTCGGCACTCCCAAACCGCGCATAACCGTTTTGGTCAGGCTCTTATCCATGAACACAGCCGACGAGGCGATATCGGGCGAGGCAAAAGGTATGCCGTTGCGTTCCATCAGCGCCGCCATACCGCCGCCCTCCCCCCAACCGCCGTGGCAACAATTGAGCGCAACGTCGATTTTGGCAATCTCTTTCACGCGGTTTTTCTTGGGCAAAAACGCATACAATCGCCCGTTTTCAAAAAACACGCGCTGCGTACGAGAAAAATCCCCTTTTTTGAATATGTCTAAATTGGTCATTTGCTCGGAATAATAGGTATTCCCGTCAGTATGTAGATACACGGGCAGGGGGGTATATTTTTCCCTGTCCAAAAGGTTCAAAACGAACACCCCCGTCAATACGGAAATTTCGTTTTCGCAAGACTTTCCACCAAACAACACCGCTACGCTCTGCATAAAAAAACACCTCCGCAAGATTTGTTCGCTTTGGTGTTTCTTTGGTATAACTTCAAAGTTATAGCAATCTTAATATATATCGGGCAAATCGTTTAAGAATAAAACGGCGTCTTTCGCTTGTACCCAATCGGAAAGATTCACTTTTGCATCGTCTAACGTTTTTTCGATAAACAGTTTGCTTTCGTCGCCGCCTGCGGCGATATATCCGTTTTTCACAGCCGTAACCAGCGTTTGCCCAACCAAAATGACTCTGTCCAAATTCGCCCGCGCGATTTTTTCGCCAAGCGCGCGATTGATCTCTTCTTCCAAAACGCCACATTCGACAATACCCGGGGTTATAATACATTTCCCACCGTCAAACCGTTGCAGCGCGTCTATCGCCGCGCTTGCGCCCACCGCGTTGCAATTATACCCGTCGTCCAAAATATACACGCCGTTTTCTTCGCGCAATTCCAGCCTATGCGGCACAGGTTGCAATTTGGCTATCCCGTTTGCAATCTCGGTTGCCGTCAAACCCATCACCTTTGCAAGCGCCGCACAAAGGCAAATATTTTCCACCGCCGCACTTCCCAAAAGCCGCGTGGAAACGGGAATTTTTTCGCCCGATATATCCAACGTGAACTTGGTTTCCGTTGCGCCGTATTCCACTTCTTGCGCGCTCGTATCTTGCACGAACACCGCTTTTTCTTCGCCTTTTGCTCGGTCTTTTAACGCCATAGAACAAAGCACGGAATTTTTCGTATAATCGAAAATACGGCGTTTTTCCGCGTACACCTCTTCGAGCGAACCGAACGTTTGGATATGTTGGGGGCATACGCCCGTGAACAAGGCATAGTCGGGTTTCACCATTTCGCCAAGTTCGGCGATATCTCCCTTTTTGCGCGCACCCATTTCAAAAATCAGCACCTGCGCGCCGTCCGTTTTTTCATCGAACACCGTTTTCGCCACACCCATGGGTGTATTGAACGATTGTTGGGACGCCACCACGGCGTATTTTTCCGACAGTATTTGCGAGAGAATATTCTTCACCGACGTTTTTCCGTAACTTCCGACAACGCCGATTTTAACGGCATTGCTTTGCGCGAGCTTTTCGCCTGCTCTTTTCACGAACCGTTTATTGCGCGCGTTTTCAAATACGCCCGTCAATGCGTTAGCCAAACATAAAAGCCACGGCAACAAAATAGGCATAACGGCAACGGGAACGTAGGCGATGAGCGCGTACATTTCCGAACCGTTGACGATCATCAAAAATTTCAAAACGGAAACGAGCGTAAACGATACGCTTGCCACCACCAAGAAATACGCGGCGAACAGACGCTTTACGCGCCCCGTCAAAACGAGCGGCACTTTGAGCGCGTGTTTCCCGTCCGCATAAATATACATAGTAAGCAATAAAAAGAACGGAACAGCCGAGCAAACGAGTGCAATTTTTACGCCCGCAAACGAAAAACACAACGAAACGATTGCCGTAGACAGCGCAAGGCAAAGCGCAAGTACGCTCAAACGGTTAAAGGTCAAATTTCCCTCGCGGCTGAGCCAACGCAAGAACGTTTTGTTTTTATAACCACTCTGTTGCAGTGCGCCCAAACATTTTACCGAGATCGCGCAAAACAATACGGCGATCACGACGGCGGCTACGATTCGTTCTAACAGTTCACTCATATAAAAATTCCTCGGTAATAAGATTAAAAGTAAGCGGATTTTCGACAAACGCGAAATGCGCGCCGTCCATTAAGCGTAGCTTCGCACAAGGAAAACTTTCCAAATAAATTTGCGCCGCCCGCAGGGGCGTCGTTTCGTCTTGCTTGCCCTGTATGATCAGCGTGCGGTTTTGCACTAATCGCGCCGCAACGCGCAAGTCCTCGTTGACGATTTTTTTATAGCTTTCCTTTTGTAAGGGCGAAAGCGTACGGTATTCCTCGCTCCCGAATTTACGTTCGGCAAAGCGGGGCGCTATTCTTTTGCAAACGCGATACGCCTTCACTTTCAACCGATACGAAAAGCCGCGGTTTAGAATAATCCCCGCCGCGCCCGTGAGCACTATCTTATCAAAAGCGTCCTTTTCCGCGCTTGCCAGTTTCACAGCCACGCGGCAACCGAACGAATGTGCGATAACGTGCGGGCGTTGCAAGCCAAGCGCGCGAATAACCGCCGCCGTCCACTCCGCATAGTCGCCCACCGAATAGGCAGTAGGCAAAGGCGCGCTTTTTCCAAAGCCCAAAAAATCAATAGCCGTCACGCGGTAAAAGCGCGAAAAATAGTCAATTTGCGCCGTGAACGCTTCCTTAGACGAGAGATAGCCGTGTAAAAACAGTAAATCCTTACCCGTCCCCTTTTGTAAAAACGAAACTTCGGATAAAATATCCCTTTCCGTTGCTCCGTCCCCCTTTTTAAAGGTCTTTTTTCATTTCCAAGCCGTCTTCACCGTCGGCGTAATATTTCAAACGCATTCTAACAGGCGAGAAATTACGGCTTTCGTACAAGCCTATCGCCGCGGCGTTATGCACGCGCACTTCCAAGAACGCACGCGTTGCGCCTTTGTCTTTCACAAGCGATAAAAACGCGTCCAACAGTTTTCCGCCCAAGCCTTCGCGACGGTGGTTTTTAACTACCGCTACCCGCGCGATTTCCGCGTCCTCAAACAGGGACGTACCGCAAATATACCCCGCGATTTCACCCTCCGTTTCCAAAACCAGCGCGTAAAAATCCGCACGCGCAAACGAGCCTTTCAGCTGCCCGACCGTCCACGGGTCTTGCAAGCAATCCCGTTCTAAAAGGGCGATACGCTCCAAATCCTTTTCCTCCGCTTTGCGTACCGTCATTTTTTTTGCTCCGCATTGATTTCCGCGGAACTTTTGCGCACGTACAAAGCGGTGAGTTCGCCGAATTTTCCTTTCTCGCTCAAAGCGATTGCGGCGTTTTGCAAACCGAGCGCGGGGTCTGCTTTTTCCACGCCGTTTAGCGAAAGACTTTCACAGGCGCGTAAGGCGTAGCCAGCGTTTTGCAAAGCGTATACTTCCGATTCGGAAATATACGCAGGCGGATAAATCACTTCACCGTTTTCGTAACCGCACGCGTAATAGTAGCCGTGCAGTGCGTCCACAAGACAAAGCACTTTTCCTTTCGTGTCTATCGCATTATATGCCGCGACGTCGAAAGAAGTGATAGCAAGCGTTTGTTTTCCCGTTGCTAACGCGAAACCTTTTACCGTGGAAATACCTATCCGCAAGCCCGTAAACGAACCCGCGCCTACCACCGCGCCGAAAAAATCACATTCGTCCAAGGTGAGCGATGCTTTTTTAAGCGTTTCGTCAACCGTTTGCATGAGCAAGACGGAATGACGCATGGAACAATCGGGCAAAAAGGTGGAAAACACCTTGCCGTCCTTTGCCGCCACTACGCTCATATATCCGCAACCCGTATCTACCGCCAAAAAATTTTTCAATACTCTATCTCTCTTTCGTTCTCGTTGATTTTCTTTATCGTTATTTTCTTACAAGCTTTAGGCAAAAGCGCCGCTATGTTTTGCGACCATTCGATAAGACAAATCCCGCCCATATCGAAATAATCGGCAAGCCCCAAGCGTTCGGCTTGTTCGATGCTTTCAATACGATAGCAATCGTAATGGAACAGCCGTCCGTCGTAATCGTTCATATACGCGTAAGTAGGGCTGGTAACTTCCTCTTCCACGCCAAGACCTTGGGCTACGCCCTTAGCAAACACCGTTTTGCCCGCGCCCATATCCCCGTCCAAAAGCACGATATCGCCGCCTTTGAGCGTTTTTGCGTATTCAGTTGCAAACGCTTGCGTTTGTTCGCGCGAGCGGGAAATGAAAACTGCCATAACCTTATTATAATACCTTTCCGCGATTTTTGCAAATATTTACACGCACCCGCGTTAAATTTTCATTTTTTTCAAGAAATTAGACAACCGTTTATACAAAAGCAGAGTGATTATTCCCACCGAAACCGTCTTGATAAGGTTGAACGCGACGATAAACCAAAACGACTGTGTAAACACCGCCGCCGCGCCTGCGCCCATATACAACGGAAACGTAATAAAACGGTTGGTTAAAAGCGCCGCCACCGTACCGATAAAACACGCCGCCACCAAGCAGGGAATAACGACGGGCAAACCCTTTTTAAAGCGGTAGACAACGGACGGAAGTAGAATATACGCCGTCGTCGTAAGCATGTTCGCAAGTTCGCCTACCCCGCCCGAGCTACTGCCTAAAATACGCAACGTTTCCTTCAACACGCATACGATAATACCCTCTATCGGTCCAAGCAACAAGGACGAAAGCAATATAAACGCATTGCCAAAATCCAGTTTTAAAAAGGGCGTGGCGGGAAAAATCGGAAAATCGAGCAAGCTGATTGCGTAACTGATTGCCACGAATATCGCCATTAACGCTATGCGTTTTCCCGAAAAACGCTGTTTTAACGTTTTCTTCCTTTTGGACGTTGTATCCGTACATGCCCCCGTCGTTTGATTGTTTTCTTGCATAAAAATCACCCCGAATATTCTCTTCGGGGCATAGTGATAACGTATTGCGCTTTCTCGTCGAAACGGCGCAGTTGCGAGCAAGTCAAGGCATAGCGAGCACATTGACCGAGCGTACTTGGCGTACGTGAGCGAAATGCGCGGAGCTATAACGCAGCATTGCGACGCAAATACGTCGTTTCTTTTCTTTTTTCGTCCGGACTATTAACCGTCGGTATCGGAATTGCGCCGATTCGGGAACGCAAAGCGTTCTTCGCAGACTGTACTGCCGGTGGGGAATTTCACCCCGCCCCAAAGAAATATTGTTTTTTCTTATTATACAACGCAAACGGATTCTTGTCAAGCGTTTGGCTGTATTTTCTCCGTTTCGTCGCTAACGAGCGGGAAATCGACGTAGAACGTACTACCCTTTCCGTATTCACTGTCCACCCCGAACACGAAACGGTGTTTTTCCAGAACCGTCTTGACGATAGACAAGCCCAAGCCCGTGCCCTTGACGGGGCGTTTATGCGTTTCGGCAGATCGGTAGTATCTGTCCCAAATGGTGGAAAGCTCTTCCTGCTTTATGCCCTTGCCCGTATCACGTACGGAAAAGCGGAACACGTCGGGTTCGATTTGTTGGAGCGACACGTACACCCGTTTATCTTCGCCCGTATAATTGACGGCGTTGCCGATTAAATTATACAACGCTTGTCCGATCTTCACTTCGTCTACGTATGCGTTTAAACCCGCTTGGATATCCGTTACGATTTGATAGCCCTGCGTTTCTTGCAAATACGCAAACCTGCCCAAAATTTCTTCCGTATACGCCGACATATCCACAAGCGAGAGTTTGAGCGCGTTTATCCCCGAACGGATTTTAGACAAATCAAGCAGATCCCCCACGAGCGAGGCGAGCCTATCCGCTTCGTCTACGATCACCTGCGCGTGTTTGTTACGTTTTTCGGGGTTATCGCCCGAAATTTCAATAATCATGGACGCGTACGCTTTGATCATGGTAAGCGGCGTCTTGAAATCGTGCGAAACGTTGGCAAGCAGCTCTTTTTGCATTTTGTCCGTTTTGGAAAGCTCGTCGCGCGCAAAGTTGAGCGCATCGGCAAGCTCTACCATTTCCTCGCTGTAATCGCCGTAAAAGTCTACGTCGAAATCACCACGAGCGAGCTGGCGGGCTTTTTTGCCCATCTCCGTTATCGGACGGGTAAGCCAGCCCGAAACGGCGCTCGATACCGCGAACGCAAGCACGAATACGAATGCAGACGTGGACACGGCGCGCACGCGCATAGTTTCCGTAACCGTTTGCACCAAATGCAAGGATTTGGATATATATAAATATTCTTGCGAGTCTTCGTACAAGGATATTTTCGATCCGTACACGAATTCGCCGTCGCCCTCGTACAACGCCGTTTTTTGCGTTTCCAGCTTGTTTTTCAAAACGGAAATTTCGTCCGAAAAATCAAGCGGTATGCCCGCGCCCGTTTGGTCTTCGTCAAAACCTACCCCGTGCGGGAACAGGACTTTGCCCTCGTCGTCTAATATAAAAATTTGCACGTCGTTTTCGTTGGATAAGTATTGCAAAAGTTCGCTACGTCTGCCCACGAAATAGGGCGGCGGATTGAGTATCGTATGCTCTATCCGCGTGCTTTTTTCGTTTAGTTCCTGCGCCGCTTCCGTTTTATACGTTCGGTTTAAAAGGACTTGTTGGGATATGACGAAAAGCAGTACGATAAACAAGGATAAAACGGAAAAAACCGCCCACAGCAGAAGATAAATACTCGTCTGCCGTCTGCGGCGCGTGCCACGCTTTTTAACGCGCGGCGTTTTGCGTTTTTCCTTTGTGCTTGACATGCGTTATTCCTCGAATTTGTAACCAAGACCTCGCAACGTGATTATAAATTTGCGATAGTCTTTTAAATTACTTCTCAACATTTTGATATGCGTATCCACCGTGCGATCGTCGCCGTAAAAATCAAAACCCCACACGTCGTATAAAAGCTTTTCCCTCGTGAGCGCTATGCCCTTGTTGCGGACAAGATAAAACAACAGCTCGTATTCCTTGGGGGTAAGCTCGGCTTTTTCGCCGTCTACGTACACGTTCCTGCCTACCATGTCCACTTCCAAGCCCTCGAACTTGAACACTTCGCCTGCTGTTTTTTTGGTGGTGTGGCGCTTGGTAACTGCGTTGATACGCGCCATTACTTCCTTAGGCGAGAAGGGTTTTGTCACGTAATCGTCCACCCCGATTTCAAACGCGAATAATTTATCGTATTCTTCACCGCGGGCGGAAAGCATAATTACGGGAACGTCTTTGCTCTTTTTAATTTCTTTCACTGCCGAAAAACCGTCCAAATGCGGCATCATTACGTCCATTAAGATTAAATCGTAATCGTTTTCGCGGCACAATTTCACCGCCTCCATACCGTCGGCGGCTTCGTACGCTTCGTTGCCCTCAAATTCTACGTATTCGCGCAGTACCCCGCGAATCATTTCTTCGTCGTCTACAATCAAGATTTTCATAAGGTAAATTCCCCCAAAATTTGGTATCTATATATTTATAACCCAAAAATGTTAAACTTACAACAAAGAACCGTGAAAGGTGCGTGAAAATTTATTATTTAACCGTTTTAGATAAAACTAATCACCGTGCCGAAAAAAATATTCGTAGTGTACGCTACGCCTTATATTACAACTCGCATATCACCAAGCTAAGACGTTTGGCGTATTCTTTGAGCGATTCTTTAACGGCAAATTCATGTACGGAATGTGCACCGCCTCCGCAGCAACCCAAGTTATCCACGCAAGGAATTCCCGCCATCGTTACCTGCGCCGCGTCCGAGCCGCCCGCTTTAGAAATAAGCGTCAGTTTAGAAAAACCGTTTTCCTCAAAGATTTCATTCATTCGCTCCGCAAGCTCTACGTTCCTTTCTACCAATTCCATGGCAGGACGGCAGCCCCTTTCTTCTAACACCGTTTTACAACCGGGCACGTAAACGCGTTCTTCCAGTTTATGCATATATTCAACAATATACTTTCGCTGTTCTTCCGTAGCAAAACGGAAGTTTGCCATAAATTCACAGTATTCCGCAAGCGTATTATGTCCAATCCCGCCATGCACCACACAACAAGCACACGTAATTCCTGCGTCGTCTTTAAACTTTTCAAGCTCAATGATCTTATGCGCAGCCTCTGCAACGGCGTTCGCACCTTGTTTCGCGCAAACGGACGAATGAGCCGCTATTCCCGTAATCTTAATCGTATAAGTCAAAATCCCCTTGCGTTGCACGCATACCACGTTTCCACCCGCGCCTTCTAAATTAAAAAACGCCCTTGAACCTTGTGCCTTTTGGCAAATATACTCTATCGTTTTCTTTGTGTTTGCCCCGCTTCCCAATTCCTCGTTGCTTTGCAGTAAAAAACGAATAGGTCTATCAACAAAACCTACTTTCTCAAGCGCGTCCATCGTTAATAACGTAACCGCAAGCCCGCCTTTACAATCTATAACCCCCGGTCCGTATATCTTCTTTTCGTCCATGGTAACGGGCGGATAGCCAAACGAACCTACGGGGTGGACGGTATCCATATGTGCCGAAAGCGTAATCATCTCTTTCTGTGCCGTAGGGTTCATCGTCAGACACACGACGTTGCCCGTTTCGTCTTCAAAAACTTCCGTCTCCCAACCGTGTTTTTTGCCTATCTCTAAAAAGAAATTCCCCACTTTATCTATGCGTTCTTTGTCCCCCGTAGGACTTTCCATATTACATATCGTTTCCCATACTTTTAAGTATTCGGGGTATAAACGCTCAACCGTATCAAATAATTTTTGATATTTCATATTTAACACCTTCCAAATCATTTAATACAATGATTATATCGATTTAATTAATCAAATAACACGTTCGGGTTTAATTGCGCGGGCGTTTTCCAATCCATGTTGTACTCTTCCTTTAAAATCCGTTGTTTTGCTTCCCAAAATCTATGGCAATAACCCAAATAACCGCCTTCACCGATTTCGGCAACCACCTTTTCTTCTACTTCTTTGACAATTTTTTTATATTTCGACGTTTTCTCCACGGAATCCGTAATCATTTTCATATTCATTCTCCCTTTTTTATTTTATTATAGCATACCGTTATCATTTTTTCAAGTATTTTATTAAAAAAAGACGGCTATTTTGTAAGTGCAAGATGTATGTGTGGGACCAAATCTCGTTTTTAGGGTATGTGTGTGGGACAAAAAGTAGTTTTTATGTAATAGAGTACTCAAACAGTATTGTTTCATCTCCATCTACAACTTCTAAATACCAAATCTCACTTCCATCATAAGTGACGCCAATGTCTTCCTTTTGTTCCTCGCAAAATTGCAAACCGAAATTATAATAAATCGTAAAAGCTATTTCTTCTCCACCCATAGTAACATCAAGTTTAACAAAGAGTCCAGCAATAATTTTTGTTTTATCAATCGTGGTGTCAAAAGTATAGTTTTCAATATTAGCAAGAGTTTCTTCTTTGTCTAATACGACAACTTCGTAATTGCCTGTCATACTTCCTGCCATCAATCGTGCCTGATTTAATAATTCTTCTTTAAATTCATTACCTATTATCTCTAACGAACAATCCTTTTTATCTCCACATACGCTACATGCATATTTCTTTGTATAATTATGCTCGGTCGTTGCTTCTTCTTTATGATTGCAGCCAACAACTACACATTCTCTATCAACACAAGTGGCATTCGTGCCATAGGTGTGTTCTGTATTTAATTCCTTTTCTTCTCTCTTGAACTCTTTGCAATCGGCGCATTGATACAGATCGTATCCTTTTTCTACACACGTTGAGTCTTCACTTGCAATAAGTTCATAATTGTGTTCTTCACATGCCTTATCACAAGAAACAAAACAAAGACAAGAAAAAATCAAAACAATAAACACCACAAATAATAAGTTTTTTCTCACTATACTATTCTCCGACAAATATCTTGTATTATAACAATAATAACACACAATCGAAAAAAAATCAATCCCTTTTGCCGTATGCAAGCAAATTATATAGTTCAAATCCAGGTGTGGGAGAGTTTTACCATACAACAGCTTAAAGTGTGTGGGACGAAATCTGTCGTAATATTTTTTTAATAATTGCATTAAAAAAGACCTATAAAAGCGTAAAATTGCTCTTATAGGTCTTATTTTTGCTGTAAAACGCTCATTTTAGCGCGAAATGACAAAAAATATAGGTCTATAAGCAAAATACTTATAGACCCATACGAGTGGCTTACACTTACAAAAAAGCTGTCATATAGTTAAAATCAATATTAAAATACTTTCACGTTATAACTTTTTACAACTCTTTTTGCTTCTTCTATTTGTTCATCACTTGGAATCCATTCCTTATTTCCATTATCTTCTTTTCCGATAAAACTTGCTTTTGTTCCTGCATAAGCGTGATAAGGAACAAACTCTACCCCTTGACAATTTTTTAGCTGTTGCGCTAATTTTCCAATACGACTATAATGCTCAATCGTAGTGTTTATACCGTTTATCAAAATACATCTTAATCTTGTTTTTGCACCCATAGTATCTGCGCAAAAAAGGTTATCTAAAATCAATTTATTAGATACTCCAGTGTATTCTTGGTGCCGAATTTCGTTGGTATCTTTTATATCGTAAAGAAACGTATCCACGTATCTAATCGCCGATTTTATTAATTCAAAATTTGCATATCCACAAGTTTCAACGGCAGTATTAATCTCACGCTTTTTACACGCTTTCAAAAGTTCTATAAGGGACTGTCCTTGACTAAACGGCTCTCCGCCCGAAAGCGTTACTCCGCCGTTATTTCCATAAAAGGCAACGTCTTTTTCAATCTGTTTTATTAACTCTTCTATGCTGTAATCAATCCCACAAATTTCAACCGCTTTCGTTGGGCAGTTTTTCACACACTCAAAGCACGCAGAGCACTTTTCGCGCAAAATAGCATGCTCTATCCCTACCGAATGTGCATTATTTTGACACACCGCTTCACAAGCTTTACAGCCCATACATTTGTTTTTATAAAATAAAAGTTGACTCTTACTTTCTTTTGTTTCGGGGTTATGACACCACTTGCAATTTAGCGGACACCCTTTAAAAAACACAGTTGTTCTTATTCCGTCGCCATCATGCATACAAAAACGCTGAATTTCAGCAACTTTTAACCTTTTACTTGTGTTCATTTTGCGCTATTACCATATCTTGCCATTGTTTATCTAGCGTTACAAATCTCGCATTCCAGCCCGAAACTCGAACCGCGAGCGTTTGATATTCGCTAGGATTTTCTTGTGCTTTTCTTAAAATTTCAGTGTCAACTACGTCGGGTTGCATAAAGAATCCGCCCAAATTAATAAAACCACGAATCAACCCTTTTAATGCTTGAAGTCCGTCGCAACCTTCCACGTTTGTCGGCAATAGTTTTAAGTCCAAGGCACAACCGCTTGCAAATTTTGTTAAATCCGCTTTTGCATAAGAACGAATAATCGCAGTAGCACCTTCTTTTGCTGTGTTTGGCGTTGGAGAAGTATTTGCAGAAAGAATTTCACCCTGTTTCCTTCCGTGCGCGCTTGCAAATCTGTATGGCGCCCACTCTATTTGTCGCCCAAAAGTGCTTACTCCCGCAGGAAAACGATACCCACACTTGCCGTTAAAAGAGATACAAATATCCGCGTAATCACTTAATAACCTTGACGCAATTTCATCTACTTCATCGTTATCGTTTCCATAATAGTCATAGTGGTTTAATACATGCTGACGAAGAACTTCTTCATTTGCCCAGTTATTTTTTAGGATACTCATAAAGGCAGAAAACGTTAATTTTTTGTCATCAAAAACAAGTTTTTTAATGGCGTAAAGACTATTCACTACATCGGCAAACCCACCTATGTGCGGTGAAATAATGTTATAAAGAGGCCCACCTTCTAAATAGGACAAGCCCTTTTCAATACACCCCTGTTCGAACAACGAAACGACTGTACACGGCATTTGTTTTTTCCAATTCCAATCTTTATTTGGAACACCATACGTTGTAAAATGTTTCGCCCTGTCTAGATAAATTTTCTCGACCATTTTATTTAAGTCTTCTATATATTTATTATATAAAGCGTTAAAATCGCAAAAATTTATCTCGTTATTATAATTGCATAACGTTTCCCTTTGCAGAATTTGTAATCCATCAAACGGCACGTAATTAAAATACGTTTTCCCGGGAATTTGGACCTCCCAACAACCGTCGTTAGCAAATTTTCTAGCTTCTTTTAGATCGTAGCCGTCCTTAACTAATGCATCTATTACCACGTCTTCATTATAAACGGCAAGAATTCCGCCCCCAAAACGCATAACTTCGGCAACTCTAGTAAGCAATTTATCATCTGTATTCTTGTTAATACGCACGGACGTTGGGAAATCACTAATTCCTAATTCTTCTAAAACGTCTAAAACAAGATACGTTACTTCATTCGTAACGTCTTTTCCATTTTCATCTATACCGCCAAGCAAAATGTTTTGATAATGCTGTCCGTCCCCACTCCCTATAAACTGACCGTTTATCCACTCGCATCCTTTAATAAAAAAGTGGGCAAGTATTTCGCGGGCTTCTTCTAGTGTTATTACCCCAGCTTTTAAGTCTTTTTTAAGATAATCACCTAAAAGATAATCTATTCTACCGATACCAGGCCAGTTCCCACATAATCTGACAAAAGCAAAAATAAACCAAATACTTTGCACTGCTTGATAAAAGTTTTTCGCAGGTTCGTTGGGCACAACCTTTAAATTTTCATAATTATTTTTATAGGCAGGTAAATCTTTTAACTCGTCAAGATAACGGCTATGCCAAATATCAAACGCATCAAGACAGTTTTTTAGACTAATAATGAATTCTTCCTTTTCCGTCCCTTTATACTTGTTAAAGGCAATTTCAACTTTTTCTTTTATGCCGTTTACGCCATATTTTAAAACACTTTCAAAATCGATTGTTAAATGGCTTATACTTGAAAAAATTGCTTCAGCTTTATACGTGGCAGGCACCACGTGCCTTATCGCAAGCCCAAGCGTTGCTGCGCCGCTAATTTTTTCGCCTTCGCAGATTCTAATCGGCGCGTTTTTAGCGATTTTTGTAATTGCCAAATCGTATTTCTTTAAGGGATTTAACGCATCAAATTTTTCAATATCGTCTAATATTACGGCTTCCGTTTTCAAGGTGTCCAACCCATATTTTCGGTGTAAAGATTCATAAGCAAATTGAAAAGTTTGCGCGCTTAAACGTCTAGGTCTAATTTGTTTGTTCTGCGTATATATATCCATAAGCTACTCCTTTATTATATTATAGCAGAAAAAAACTACAAAAACAATTGACGATTCTATTAAAAACATGTATAATACTATAAAGGTTGATTGTTATGAATACTTTTGAATTGAACTATTTTTCAATAAGTGGTTTTAACCACATTTGCAACGAAGGGGAAAAGCACGTAAAAGTTTTGCCCTATTTATCAATCGTTCAAGTAACTGAAGGTAGTTATGAAATCGCTTTAGAAAACAACAAGGTTGAGTTGATTGAAGAAGGCGGGTTTTTTATTGCGCCTGCTGGCGTTAAACAAACGATTATACATCACGTAAATAATGCAACGGGTAAAATGAGTGCACGCTGGTTATTTGTTGACGTTAGCGTGAATAGAAGGCATAAAATCGACCATTTATACAAATTTCCTTTAAGCATAACTGGCGAGTTGAAGCGCAAATTAAACGACTTGTTTAACGGACTGTTTACTGTGCAAAGCGACTTAAAAAAATACGCATATTGTTATGATATTCTTGATTTTGTAACGGCCAATGCAATGCCTATATCGCAAAAAACAAATCCGTCAATCCACAAAGCCTTCACTTACCTAATGACCCATTATAATACTAACATTACAATCAAAACATTAGCACAGATTGCTAATATGTCAGAATCCAATTTTTATACAGCATTCAAAAAACAATACGCTTGCTCACCTATTTCTTACCTAAACCACTATAGGCTTTCCCTCGCTGCAAATATACTTTTAAATGATGACAAACACATAAATGAAATTGCTTATAGTGTTGGAATAAACGACCCGTTATATTTCAGTAAATTGTTTAAAAAGATATTTGGCCTTTCACCGCGAGATTATAAACAAACGTATACTACCCTCGATTAAAAATAAAATGAAGATTTTTCGTTAAACATAGTCGTAACTACTTGTGTTTATTCTTGCAAAGGGGTGTATAGTAAAAAACTAAATGCCGTTAAGGTTCTGTCATTTAACTTTACAGGCTATGAAGTACCTTATGGTGTTTATTTTATGAACCAAAAAACACCGTCTCTAACCGTTACATATAAAACGATTAAGTTCAATAAGGCAATGCACGATAGATTGGACTGTAAGTATATCGAAATACTTTACCACCCTATTCTCAAAATGATTGCCATTAAAGAAACAACGGAAGATAACCCCTATGCTCTTTGTTGGAAAAATGAAGATGGTTCTATGAAAACATCTCTTAATTCCAAAGCGTTTTCAAAATCAATTTACGATAGAATTGGTTGGAAAGAAGATTATAGTTTTAAGTTTAGGGGTATTACTCGTATTCGTGGCAATGCAAAACTTATGATTTTTTATCTTGATGAACCTCAAATCATTCCAAGTAAAAAAGCCATTAACGAACATCAATCAGTAGATACTGATGCTTCAGCTCAATACGTTGAATACAAAGAACCTATTGAAAATGCTGAACCTCAACCTCAACGTAAGATGCTTGTATCTGAAACGTGGGCATCACAAGAGATGTTCGGCATAAGTCTTGCTTTACGTAAAAAAAGAGATTGGATAGTCAATTCTATATCAGAACAAGATATTCAAATTTCAGGTGTATATGTCGATAATCCACTTATAGGCGCACTTCCAAGTCCAATAGAAATAAAAAATGAATTAGACAACTTACTGTCTGCTATGTAACATAAAAGGAGCTAACTATTAAATAGTCAAGCGAAAATAGGCACTGTTTCAAAAATTTTTTAGGAAAATAAAAGAAACTAAAAATTGGCGAGACAAAATA
>SVHY01000044.1 GCA_015055545.1 Clostridiales bacterium
CGCAGTCTTTTCCATTTCTTCCTGCATTTTTTGGGCTTGGCGCATCAAATTTTGCATGTTATTGTTGCCGCCTTTAAATCCTGCCATAATAATCTCCTTTTTTCGTTTATTTCACTTCGACCTTCACACCGTCGAAGGTTTGTTTTATTTTTTCCACGCCACTATTGACGTTATCCGAATTTTTGCCTTTATACTGAACGGCATACTCGTTTTCCGTCAAGCCTATCGCCGCAAAAGCGTCTTTTAAAAGCGCGGCGTGTTCCGCTTTGCATAAAGCCTTATAAATCGTTTCACTACTCGTATACAGCGTAAACACGCCGCTTTCGTACGCGCTGTCTAAATCCATACAGATAGTGAAGAGAACCCCGTTTCTACCCGTCTTTCTCAAACTCCTTAAAAACGCACCGAACGTCGCTTTTGCGTCGCCCTTTTCCACCGTTTTTACTACCGTCGTTTTGGGCGTAGGCGTAGGCACATGCGAAACTTCAACGGGTTTGGGCGGCTCAAAACCGCCGTCAAAATACACGTTCCCACCCGTTTCCTCTTCGTCGGGCGGCGCGGCGATATCGTCTATCGTCGGCTCTAAAACTTTTTCCGCCTTCTCCTCCACCTTTTCGCGCGGCGCTTCTATCGTTTGCACGCCTTGCGTTTTTGGCGCGGCTACGGTAAAATTCCCGTTTGCAAGTTTTTCTTCCAAGCTTGCAATACGCGCGATTAGCGATTCGATATCGTAATCGGTTTGGGGCATACTCGTTTTAAACACCGCCGTTTCAAACAGGATTCGAGGCGACGTGGAATATTTCAAATTCTGCTCCGTTTCCGCAAAAATCTCCGTTGCTCTAAGCAACCTATGCCCGTCCGTTGCGCGGGCTATTTTTTCCACTTGCGCGTACGAATCGTCGGGCAAAGCCAAAATATTTTTTCCGTCGCGGCAGGTTTTTGCCACCGTGCACGCGTTCAAGAAATTCATCACGTCCTTTACGAGCGTTCCCACGCCTTTACCTGCCGAAAGAAAGGTTTCCGCGCTTTCAAACGCTCTGCCCGTATCCCCTGCAAGCATTGCGCCGCAAAGCGTCGCTACGCCCGCAAAGTCCGCACTACCCAAAACGGAAGTAACGTCCGCATAGGTAAGCACGCCGCTCGTATACGATACGCAAGTATCCGCAATGGAGAGCATATCGCGCACGCTACCCGCACCCGCACGGGCAATCGCTGCAATCGCTTCAGGTTCGTATTTCTTGCCGATTTTGTCTAAAACAAAACGCAAGCGTTCTTCTAAATCGCTTTGGGGAATGAGTTTGAAATCAAAGCGCATACAACGCGATAAAATAGTCGCGGGGATTTTTGCCGACTCGGTGGTGGCAAGGATAAACACCGCGTGCGAAGGCGGTTCTTCCAACGTTTTCAACAGCGCGTTGAACGCGCCCGTCGAAAGCATATGCACTTCGTCGATGATATACACTTTATATTTTCCGGCAACGGGCGGATATTGCACCTTTTCGCGCAAATCCCGCATTTCGTCTACGCCGTTATTACTCGCCGCGTCAATTTCGGAAATATCCAAATTAGACGGATCGTTAAGCGCTTTGCACGCCGCGCATTTTCCGCACGGCGAACCGTTTATCGGCGTTTCGCAATTAATCGCCGCCGCAAAAATTTTCGCAATACTCGTCTTACCCGTACCGCGCGGACCGCAAAATAAATACGCGTGCCCGATTCTGCCCGTAGCGATTTGGTTTTTAAGCACCGTTACGATATGTTCTTGCCGCACGACTTCGGAAAGCGTCGTCGGTCTAAACGTTCTATATAAAGCCAAATAGGACATTCCCTTTCTCCTTCGTTTATTTTTCAAGCAGCGGCTGCAATTTCTTCTTACTGCGCTGAATAGCGTTTTCCACACTCTTTTGCGGTTTGCCGATCGTTTCGCAAATTTCTCTGCCCGACATACCGTCTAAATACATATTAAAAATCTTATACTCGAAATCGGACAATAGCGCCGACGCTTTTTTCCGAAACTCTTTCCACTCGTCGGATAAAATCATCTCGTCGTCCAAATCGGGCAAGCCGCTTTGGAAACTGTCCACAAGAAAATCGGGGACTTGCATACTTTGCGGAGGGATTTTTTTGCTCGACGCTTTTTTCACGGCGTCAATAAGCCTACGCGACACGCAAAGATAAGCGAAATTTTTAAACGTTTTCCCTTCTTCGGCGCGATAGTCCACGATCGCGCTATACAAACCCATCATACCTTCTTGCAACAAATCTTCCGTATCCCCGCCCCAAAGAAAGAACCGACGAGCGCGTGCGCGAACCAACGCGGCGTAACGAACCATCAGCTCGTCCACCGCTTTCCCGTCGCCGTTTTTATACGCCGTCAACAATTCTTCATCCGTTTTTTTATCAGGGGAAACCGTCATATTATCTACCCAACCTGTTTCTAACCACTTCGTAAGCGGCAATCCCAAGCGCCACCGACGCGTTCAAGGAATTGACCTTGCCTTGCAAAGGTAGCGACAGCGTTTTATCGCATTTTTCCTTAGTCAAACGCTTCACGCCGCTATCCTCACCGCCAACGACGAGCGCGATATTCCCCGCAAAATTTTCGCTGTAAATATCTTCGCCGCCCGCCTCCAAAGCGTATACCCAATACCCGTTTTTTTGCAGCGTTTCCACCGCTTGGTTCATGTTGGGCACTTTTGCCACCTTCATATGTTCTGCCGCGCCTGCGGAAATACGGATAACGCTTTCCGTAACCGACGCGCTACCCGATTTAGGAATAACCACGCCGTCCGCGCCCGCACATTCGGCTACTCTTATAATACTACCCAAATTATGCACGTCCTCAATACCGTCGCAAAGCACGATAAAACCGCCCTTTTCACTCTTTTTATCGGCGATAATATCGTCCAAATCGTAGTATTCGTAATCACTGGTAAACGCGATAACGCCCTGATGCCGACGGGAAACGCTTTCCTTATCCAGCACCTGCCTGTCCACGAACTGCACGCGGATATTGCGTTTTCTTGCCTGCGCAAAAATCAACCCGAGCGAGCCTTGCGCACCCTTTTCGAGCATGAGCTTATCAATCGTTTTTTCCGTCTTTAACAGTTCAATGACGGCGTTTCTTCCTTCCGTTTTCATATCCTAACTCCATCAAGGCTTGTACGCCGTCGGCGCTTTTTCACCCTGCAATTTTTCCTCGTCCATGCGGGAAAGCAACTCGTCTATCCTCGCGTTTTCGCCGCTTAGATACAAATATCCGATGACCGCTTCCAAACCCGTCGAACGATTATAATCCACCGCGTCCGCGTTTTTGGATTTGGTCGCCTTTTTCGCATTCCTACCGCGACGGTAAATCTCTTCTTCCTTTTCCGTAAACAGCGGCAAAATTCGTTCTATAAGCGCGCTCTGTCCGCGCGCCGATTCCAACTTCGCCGCCGCGCGTTGAAAATCCGCCGCCTTACCGCCGCCCGCACGCACCAACCGTTCGCGTACCCAAAGCGAAAACACCGCGTCGCCCAAAAAAGCAAGCGTTACGGGATTGATAAGTTCGATATCTTTCCGATTTTCCAAGCTCGCCATCTCCCTAAAAACGTTCTTATTTAATTATAACATAATTAAAAAAAAATGACAAGCGATTAGGGGCACTTTCCCGCGCTTTTATGTCGCCGCACCCGAAAGATAGGCAAGCGCACCCGCCGCGATTTTCTCCGCTATCCTTTTCTGCCAAGCGTTGCTCGTCAAAAGCATATCGTCGGCAGGGCTTGACAAAAAACCGCACTCTACGATCACAGACGGAAACGTCGTGCAGTTGAGCATATAATAATCCCCCGCGGCGATATTTCGCGCTTTTACCCCCTCGCCTTGGTATAACCCGTTTAATTTTTCTTGTATTGCCCCCGCCAACGCCTTACCCTTTTCTCCGTCCTTAGCGTAAAACACCTGCGCTCCGCGCAAGGTTTGCGACGGATAAAAATTTTGATGTATCGATATAACGAGCGCAGGTTCTTCCGCCTCGATAATCTCTTTCCGTTTTTGCATATCCCGCCGTTTAAACCCTTTCGTCGCCGTACCGTACAATCCCGCTTGCGTCTTTCTCGTGAGCACGACCGCAAAGCCCATACTCTCCAACTCGTCTTTGAGTTTAAGCGTAATCGAAAGGTTAATATCACTCTCCTTTTCGCCCGACCGAACGCCGACCACACCACCGTCAACGCCACCATGCCCCGCATCTAACACGATTTTCATGCTATTATCCGCTTGCGAAAACACCGTCTGCGGCGCGCTCAAAACACGCAAGCACAACGCCACCGCCAACACAAAGCTCATCATCACCGCCGTAAACAGCGCAAATACGTTCCGTTTCATATCCATATTCTACGCGAAAGCGAAAACGAATATGCGCCCACTTTTAAGCGGGCGCAACTTTCAGGTTATATGCTACTTACAAAAACTTTAATTCTGTCCCAACCAACTGACACCGATAATCCGTTTCCGACGGCGTGGGATATTGCGGACAAACGGCAGGCAGACGCAAACCGCGATCGCCATCGCCTTGTTCGTCCCGTTTGGGTTCTTCCTGCTTTTTCGGTTCTTGCGGCGGAGGCGTAGGCTCTTCTTTTTTCGATTTTTCCTGCGGGTTAGGCGTAGACGGCAGTTTCGGTTTTTCCACTTCCTTTTGCTCGATAAACAGCGCGCGCGTTTCTTCGTCCGCTTCCTTTAATAGCTCCGTATAAATTTCCCAAGCCTTATCCGTAACGATTCGCCCCACGCCGATTTCCGAAAGCCGTTTAAATTCTTCTACGCTTTCCACGTTTGAAACTTCCAGCTTACAACCGCCCGTAAGATCTAAACGCAAGCGTTCGCAGCCCGCAAAATAAGGTACGCTGAAAAAGCTTGCCCCCACTTCACACGCTACGCGCGCCACGCGAGAAAGCGACGCGTTATACGACACGCAATCCACGCGCACTTTGAGCTTTGCCTTGCCAATCGCGCGCGCAATACGGCGCAGTTCTTTTTTGATTTCCCCGTATCGACAAGCGTCTAAAAAGGATGGCGTAATCACCGCCGTAATCTCGCGCGCTTTGCGCTTGACGGCGAGCTTTGCCTCGTACGCCTTAACCTTGGGCAGCGTTTCACCGTTCCCGCCCACTACGCAATCGAGCGCAACTTTGCTCCCTGCCAAATAATAAGCAGCTTGCGTGAGCTTGGAGGCGGGAATTTTCACCGCCGTTTGGCGCAACCGCACGGCGCGTTCGCACACCTTTTGCACGTCTTGTCCGTCGATTAGCGACGATTCGGTTGCGGAAATTGCCGCGGAAATTTCCCCAAGACGTTTTCTACGCCGATACGCGCGGTATTCTTCCGCGTCCTTTTGTGCTAAAAACACGCCGTCCGCGCGTTTTTCTTCCTGTTTAAAAGCGGGCTTTGCCGCGTTTGCTTTGGTGGGTACGCTTTTTGCAATGAGATTGTTTTCCATAATTTGAGTATGCGACAATTTTTTGCCGTTTATTCCAAACAAATCCATTTTATGACAGGAATAAACCCGTATACTTTCCCTATGGAAAATTTACTCATCACGCGCGCAGGCGCAGGCGTTATCTGGGCTTTGGTACTCTTTCTCATCTGCTTTTTCGCGGTACATATCTCGCGACTTGCCAGCCTTGGCAGACAGGCGCAAAAACGTATGCAACAAGACGCTCCGCCGCCCAAACCCAACCAAGAACCAGAGAAAAAAGCTCCCCAACCAAGCGGAGAGCCTATTTATTATATCGTAGAGAAAAAACGCCGCGCGAAAACCAGCTTTTCGCAGCCAAAGGAAATCAAATTCAAATAACGCGTATGCCTTACGCGTATACTTTACGCGCCGACGAACTCGCCCTTTTCCTCGTCGAATTTTTGCAAATTCGCGCCGTCCGCCCAAAGCCTTTCTAAATGATAGAAAAGCCGCGTTTCGTCGTTAAAAATATGCACGATCACGTCGCCGTAGTCCACTACAGCCCAACGCCCGTCGCGCACGCCTTCCGTACGGGTGGGCACAACGCCAAGCTCGCGTTCGACAAGTTCTTCCACGCGTTCGCCCATGGCACGGATTTGCGGCGCGTTAGAACCGCTTGCGATTACGAAATAATCGCAAAGGTCCGTCTTTTCGCGCACGTACAGCGCAATAATATCCTTTCCACGTTTATCCGCCAGCGCTTTGCATACCGCAAGCGCTAAATTTTTACTCGTAATTTCCATTATTTTATCTCCTTGTATGCTTCTATCGTCAACGGGTATACGCTATCCCCTTTTGCCTTTAAATATGCAATCGTTTCTTTTAAAGCGCGCCGTAAACATTCGTCCAAAGCCCCCGCTCCTTTCTTTTGCCAAAACAACTCCCGAATCGTTTCCACGCCCTCGTACGCGCGTTCTTCTTCCACCATATCCGCAAGGAATATGAGTTTTTCCAACTCGCTCATGCCCGCCCTGCCGCTCGTATGATACCGCACGGCGTTTAAAATTTCCTCGTCCTTTATGCCAAACGCGTGCTCGGCAAGATACGCGCCCGTAAATTGATGCAAGACGGACGGCGGCACTTGTCCCCATTCTTCTTGCAAACGGAAACCGCACAACAGCGGACTGTCCATCGCTACGTTTTTCGCGCAGTCGTGAAAGAGCGCGGCGGTAACGGCTTTGCGTTCGGATATACCCATTTCCACGGCTTTTTTCGCCGCTACTTCTCCAACGCGCAGGGTATGAGCCTTGCGCGCAGGTTTTTCAAGCGCCAACGCTTTGTCCGCGCCCGCCACCGTATATAAAGAACGCTTTTTTATATATTCCGCAACGCCTTGCGGCACGAACGCGGATATATCTTCCCCCGCGCCCGCAAGCACGCGGATTTTCGTAGACGAAACGGGTTTACCGTTATAGGGCACGACGGCAAATTCTTTGCCGAATTTTTCATAAAACGCCGCGCGTTCCTTTTCCAACCAACCCTCTTTTTCGTCGCGTGCGCAAACGGCAAGCGTAACGTCGTTTAAAATGCTTTGAGTATTTTTCCAAGTGGAAAAATCTCGGAGCATGTCCGTACCCACCAACCAGAAAATCTCCGCATCTTCATAAAGCGTTCTAAAATGCCGACAGGTGAGATAGGTATAACTTACGCCCCCCTTTTTAATTTCAAAATCGCTCACCTGCGCCTTGGGCAGATGCGCAAAGGCAATTTCACAAGCTTTCAAGCGATCGGCATCGGGCGAAAGTTCTTTGCCTTTTTTATGCGGCGGCGAACAAACGGGCATAACGATGAGTCTGTCCAAACGCAAACTTTCCACCGCCCGTTCGCCAAGGCATACGTGTTCGTTGTGTACGGGGTCGAACGACCCGCCGAAAATACCTATACGCATAACAACATTATACTACATATTTTTATTTATTTCAAGTTTAAAACGCCTATTTTTTGGCAAAAATCCGAATATGAAAAAATCAGCATTTATTTCGGATATCCTTTTCACCTTTTTGCTCGTCGGCGTGTTCACCCTTTGTTTCTTTCGGTATTTAGGTTTAACGATTGTCGGCTCGTTTATACTTGCCAGCCTTTGCGGCGCGCTTGCCGCGGGCGGCGTGGGCGCAATTTTACAAAGCAAACGCGCGCGGTTTTTCTTAAAACGTTCGGACGAATCCCAAAAACAAAAATTTTTATTACACCTTTCGCTTATCAGCGACGAACGCATTACGCAATTTTTCCAAAAACTTTTTTCGGAAGAACTCCCCAAACGCTTAGGAAAATTACGACTCGCCACCAAAAACGCGTTCTATTTTCTCTCTTTCCGTTTCGCGCCCGTTTCCGCGGACGATGCCGCCGCCTTTTCGCGGCTGAAAACGGCAGGTAAAAAAATACTGCTTTGCAATCAAATCGACGAGGCGGCTTTGCAGCTTTGCCAACGCTTGCAAATTGAAGTCCGCACAGGCGAACAAGTATACGCTATGGTCAAAGCAAAGGACGCCCTACCAGATACCTACGTTGGCGAAGAAACACCCGTGGATAAAAAACAACGCCGTCTACGACTGTGCTTTTCAAAATCCAACGCCAAACGTTTTCTCGTCGGTGGCGCGCTCGTTTTACTCACGTCGCTCATCACGCCCTTTCCCTACTATTATTTGACGTTCGGTTCACTATTACTTCTCGTCGCCGCTCTTATACGGTTTTTGGGTTATTAAAGCCTGACAAGAGATGAACCCCACCCATGTATGCGATGAGCTCACTTGCGGTAATAGCGTATTCGCCCATATCCAAGGCGGCTTTTTCCGCGGCTTTGCCAACTATATACGCGGCGCAAACGGCGGCTTTTTGCGTATCGCAACCTTGCGCCAAAAGTCCTGCCAAAACCCCTGCAAGAACGTCGCCACTGCCACCCTTGGCTTGTCCCGAATTGCCCGCGGCATTCACAAATATCCCGTCTTTGCCGTAAATGATAGAAACGGCGTTTTTCAAGAGCAACGTCGCGCCCGTTTGTACGAAAAATTCTTCGCCCGCCGACAAACCCCGTTCGACGATTTCCGCAACCGACATATCCGTCAATCTCGCAAATTCCTTAATATGCGGCGTCAACACGACGTCGCATTTTGCTTGTCTCAAAATCGAGCAAAGTCCGTCCTTTTTATACGCGGCAAGGCTGTTGAGCGCGTCCGCGTCCAGCACCAATTTCCCCGTATAATTTTCCAGCAAAAACACCGCACCGTCGGCTACCGCTTGCGACACGCCCGCTCCCATACCAAACGCCACGCTATCAAACGCAAGCAAGCCTTCAAACGCACCTTTCTCAAACACGATTTCGTTGCCTTTACTAATAGGACGAAGCAACACCTCGGGATATTTGAGGACGTAATAAGGCAAAATCCCCTGCGGCACGAACAGGGTAGTATACCCCGCTCCCGAACGCAAACACGCCGCCGTCGAAAGTGCCGCCGCGCCCGTGTAAGCGATATTCCCGCCCACGATCGCCGCTTTACCGTAGCTGCCTTTATTCGAATAACGTTTGCGTTTGGGCAAAAACGCACGTGCCGTTTCGTCGTCTATTAACTTTGCGTATTTCGTTTCAGGCAAGGAAATACCGATATCCGCGCGCACGATTTCGCCCGCAAAATCAATCCCTTCGCCCAAATACACGCCCGCCTTTTTCTCACCGATACAAAGCGTTCTGTCCGCGCAAACGCACGCACTTGCCCGCGCACCGTTTTCGCCGTTTATCCCCGACGGAATATCCGCAGCAAGCACCTTTGCGCCCGCGCTTTTCAACGCGTTCACACCGTCCACCGCCGCCCGATACGCAGTCGAAAGCTCGCCGTGAAAACCTGTGCCAAGCAAACAATCCACTACGACGGCATATCCAAGCGTAGGCACTTTTTCCAAAATCCGTCCACCCGTTTCTTGATACCGTTTCAAATTCTCGGCACATTCCGCGCTCGTTTTTTCCGCAAAGAATACGACGTCCGTATCCACGCCGCGCGTACGCAAAACACGCGCGCACACGAATCCGTCGCCGCCGTTATTCCCGCCGCCACACACGCAAAGCACCCGTTCACGAATACGCTTGCCGCGTAAATCGAGCAGTTCTTCCGCTTGCGTTGCCAAGGCGTTTCCCGCGCGTTCCATCAGCGTTAAGCTTTCCACGCCCAGCGTTTTTATCGTATACTCGTCCGCGCGCCGCATTTGCGCGTTCGTAAGCAAATATTCCATTACAAGCTCTCCTTTGCAAAGCGCACTTCCACAGCCGAAAACGTCTTTTTCTCTCCGCCCGTTTGTGCGATTAAATTACCTTGTTCGTCCACGCCCAAAACGCGCGCGGATAAACGCTCCGTCGCCGTTTCCAACACTACCTCTTCGCCTATCCAACCAAGGTATTTTTCGTATTTATCGGCTACGCCCGTCCGCAAAAAGCCAACGAGCGCACGCTCCGTTTCCTCCACGCTTACCCGTTTCCCCGTGCAAAGCAAAATGCTGGTTGCAATATCGCTTACTTCCGACAAATCGTTGTAAACGTTCAAGCCTATGCCTACGACGGACGATGAAACGCAGTTGCCCGAAAATTGATTTTCAATCAAAATCCCGCAAATTTTTTTGCCGTTTACGTAAATATCGTTCGGCCATTTAATCGTGGGCGTTAAACCAAGTTCTACAAGCGTTTCACACACAGCCGCCGCCGCGTTTTGCATGATTTGAAAGGCGTTCACAGTAGGAAAATCTTCGTAAAAGGTAAGCAACGACATATACAGCCCGCCTACTTTCGAGGAAAAACTTCTACCTTTCGTTCCCCGACCGCCCGTTTGCGCGCTCGCCACCACCAACAAATCCTGTTTTTCGCCCCGTTTACTCTTGGCGTAGTCGTTGGTAGAGGGGATATTTTCAAAATATTCGCGTCGTAAAGTTTTTTCGTTCATCGCATACATACCCCCGTCCTTTCAATCTTCTTCGTCCCCAAACGCGCCGATCGCACGCTTTGCCGTATCGTAATCAAAACCCTTGCCGAGCAAATACCGATAGGCTTTTTGCAAGGTTTCTCTATCCACCGTTTTCGCCCGTAAATATTTCTCCAAAATAGCCGTTGCGGCGGCAAGTTCCGTTTCTCCGTCCAAGCTTTCCAACGCCACGTCCACGTCCCTTTCAGACACGCCTTTTGCGCGCAGTTCGCACTTTATGAGCCGCGCGCCCTTTTTCGTCGCCGCGTGCGAAATATATTCGGTGGCGTACTCGCCGTCGTTGAGGAAATCGTAACCGCGCATTTTTTCCACGACGTAATCGACTACGGCAGGTAAAAAACCCTTTTTTGCGAGAAAATCACGGATTTGTTTTTCCGTCTTCCGCGTAGCGGAAATATGCGTCAACGCCTTATCGAGCGCGGTATTTTTTTCACTTTCCAACTGCATAGAAGAAAGCTTTTCTTCGTCCACCTGCGCACCGACTTTTAAACGGTTTTTGACGGTGGTAGCCAAGCTCATACCGCAATAAAAGCGTCCGTCCACGAAAATATTACACCGCGTTTTGTCTTTAAGTTGCGGTGTGATAGCCGTAATTTCCAAAGCGTACTTCCTCCTTTTTCTTTTATTATATCCGTTTTTCAAAAAAAAGTCAATCCCCGCCCTATCAAAAGAGCCAAAAAGGTAACAAAAAGCAAAAATTTTTTTCGTCCATTCTATTTACTTTCATGAAAAAATATGTTACAATATATATATCCAAGTCAATATAATCCAAAGAAGGAGAAAGAATATGAAATACCATACCGTTGATTTACAAGGTTTTCAAGCCGATTTACCTATATTGAAATTGCCCAGCGGCATTTCTATCGCGTTTTTTAATTTACACGGCGATAGCGAACTTACCGAACACTGCGCGAAAAAACTTGCGCCCCTGCTTACCGATTGCGACGTTCTCATCACAGCAGAATCCAAAGGCTTGCAACTCACGCACTGCGTAGCACGGGAATTAAACCAAAGATATTACGCGGTTGCGCGCAAGAGCAAAAAGCTGTATATGCAAGACGGAATCGAAGTCCCCTTCCTTTCGTCCATTACGACGGGCAAGGAACAGACGTTTTATCTCTCCAAGCACGACGTTGACCTTATCAAGGGTAAAAAGGTAGGCATCGTAGACGACGTAGTTTCCACGGGCGCGTCCTTGAAAGGCTTAGAAGCGGTCGTTGAAAAAGCGGGCGGTATCATACATAAAAAAGCGTTCGTACTCGCCGAAGCCGATGCAGCGGATCGCAAGGACGTAATATATCTTGCGTCCATTCCTATTTTTAAAGACTAATCCAATTTTACGGAGCAGAGCATGTCCAAACAAGATTTAAACAATTTTGAATACGAACAAGAGCAAAAGCCCAAAGTGATCGTCAAAAAGAAAGGCGGATTTTGGGGCAAATTCTTCACGTTTATTCTCGGTTTCGTCATCGGCGCAGTCGGCACGGTCGGCGGCGTTGCGGGCGTGGGATATTATCTTGCCAAAAACAAAACGGTTGGCGAAGTCCTGGAAATGGCGAAAGTACCCTACGATACGTACAGCGAGTATATCTCGGACGAATATTCCCAAAAAATCGTTTGGGACGCAGTCGGCGCGCTTGTGGATACGGCAAAGGGGTTGGACGAAGACGTTACTCTTGGCGATCTCGCCGAAATTTCCCCCTACGTTACCACGCAAGCGTATAACCTTGCAGAAAGCGCGTACGACGCGTACGGTATTGATTTGAACATGAACGGGGATTTAATGGATATTCCCATTGCACAACTCAATCAACATCTAACCGATTGTATCAAAGCTACGCCCCTTGGCTCTATCGTAAACAAATTCGGTAATAAAGAAAATATGAACAAAGTACTCGTCGCGCTTTGCTACGGGATTAAAAACGAAGACTACTATATCGAAAACGGTGAATATAAACCGATGGAGGGCAAGAAATTTCTTACCATAAACGATTTTACAGGCGAAGTTTTAAACGAGCGTTTGGATACGTTACCGATCGATATTTTAATGGATATTCCAAAAACGGATGACACGATGCTTGCACTCGCTTACGGTGCACCCCACCGTTACGCCATCAACAAAACGACGGATGAAGTTGACATGCAACCGCTGTATTACACCTACGACGGCGAGTATTTTTACGACGATTACGGCGACGTACTCAACGCAACCGCTACGCCCGTTGACGGCGTAGCCAACGCGTATATCTTGCAAATCGCCGAACGGACGGACGACGAAGGCAAGGTTATCGAAAAGAGCAAAACGTATTACGTAGAGCAAGCCGCGAACGGCAAATATTACGCGTATAAAGAAACGCCGACAGGCGATACGGAACAAGTGCTTTTCCCGAAAACTACGGTGAGCATGTTGCAAAACGACGCCATGTCGCTTATCAACCATATTTTGCTTAAAGACGCGCTTAAAGTGAACCATACCTCGCATCCCGTGCTCGTTGCGCTTTGCTACGGCGAGGAAACGGTTGATTTCGATTTTACTTACGATACGGACGGAAACAAGACGGGTATTACCGAATACAACGAACCGCGCAGTATCGGAGATTTCAAGAAAAACAGCGGCGCGATTATCGATTCCATTTATCTCACCGATATTGTTCCGCCCAAGAACGATAATAAGTTGGTTATGTACCTGCTGTACGGCAAAGCGGGCGTGCATTATAATTACAACACAGCGACGGGCAAGTACGAACCGTTGCAAAAACGCGTTGCCGTGGACGGAACGAACGTCTATAACGAATACGGCGAACTAATAACGGGCGCGACGGCAAACGGCGTTGTGTCCTATACGTTGGACAACAAGGCGTACACACTGACGGCGATTGAGAACACGCAGATTACGATTAAACGCGACGTCGGCACGAAGGAAGAACCGAAAATAGAAAAGGTTGCCGTGCAAGCGTACTACGTCAGCGACGAAAACGGCGCGGTTAAATATACGCGCACGCAACTCAAAGAATTGTCGCAAACCGATTCGCCCCTTTTACATAACATGACGGGACGGCTCACACTCGGCGACGTTGTCGACGTGGAAGAAGACGATACGCTCCTTATCAATTTGAAAGACGTGGTTATCGAGGACTTGGCGCAAGCCGTCAAGGAGCTCACCGTCCTGCAAGTATTCGGCGGCGAAAACGGCTCGATTAAATACTTGACCTTTGAAGAAACGGATATCAAAGACGGCGTATACACCACGCGCCACGGCAACAGTTACAACGTTTACATTGACGGCACGGATAAATATTATCTTTGCGATTCGCAAAAGGTCTACACAGGCAGCTACGTAGACTGGGACGGCAAGCCCGTGAGCGGCGACGATCGGATTTTGACGAAAATTTGGTGGTATTTGCTCCACGATTACAACCAACCCGACTCCCCTACGGCGGTTGTCGATTGTCCTTTGCTTGAATTTGAAAAGCTTGCGGATAATATGACGCATAACATGAAAATCGTTACCCTCAATCAGCTCAACGCCGACGGTATTGTGGAAACGGGCAACGGCGTACGCACCAAAAAACTCGTTTTGGAAATTTTGGCTGGCGACGAAGAAATTTACGCATACATCAACCCTGTTACAAAACTCCCCGAACCCCACCCTGAAACAAATAAAATGTACAACGAGGATGCGCTGTTGTATGATTATTACGACCGCGTAAAGAAAGGCGAAACAGTGGAAATGGGCGAAATGACCGTACCGGAAATGATGCACTATTTGGAGGTTGCGGTAGACGAATACAACGCATTGCTTGAAAAAACGAGCGCAACGCCATAAAATCGTCAAAATAAGCGAAAAAAAGGCGAAAAAGCTTGCAAAATTGATTGACTATTTTTAGGAAATGGGCTATAATATCAATACCTTGCATATTGAGAGATATGCCGAATAAGACCAGGAGGTGAATAAGTATGACCAAGTACGAAATGCTCTATCTGCTCAACAACGATTTGACGGACGAAGCGAAAGACGCGAAAATCGCGAAGTATGAGGACATCGTAAAATCGATGGGCGGCGCTGTTGCATCCACGGATAAGTGGGGCACGAAGAAAACCGCATATCCTATCAACTTCAAGAACGAAGCGTACTACGTTTTGATGACGTTCGAAGCGGACGGTAAAGTTGTAGAAGAGTTGAAACGTGTTGCAGGCATCGACGCAGACGTTGTTAGACGTTTGATTACGAAGCTCAACTAAAATAAGAGGGAAAAAGTATGAACAAAGTATTTTTAATCGGAAACTTAACGCGTGATCCCGAACTTCGCGAAACGCCCAGCGGCGTAGCGATGTGCAGATTTGCCATCGCCGTACAACGCCCCTATTCGTCGCAAGACGGCGAACGTCAAACGGACTTTTTTGAATGTACCGCATGGCGTGGGCTTGGCGAAACGATCGCTCGTTACACCAAAAAGGGCAAGAAAGTTGCCGTCGTAGGTAGCATACAAATCCGCAACTACGAGGACAATCAAGGCGCAAAGCGTACCGCAGTGGATATTATCGTACAAGACTGTGAATTCCTTTCGCCCAAAGACAGCGACGATTCGTTCGGCGACGTTTCGGAAGCCCCTCGCGCGTCCGCGCAAAAGCGCAAGCCCGTTTTACAGGCTATGGACGACGATTCGGACATTCCCTTCTAATTTAAGGGAAACAAATCATTTAAGGAGAAACTATCATGGAAGAAAAAGCACCTGTTAAAAAGGTATTCAAAAAAGCGCCCCGTAAAAAGGTTTGCGCATTCTGCCAAGAAAAGCTTGACGCGATTGACTACAAAGACGTCAACCGTTTAAAGAAATTCATCACCGAAGGCGGCAAAATCCTGCCCCGCAGAATGAGCGGTACGTGCGCGGCACACCAAAGACTTCTTGCAACGGCTATCAAGCGTGCAAGAATCGCGGCTCTTTTCCCCTTCAAAGGCGAGTAAGCAATAAGCAAAGTAAATATCCACCCGCATAGCGGGTGGCTTTACTTTTTCGGGCATAGCCCTTTTCTACTGGCATAGCACAAATGTGCTTTTGTATTGACCTGCCAGTCATGCA
>SVHY01000003.1 GCA_015055545.1 Clostridiales bacterium
ATATCACCGTAAAAGCGGTGTTGCCTTCGCCTATGCCCGGAACGAATATGTCCATGGGCATGCACAGCGGGTTTGCCGTGTACGCGGACGGTGTGTTTGAAGGTAATCCTCGCCCCGAATGGACGGATTTAATCAGCGTTACAGGCGATCGGTTTACGGTTGATTGTGAAAACGTCGCAGCCGCGGCACAAACTTTTTACGCTACGCTCTACCGCGACGGTAGATTTGCGTTTGAGAGTATCGTGTACGCACGGAACGTGCCGAATAAGAATTTCAACGGCGGCGGGCTGGAAAAAGAAACGAAGTTGCAAAAAGGAAACGTGCGGAATATCGATTTGTATTTTCCGCTGTATAACGGCGTGTACGAATTGTATATCGGCGTGAAAGAGGGGAGCGTTGTGGAACCTGCTTTGCCCTATCCCAACGCAAAACCCGTGGTGTTTTACGGTTCGTCCATTACCCAAGGCGGGAGCGCGTCGCACGCGGGGAACGATTACGTTTCCGTTTTATCGCGGCGGTTGAACTTTGATTTTATCAATCTCGGTTTTTCGGGAAACGCGAAAGGCGAGCCCGTTATGGCGGATTATTTGGCGGGTTTGCAAGCGGAAGTGATGGTGCTCGATTACGATTTCAATTCCCCGACGGCGGAAACGCTCCAACAAACGCATTATCCGTTGTATGAAAAAATTCGCAAGGCGCAACCGAATACGCCGATTATATTTATGACACGCCCGAACTTTTTATACGATCCAACGGCGTGCGTGCCTAGAAGAGAAGTCATTTATCAAACGTATTTGCGGGCAAAAGAGCAAGGTGATAAACTCGTTGCCTTTATCGACGGCGAAACGCTACTTGGCAAAGACGACTGGTTTATGTGCACGGTGGATAATTGCCACCCCAACGACTTGGGCTTTTACCGCATGGCGGAAAGGGTTGAACCCGTTTTGAAAGCTTTCTTGGATAAAAAATAAAACGTATACAAATTCCCGTGTTTTTGAAAAATACGGGAGTTTTCTTTTGAAAGATTTTTATCTATTGACCTTTTACGTATTCTATTGTCTTGGTTAGCTAAAAACAGCAAATAATGCAATACATTTAGCAGGTTTTTCACTTGACTTTCTGGACAAAGATTGCTATAATTGTGATAAGCTATAAAAGCAAGGAGAAATAACTATGAAACTTAACAACATTTGGGGCTACGGACAACTGTTCGGGTATTCGGGTTTGGACGGTATTAACCGCTTCAATAACGATTTTGTCGGAACGCTTACGTCGAAGAAAATCTGTATTCGGTTTGAACTCGTCGAATGGGTAAAGGTATATTTTCCCGTTAAAGGGCGCGTGAAATTCAACGCGATTACGAGCGATATGATCGATGCGAAAACGCAGGACGGCGACGTGTTTATTACGTTCGCGGATTGCGATACGCTCGTGGGCTACGCGCCGATGATTCCCGAAATTATTCCGCAAAAGAAGTGGAACTATAAAACCAGCTTGGGTACGGACATGTGGTTTAACCATATGGACGCGGTGGTTCGCTATGTGAAAAAGCGCGATGACGGGTTGTATCAATTCGTTATCTGTCACTCTGAAGCGGCGTATTCGCTTGCAAGAGCGCGCACGCACGAGCTTATCGATTGCGACGTGGAAGCGTTCAAAAAGGCAAGATACGATTATTTTAAGAAACTGCCCAAGTGCAAGAATAAGAAATACGAACGCTTGTATTATAAAGCGTTGTCGGTGAATAAAGTAAACGTACATAGCCCCGAAGGGCGTATTCCCTGCCGTTGGACGACTCCCGATAGAGTACCGCATAAGCGTATGTGGCTTTGGGATAGCGTATTCCACGCGCTCGCGTTTGCAACCTACGATCACGAAATGGCGAAAGACTGTATCCGTGCGGTGCTTACCCAACAGCGCGAAGACGGGTTTATTGCAGCGATGATGAACCCGTACGTTCGTCAACAGGAAACGCAACCGCAGGTTTTGGCTTGGGGCGTTTGGGAAGTGTATAAAAAATCGGGCGATAAGGCGTTCTTGGAAGAATGTGTGGAATCGCTGGATAAGTATTTGACGTGGGACAAGCTTAACCGCGACAAGAACAACAACGGGCTTTTGGAATGGTTCACCGAACCTGATTACGCGGAATGTAAGTCGGGTGAATCTGGGCAGGATAACTCGCCGAGATTTGAATTCGACGAAGAGATGGATGCGATGGATTTCACCGCGTTCCAAATCCACGACGCGGAATATTTGGCGAAGATTTATCAAGAACTCGGCGATGAAGAAAACGCGGCGCGTTGGCTTGCCGATTGCGATAAAATGCGCAAGGCTATGAACGAGCTGTTGTGGAACGAAGAAGACGGAACGTATTACGACAGACTTGTAAGCGGTAAGCATACGAAAGTGTTGACTCCGTCCAACTTCTTCCCCATGTTCGCGGGTGTACCTAGCCAAGAACAGGCGGAAAAGATGGTGAAAACGTTGGTGAATCCCGACCTGCTTTGGACGACGTTACCGCTTGCTACGGTGGCAAAGACCCACCCTATGTACGGAACGGACATGTGGCGCGGCGGCGTTTGGATGAATATTAACTACTTCGTGGCGCGCGGTTTGAAGAGATACGGTTTTGACGATTTGGCGAAAGAACTCATTCAAAAGACGTTGGACGCGGCGTTTAAGTGGTATAAAAAGACGGGCGTTATCTACGAATTCTACGCACCCGAAAACGATATCTATCCTTACGAATGTGAAAGAAAGGGTAAACCCGTGTTGCCGCCTGATTGGAGAAAACACGTACACGCGATTTCCGATTTCCATTGGTCGGCTTGTTTCTCGCTTATGTTCATTCAAGACGAATTGTATTTCTAAGGAGTACTAAACGTGGAATTAGCAGATTTTCGTTCTGCCGTGGAGCGGTTGCAAGCGAAATATATTGGCGTTTGGGAAGAAATATGCAATATTGAAAGTCCGACGATGAACAAAGCCGCCGTGGATAAAGTAGGCGAATATTGTATCCGTCTTGCAAAAGAACGGGGGTGGGCTGTGGAAACGTTTGAACATTCCGTATCGGGCAACGCGGTGTGCATCACGATGAATCCCGACGCAACTTTACCGCCCGTTTGCTTTTCGGGGCATATGGATACGGTACACCCGATTGGTTTGTTCGGATATCCGCCCGTAAAAAAGGACGCGGAAAAGATTTATGGACCGGGTGTGACCGATTGTAAAGGTGGTATCGTGGCAGGCTTGCTTGCAATGGAAGCGTTGCAAGCGTGCGGGTTTACGAAGCGGCCTGTAAAAATGCTCTTGCAAGCAGATGAGGAAATTAGCAGCGCGCCAAGCAACAAGCAAACCATTCGGTATATTTGCGAAAAGGCAAAAGGCGCGATTGCGTTCTTCAATTTGGAAAGTAATATGACGGGCAAAGTGTGTTTGCAACGAAAGGGGATATTGAATTTCCTGTTTACCGTTACGGGACAAGAAGCACATTCGTCTATGTGCGCGGTACGCGGTGCAAACGCGATTGCGGACGCGGCGCATAAGATTTTGGAGCTGGAAAAATTCAAAGACCACGACGGTTTAACTTGCAGTTGCGGCGTGATAAACGGCGGTAGCGTGCCCAACACCGTAGCGGGAGCTTGTCAATTTAAGGTGAACGTGCGCTTTGCGAACGACGAACAACGGGAATATATTACCCGTTACGTGGAAACGTTGGCGAAGACGGAACACGTCAAGGGCTGTAGCTGTAAATTAGAAAAAATCAGCGAGCGGATAGCAATGGAATTGTTGCCGCGAAACGTTGCGCTGTTCGATCGCCTGAACGAGATTTTTGCGGTAAACGGTGTACAGACCTTGGAGAACCAAAAAACCAACGGCGGTTCGGACGCGGCGTATATTACCGCGGCGGGGATTCCGTGCATAGACAGCTTGGGTGTATTGGGTGGTGGAACGCATTCGCCACAGGAATTTGCCTATCTTTCGTCTTTAACCGAACGGGCAATCCAGCTTGCCGTGGCTACGTATTATTTATAATTCGGTATTAAAAAACAGGCTGTTGAGTGAGAACTCGACAGCCTGTTTTGTTTTGCGATGATTACGCGTGTTCTTGGTTTTTGCTATGCTTTGTGCGTACGAGAAGCAAGTCGATAACGATTGCTACGGCGTACAACGCCAAGGTGAAAATCAAAATGTTTTGATAGCTACCCGTTTTGCTTACGATAAGGTCAGCGATTTGGTTGCCCGTTAAGCCAGCAAACGCCCAAGCGGAAAGCGCGATACCGTGAATGGACGAAATCTTGCCCATGCCGTACACGTCCGAAAGGAGCGTGGGCAGGTTGCTAAATCCGCCGCCGTAGCCAAGGTTGACTACAATCAAGAGGGCGATACAGATAAACGCGATTTCCTTAGAGATTGCACCCGTGGTAAGCGCGAGAGTGGTGAACAACAGTTCGCTTATTAAAATAATCTTATAGATGGTGTTTCTATCTTTCAGATGGTCGCCGATCGTCGAATAACCGAGTCTGCCTGCGGCGTTGAAGAAGCCCGTAAGCGTGCACAAGAGCGCCGCGCTGCCGCCAAGACCGACTGCCATATAGATATCCTTTTCGTGCGAAATGAGCGCAAGACCGCAAGTGATATTGATATAGAACACCAGCCAAATGCCGACGAATTTCGGATCAAGGAAAATCTTGAAACGCTTGAAGAAGGTTTTGACGTCCGTTTTTTCGTGGCTTTCCACCCAACCGTCGGGCTTTTTCAAAAGCAAATGTCCGACGAACATCATAACGAACCAAATACACGCCAAAACGTACAACGCTTTTTCCGTGCCAAGACCGTTAATCAAGCCTTCAATGATGGGCGAGAAAATCATCTTCGCCGCGCCGAAGCCCGCAACCGCAAGACCCGTGGCAAGACCTTTATTGTCCTTGAACCAGAGCATAAGCGTTTTGACGGGGGAAAGATAACCAAGCCCCAAGCCGATACCCATAATCACGCCGTAGCAAATAAGAATGAGAGGCATACTGTGCAAATGCACGGCAAGCCCCGTGCCCGCTACGCCGACGGCAAAGCAAATCGTTGCAATCAAGCTTGCCGTATGTATATTCTTTTCTACGAAGTTGCCAAGGAACGCCGCGCTCATGCCAAGGAAGAAGATGGCAAGCGAGAACGCCCAACCAAGCGCCGACGCGCTGATACCGTTTGCGGTAAACGTTAAGGCAATAGGCGCGCTGAATAACGACCAACAATACACCGTGCCGATGCCGCAATGCAAAAGCAGAGCAGGAATCGCTGCGCGCGTCCATTTATTACTCCATTTTTTCATAAGTTATACCTACCTTTCAAAAATCACTATTGCCTATTATAGACCTTTTTGTTAAATAAGTCAAATATAAAACGACAATAATTGACTTTATTTTTATATTTTTTATAAGGAAGTGCGTGGGGCTGAGATTTTAACGATAAAAAAATAAAAAGCGAGTTTGCGGTTCGCTTTTTCGGGTGATAAAATGGATAGAAAAACAAATAAATAGATAAAAAAAGCAAATTTTGCAATTGACAAATGGATAATATACGTGTATAATAGTATAAAAAACGGGAAGTAAGAGAATGTATTATATCGGTTTTGATATCGGTGGTACAAAATGCGCGGTGTCGCTTGGGGAAGTCGTAGACGGAACGATTACCGTTTTGGGCAGAGAAGAAACGCCCACGACGTTGCCCGAAGAAACGTTTGACAGGCTTGCGCCCACGTTGGCACGCTTTCAAGCGGATAAGGAAATAGCGGGCGCAGGGATTAGTTGCGGCGGTCCGCTCGATACGGAAAACGGCGTGATTTTAACGCCGCCGAATTTGCCGAAATGGCACGGCTTTGCGATTGTTTCGTATATCAAAAAACGTTTTGGCTTAAACGCGGTTTTGGAAAACGACGCCAACGCTTGCGCGGTTGCCGAATGGCGGTTCGGTGCGGGCAAGGGCGCGAAAAATATGGTGTTTTGTACGTTCGGTACGGGGCTTGGTGCAGGACTGATTTTGAACGGAAAACTATACGGCGGCACAAACGGGAATGCGGGTGAAATCGGGCATATCCGTTTGGCAAGTCGTGGACCTGTCGGGTATGGTAAAGCTGGTTCGTTTGAAGGGTTTTGCAGTGGCGGTGGAATTGCGCGGCTCGCCGTGGATATGGCGAAAAGGCAAAAACAAATCCCCGATTGTATCGTGAAGATGGGCGGCTTGAATAGCGTAACCACCAAAAAATTGAGCGAATACGCGTTTGCAGGCGATTCGTTTGCCAAAAAAGTATTTGCAAAAAGCGGGCGTATGTTAGGGAAGGGACTTAGTATCGTAATTGATATGCTCAATCCCGAAAAAATCGTTTTAGGCGGTGTGTTTATGCGCTCGGGAGCGTTGCTCATTCCTGCTATGGAGCGGGAAATTAAGAAAAACGCATTGGAAAATTCCGCGGTTGCTTGCGAAATCGTAGCGGCGAAATTGAGCGAAAACGTAGGCGATATTGCGGCTTTGGCGGTTGCAGGAGGTGTATAAATGAAAGAAACGACGAAGAATATTTTAAACGAATTGATTGAAAAATACCCCGTACTTGCGGATTGCGAACGGGATATCGAGGCGGCGTTTATAAGCCTTTTGCATACCTATCAAAGGGGCAATAAATTGCTCCTTTGCGGCAACGGCGGTAGCGCGGCGGATTGTGAACATATCGTAGGCGAGCTTATGAAGAGCTTTAAAAAGAAACGCCCCATTTCTACGGAAGAAAAAGCCGTCCTTTCCAAGACGGAAGAAGGACGGGCGATAGCGGACGTTTTAGAAGGTGGACTGAAAGCAATCTCGCTCACGTCGCATTTATCCCTTTCTACGGCGTTTGCAAACGACAAACAACCGCTTGCGGTGTTCGCGCAACAGTTGTACGTCTTGGGTGACAAGGGTGATACGCTGCTTTGTATTTCTACCTCGGGTAATTCCAAAAACTGCGTATACGCGGCGACGGTGGCAAGGCTCAAGGGTATGTTCGTGATAGCCTTGACGGGCGAAAAAGAAAGCGCGTTGTCCGCTTGTTCGGACGTGTGCGTGCGCGTACCCGAAACGGAAACGTATAAAGTGCAAGAACTGCATTTGCCCGTATACCACGCACTGTGCGCTATGTTGGAAGAAGAATGGTTTTAATTAAAAATCTTATTATTAAAGCAACCGTTTGACAATGCTTGTCAAACGGTTGTTTGGTTATTCGATTTCTAAATATTTGGAACGGAATACGTCGTGGTCTAAAAATTCGTATATGTCCATATCAAACCCATGCGCTAAACGGTATATCGTCGTTAGCGTGACCGTTTTGTTTAGCCCGTTCAAAATCTTATCCATAGCGCCGTGAGCAATATACGACTTTTTCTCAAGCCGATATTGTGTCATGTTCTTTTCTTTGAGCAATTGCATAATGCGCGTTGCTACTGCGTCGTTGACAGTCAATATAGTAACCCCTTTTTTATTATAACAATATTTTAGCAAAATGCGTCTCTAAAAATACGCCTCTGTGGGGGTGTTTTTAATTGCAAAACTTGGAAGGATATGATATAATAATAAAAAAAGGAGTAAGGGAATGACGATTGCATTTTTTGGAGAAAAGGAGTTTGTAGGCACGAAAGAACACGCCGACAAGCTGACGGAAATATTGAAGAGATATCAAACGGGCGAGGTATCGTGTTTGTTTTGCGGACAGGGGGCGTTTGAGGAATTTGCAATGCAACAGTGCAAAGAATGTCAAAAGCAAAATCCCAAAATTGCTATAAAATATATCGTGCCGCGTTTTCTAGTGAAATTTATTGATGGGTACGATTATTGGAAACAGGCTTGCGATTGGTGCCTTTATTCGCCGTATGAAGAAATGGATTTGAAAAAGGCAATTCAAAAGGAAATGGAGTGGATGATATTCAGAGCGGCGTTGGTGGTTGCTTGCGTGGACGGAAAAAACGAAGATACAAAACGGCTTTGGGAATATGCAAACGAACAAAAGCCTTGTATTAATTTGTACGATTTATAAACAAAAAAAGTCGCTTTTTAGCGGCTTTTTTGCTTGCGAACGCTTGCTTTAAAAAAAGGAAAGTGATATAATACACGCGAAGAGTTTGGAGGAACTGTTTTATGCAAAGTTATAAACGCTTAAAAGCGGCGTGTTATACCGCAAATATTACGATGTCTATCGTTGGGAATATTTCCCCGATTTTATTTTTAACGTTCAGAACTTTATACGGAACGTCCTATTCGTTGCTTGGGCTGTTGGTGCTTGTCAACTTCTTTACGCAGCTTTGCGTGGATTTTATTTTTTCCTTTTTCTCGCACAAATTCAATATCCCTGCCGTGGTCAAAACGATGCCCGTCGTGGCGGTGGTAGGGCTTGGCTTATACGCTCTTGCACCCGTCTTGTTCTCAAATTCCGTATATTTGGGATTAGTGATTGGTACAATCATATTTTCTGCGGCAAGCGGTTTGGGCGAAGTGCTTATCAGTCCCGTTATCGCGGCTATTCCTGCTGAAAATCCCGACAAGGAAATGAGTAAATTGCACGCCGTGTACGCTTGGGGCGTAGTTGGGTTCGTGGTTGTGGCAACCGTGTTTTTGCTTGCGCTTGGCGCACAGAGCTGGCAGTGGTTGGCGGTGCTTTGCGCGCTCGTGCCGCTTGTATCCGCTATTTTGTATGCAGGCGCGGAAGTGCCGAAAATGCAAACGCCTGAAAAGACGGCGGGTGCGGTGAAGTTCTTGAAGGACAAGGGCGTTTGGCTGTGTTTTGCGGGGATTTTCCTTGGCGGCGCGTCCGAACTGATTATGGCGCAATGGGCGTCGGGATATCTCGAACAGGCTCTCGGCGTGCCCAAGGTTTGGGGGGATATCTTCGGCGTAGCGTTGTTTGCGGCGGCACTCGGTATGGGCAGAACGTTGTATGCAAAGATAGGCAAAAACGCGCCGCGGGCGTTGCTAATGGGTGCAATCGGAGCGACGGCGTGTTATCTGATTGCCGCGCTTTCGCCTTTTGCGATCGTGGGGCTTATCGGTTGCGCGTGTACGGGTTTTTGCGTGTCTATGCTCTGGCCGGGGAGCTTGATCGTGGCGTCGGATAAATACCCGCAGGGCGGCGTTTTGATTTACGCGCTGATGGCGGCGGGCGGCGATATGGGCGCGTCGGTAGGACCGCAGCTCGTCGGAGTCGTTACGGACGTTGCTATGACGAAGCCCTCCGTTGGCTCACTTGCCGTTAAGCTTGGATTAACAGCCGAACAGTTGGGTATGAAAATCGGGATGTTGGTGGGGGCGTTGTTCCCGCTCGTAGCGATTTTCGTATACTTGCGATTGAAAAAGAAGAATGAAAAAATCGACGGTTGAGCCGTCGATTTTTTTTGTCAAAGGAAATTAAGCGTTTTTCAAATGCTTGTTTTTTGCGTGTTCGTGGCGGGCACTCGTCTTGCCTTCGGGGTTGATATCGCCTGCTTTGGTGAGTGCGATTTTCGTGAGCATAGGACCGATGAGTTCATATACGAGCACGGCAAAGAGCGTGATGTTAGCAACGAGCGCGCCGCCGTTTGCCAATTCTGCCGCTTTCATCGCCATGCCAAGGGCTACGCCCGCTTGAGGTAAAAGCGTGATACCTAAATATTTAACGACGTTGGGATCGCATTTAGACATTCTTGCGCTCAAATACGCGCCCGAATATTTGCCCGCCGAACGGCTGATGATATACACCACGCCGACGAGAATGATCATGATATCCGTGAATACGGAAAGTTCTAATTCCGCACCGCTCAATACGAAGAAGAGCACGAAAATAGGCGCAGTCCATCTGTCCACTCTTTCCATAAGTTCCTCGGAAAAATCGCACACGTTGCAGAAAACCGTGCCGAGCATCATACAAACGAGCAAGGAAGAAAATCCGATATGTACGCCGCCGATATTGAATTTGAGCATGGAAAGCCCGATGGTTAACAGTACGAACGCGACGGACACCGAAAGACGTTTGGAGCGGGAATGGAAAAACCGTTCGCAAAGCTGGAACAAGAAGCCCATTGCCGCGCCGAGTGCAAGGGAAAGGACGACTTCCAAAAGCGGTTCTACAAGTACGGATACGATACTTACTGCACCCGCGCCGAGCGCGTTTGCTACGCCGAACGATACGGCAAAGAGCACCAAGCCCACCGCATCGTCCAAAGCGACGACGGGAAGAAGTATATCCGTAACCGCGCCTTTGGCTTTATACTGTTTCACGACCATGAGCGTTGCCGCGGGGGCGGTTGCCGATGCGATTGCGCCAAGCGTGATTGCCGCGGGCAAAGAAAGCGTTTCGGGAATGATAAAGTGTAAGCAAATGAGCGCAACGTCCACCATAATCGTGGTAACGACGGCTTGGAAAATGCCGACGATCGTCGCTTGTTTGCCGATTTTTTTCAGCTGGGAGAGTCGGAATTCGTTGCCTATCGAAAAGGCGATAAAACCGAGCGCTACGTCGCAGACGATAGAATAGCTTTCCACGTCTGCCATGGATATAAAGCCTAAGCCTTTTACGCCGAACGCGCCAAGGCAATACGGACCTATCAAAATACCCGCTACAAGGTACGCCGTAACGGCGGGGAGCTGGGCAAGTTTTGCAAGACGGGATAAGAGCAAGCCCGCAAGCAATGCGATGGATAAAGATAATAAAATTTCCATAAAAATAACTCCTGTCGGACGCGATGGAGAGATTTTTTCATCGTGTTCGTATTATATTGTTAAATTACGTTCCTTATTATACTACTTAATTTTGTGAAAAGCAAATGAAAACGGAAGATAAATGAAAATTTGGTGAAAAAATTCCTTGCGTTGCTTTTGAAAAGTACGGTGCAAGCGATTGACAAATGGTTTTAACTGCGGTATAATATGTTATAATGAATTAAAGTATAAAGTGAAGGAACGAATTATGTATCAAATCGTTAGTAAGAAATCGCTCAATCCCACGGTTACGCAGATGGAAATTCTTGCGCCGTTCGTAGCGAAAAAAGCGCTTGCGGGACAGTTTATTATTTTGCGCGTGGACGAGGACGGGGAACGTATTCCATTGACCATTGCGGGCTACGACCGCGAAAAAGGTACGGTTACGATTATTTTCCAAATCGTCGGCGGTTCGACGGAGCGGCTCAATCATAAAAACGCGGGGGATTATATTCCCGATTTCGTAGGACCTTTGGGTAGACCTACGCATACGGAGGGGCTGAAAAAGGTTTGCGTCGTCGGCGGCGGCGTAGGCTGTGCGATTGCCTTGCCCGTGGCGCGCGCTTTGCACGAACAGGGCGCGGAGGTTACTTCTATCGTCGGGTTCAGAAATAAAGATTTGGTGATTTTGGAAGAGGAGTTTAAGGCTTGTTCCGACGCGTTTTATATGATGACAGACGACGGTTCGTACGGGGAGCAAGGTAACGTATGCGTGCCTTTGAAAGCGTTGCTGGAAAAGGGCGAAACGTTTGACGAAGTAATTACCATTGGTCCGCTTATTATGATGAAATTCGTGTGCGCGACGACTAAGGAATACGGCGTGAAAACGATTGCGAGTATGAACCCTATCATGATCGACGGTACGGGTATGTGCGGCGGCTGTCGGTTGACGGTGGGTGGCAAGATGAAGTTTGCGTGCGTGGACGGACCTGAATTCGACGGACACGAAATTGATTTTGACGAGGCGATGAGCCGTTCAAGAACGTATGCGGATTTTGAAGCGCACGAACGCGAGGAAACTTGCAATCTGTTCAAACAGGAGGTAAAGTGAGATGGCGAAGTTTAATATGAACCCGCTTAAAAATCCTATGCCCACGCAAGACCCTATGGTTAGAAACGGGAACTTTGAAGAAGTGGCGCTTGGGTATACGCCCGAAATGGCAATAGACGAGGCTAAACGCTGTATCGGTTGTAAAAACCGTCCTTGCGTAGCGGCTTGTCCCGTGAATATCAATATCCCCGAATTTATCGCAAAGGTAGCCGAAGGAGATTTTGAAGGCGCGTATCAAATTATCGCAAAGGATTCTGCTCTGCCTGCCGTTTGCGGTAGGGTATGTCCGCAGGAAACGCAATGCGAGGGTAAGTGCACACGCGGGATTAAGGCGGGTTGTGAAGCGGTTGGTATCGGTAGACTGGAACGGTTCGTTGCTGACTGGCATAACGCGAACGCGACGGGCGAAGTGGAAAAAGTGCCGTCTAACGGGCATAAAGTAGCCGTTGTCGGCAGCGGTCCTGCGGGATTGACTTGCGCAGGCGATTTGGCGAAAATGGGTTATGAAGTAACCGTGTTCGAGGCGTTGCACGTTGCGGGCGGCGTGTTGGTGTACGGTATTCCCGAATTCCGTTTGCCCAAAGCGATTGTGAAAAAGGAAGTGGAGAACTTAAAGGCGCTGGGCGTGAAAGTGGAAACGAATATGGTTATCGGGCGCGTTATCACTATCGAAGAACTGAAAACGGAATACGGTTTCGACGCGGTGTTTATCGGTTCGGGCGCGGGATTGCCCAAATTTATGAATATTCCCGGCGAAAACCTGAAAGGCGTGTATTCGGCAAACGAGTTCTTAACCCGTTCAAATTTGATGAAAGCGTATAAACCCGACGGGCATACGCCCATTCAACGCGGTAAATGCGTGGCGGTCGTCGGCGGTGGGAACGTGGCGATGGACGCTGCGAGAACGGCGAAACGGTTGGGCGCGGAAGTGCATATCGTATACCGTCGCGGCGAAGAAGAATTGCCTGCACGCCGTGAGGAAATTGAGCACGCGAAAGAAGAAGGGATTATTTTCGATTTGCTCACGAACCCCACGCGTATTTTAGCGACGGAAACGAAAGACCCGCGCGATCCTGCGTACGGCTGGGTGAACGGGATTGAATGTATCCGTATGGAGCTTGGCGAACCGGACGAAAGCGGTAGACGTTCGCCCAAGGAAATTGCGGGCAGTGAATTTATTATTCCCGTGGATTGCGTGATTATGTCGCTCGGTACGTCGCCTAATCCGCTGATCAAAGCGACGACGCCGGGGCTGGAAACGCTCAGACGGGGCGAGATTGCCGTGGACGAAGTGGGTAAAACTTCGATAGAGGGCGTGTATTGCGGCGGCGACGCGGCTACGGGCGCGGCTACGGTTATCAAGGCTATGGGCGCAGGGAAAGTTGCGGCAAAAGCAATTGACGAATATATTAAAAACAAATAATCGACAAAAACAGCGCGCGAGAAAGAATTTTCGCGCGTTAATTTTGGTCGCGCGCGTAAAAAATTGTTGACAAATCTATTGTTAAAGTGGTAAAATAAAGCGCGTAAAAAAACGTAGAGGCGATAAAATGAAAAAACGTGGAAAGATTATGGCAATCGTTTTGGGTTTTGCGACGGCGGTTTCGTGCGTCGGTTTTGTCGCGTGCAACGAAATGACTTCCATTGTGAAAGAAGAAATTTATTATACGCAGTCGGCGGATAAATCCTATTATATCGTCAAGGGTAGCGGTTGGAACAAAGGCTCGAAATTAACCGTTCCTGAAAGTAAAAACGATCTGCCCGTCAAAGAAATCGCCGCGCGCGGTTTTGAGGGCGAATGGCTTACCGAACTCGTTCTTTCCGATACGGTGGAAATTGTCGGCGAAAAAGCGTTTTATACCTGTTGGGATTTGTCCAAAGTGCATATCGGTTCGTCCGTTTCGCAAATCGGCGAATTGGCGTTTGCCTCTTGCGTGGAATTGGACGAATTTACGGTAAGCACGGATAACGCGTATTATCAAGCCTTGGACGGGAATTTGTACGATATAACCGCTACGACGATGGTGCAGTACGCCGTAGGCAAAAGCGCGGAAACGTTCGTTTTGCCCGAAACGGTGGTAACGATTAAAAGTAGAGCGTTTGCAGATAGCTTGTGTTTAAAAACGGTCGTGCTTGGCGGTGCGGTTCGTGAAATCGGCGAAGGCGCGTTTAGCAACGAAAATATTTCGGGTGAGCTGGAAGTGGGCATTGAACGCATATTCTATGCAGGGAATAGCGACGGCTGGAACGATATCGTTATCGGCGAAAATAACGGACGGATTACCGATTCGCGTTTGTATTTTTACAGTGCGTCTTGGAAATCGGGGAATTATTGGCGTTACGTAGACGGCGAACCCAAGTCTTGGAATGAGGATTAGCCAAGTCAATATAATCCAAACTCGCTTGTTTTTCCGTAAAAGAAATTTTTTTGAAAAAAGTTGAAAAACCGCGAAAAAACGCTTGACTTAAAGCGTAGGTATGGTTATAATTATTATGCTATTCACGAAGGGGTAGCGGAAAAAACTGAGGCGTAGCGCAGCTTGGTAGCGCGTTTGGTTAGGGACCAAAAGGTCGTGGGTTCAAGTCCCGTCGCCTCAACCAAAATGGGCATTTTTTGATGAAAAATCGTCGAAAAGTGCCCATTTTTTATTGTTTTTAGCATTTCAATACGTAAAAAATGGGGAATTTTTGGGGAAAATCACCATAAATTCAGCTTTTTACCTTCTGAAAGAAGGTATTCGTCGGATAAAGACGTGTACGTGCTATCGACGGCATCCAGCGCGTGTCCCATAAACGCTTTGCGTGCGTGTTCGGAAACGCCCAGTTCTTTGCAACGCGAATTAAACGTCTTTCGCAAGTCTTTCAGCATATGATTCGGTAAGATTGCCGATACCCGACGTCGTAAGAGCTGCGGGGTCGGCAAAGGTGGCAAACCGTCTACAAGATACGGTCGCAGCTTATCGCAAATATAAATACGCTTCGTTTTTTCTTCGCGAAGTTTGGATTTTTTCTTGCGTTTCCCTTTTGCGTTTTTGGCCACAATGAACGCACCGTCGATTTTTGCCGTTTGAATTTCACAGGGGCGAAGTCCCGTGTAAAGAGCCAAGGCTAAGGCGATGGCGAACACGGGTTCGGCACTGCTGCCATTCAGTAATGTTTTTTCTTCGTCCTTCGTGAGTGCAACGCTGCTGACTTTTTCATACGAAACCTTCAAAATAGTATCCAACGGATTCTTTTTGATGATATCATGTCGAATTGCGCAATTGAAAATACCGTTTAAAAGTGAGTGCAGTTCTTCGCATGTCTTGAATTTTTCTTCCTTTTCCAGCGAATCAAGCACCGTTTTGCAATCGAGCGGCAAAATCGATTTGAGCTCCCGTTCTTGAAAATGCGGTCGCAAGTGTTTTTCAAATCGATTTATATCCTTTTTAAACGTTTCGGGAACGACTTGCTCTTTTCGGTACGTTTCAAAATAGAAACGGGCAAAGGCGGTAAACGTTGTCGGTAGTTCGAAACTCTCCGTTTGCGGTTTTGCCTTTTTCAGCTTTTCCAACATACGCGCTTTAGCAATCTCTTTCGTTTTTCCGCTGGCGGATACGTTATATCCTTCCGAACGGAAACGGATCTCATAAGTTGTAGAATTTTTGCCGCTTTCGTGAATGCGAATGCGGCAACGTTTTTTGTTTATTAAAATAATTCTTTGTAATTGTTTAGGCATTTGTTTTATCTCCTGTTCAGTAAATTCAACAAAGTCCTGTTCTGCTCCCGACGTCCCCACGTCGGGTTTTTCTTTTCCCTGTTCTGAAATAAACATTCGAAACTGTGCGCGCCGCTCTTGTGCATGTTCGTTCGATACACGATGCCGTTGAATAACGTTGATGATAAACTGCGCGGCTTGTTCTAATTCCTGCAAATCCCTTTCAGACAACATTTTGATAGCTCCTTTGTGTAAATTTGGGTGAAAAAACCCAAGAAAAGTCTACCAAAAAATAGTCAATTTGCAACAAAAGGGATTTTATAAAATTTATAGTATATTAAATTTTATAACAAATCTTTTGTGAGTTTTTCTACATAGAACACCCCCTAAAACTACGAATTTTTAGTAGTAAAAATCCCGACGTCGGGATTTAATTTTGCGTATTTTCCATTTCAAGCGATTGTAAAAATTCGGCGCGTTCTTCTTCAAGTTCAGCGTGCAAGATATTATATAAATCAATCAGTTTGCTTGTGCCTTTAGGAAATTCTCCTAAGGTGTGTTCTTCGATAATTTCCATAGAAGGCTTATAAAATGGATCATGTTCGATTTTCCCAGACGAATTTAGATAATATAAATTTCCTTTTGCAAAAAGACGAAATAGCTGTCCTTTTTCTTTATCGTAAACAGTTACCATTTCACAAGTAAACCAGTCGGGATCTTCCATTTGTGCTTTTCTTCGCAAGTGACAAGCCGTATGATACATATCGATTAAATCCTGTGGCGTGTCTTCGGGTATACCGTCATGGAAAATTATTTTTTTTAATTTATCCCATTCATAAGGTTGTCTATAATTGTGTTCATTGATTACGTAACATTTATCATCTAATCGCAGACCTATCTCTGCAGGTAATAGATAGGCGCGATTTCTCCAAAGATTTTTATAATCATAGTCAGTATTCCATTTTTTGCGTTGCACTGTTACAAATTGAATAATGTGGTAGGGTTCGTGAATTAAATTAGCTTTCTTTCGTTCGGTTTTGTTTTCCATCTTGTTTTCTCCTTTTCAGCTCCGACGTCGGAGTTGGCGTTCAAAAAATCCCGACGTCGGGATTTTACAGTTTCCAGTTTTTATGCTTTTCTTGATAATCCAACTGCGCATCAATATATCCGTTGACAGATAATTTGTTGCCGTAATCCAGCTTTCGATATTTTTCCAACCAAAGCCGTTCCTGCTCCGTAAGGGCAGGGGCGGTGTTTTCGTTTTGGATAGTTATGTTCCCGAAGTCGTCTTCCCTGCCAACAAGATAATCAATCGAGCATTCAAAGAAATTTGCAAGCTGAATTAAAAAGTTTGCAGTAGGTTCGTTTAATTTTTTTTCCCAGCGTCCGATATTTGTTTGGCTTGTTTTTATGGCATTAGCTACATCTTGTTGGGATAAATTTCGTTCTTCACGTAATTCTCTTAATCGCATAATTTCAATCTCCTTAAAAAAATTTTAACACAAATTTGCATAAAACGCTTGACATATGCAAATTTGCTTGATATAATACAATCAAGCTATGCAAATTTGCATAAAACCGCGATTAAAACAAAAATGTCGCAAATTCGGGCGATTAAGGGGCTGGAAATGGGCGTTATCAATTTGGTATTTTTTTCTTGTAATCGCTGTACTAGCGATTTAACATTTGCGAAAGCAGAGTATGCGACTAAGCAAGGTTGGATGGTAGATGAGAAAGACGGTACGTGTCTATGCCCGATTTGCGTATGGGAAACGACGGGGAAATTACCACCTACAAGAAAAGCGGGCGAAGAATATTTAGAATCTATACGTAGATTAAATTTAAGCGCGGAAAGCTATAGACTCAAAGAAAAGAAAAAACGGACAAACCGAAATTCGGGGCAAAGAACGCGTTAGGAGCAAGATTATGATGATACAGTTGACGAGAGCGGAAGACGAAAAAACGATTTTAATTGAAACGTGCAATATGCGTTACCTTTGCCAAAAGTTGAACGATTCAGATGGACGCTTGCAGATTGAAACGTTGATATCGGTCGAGAAAATGGGCGATACACCGTTTAAGGTAAAAGAACGTTTCGTGGAATTATCGCAGGATTTGTTTGACGGCGCGGCTTGGATGTTCTTGCCGAATGGCGAAGGATTTTATATGCTGCATTGTCAGGATTTCGTTTCGGCGGTAGACGAAGGAGAGTATCGAAAAGTTTATACGAAGTTCGGCGAATGTTTTGATTTGCCGATTAGCTTGAAAGAAATCCGTGAGAGATATGAAGACGGAATGACGGCTTTTGATTTGAAGATTAAAGGTATAAAGGCTCGCTGGAAATTTAGAAAGAGAGGCCTTCGATGGCTTAAAAAAAGGGGCATAGATTATAATGGTTGAATTTAAAATCAAAAACAGGAACGGGGAAATTTGTAGACGTTGTATCCGTACAAGCGAGATTCGCGAGATTATGGAAACCCCTGACGGAACAGCCAAGTTGCGCATATCCGACGTGGATTTGAATGGTGATTATGTTTCGTTTACCGTCACTGATACGTACGACGAAGCGAAGCAGAAGATTGAAGAAGAGCAAAACACGCATTTATCACGTTTACGGAAAAGTTAAGGAGCAAAAGGATGGTTGAATTAACGGCTGTCGATAGAGAAGACGGAAGCAAAGGGAAATGTTTAGTTAGCGATTCGGAAATCGTGCTGATTCGAGAATATGAAACGTATTGCACAATCAATCTTTCCGACGGCGAAGAAATCTACGTTGCGACGAGCTTTAAGGAAATTAAAGAAAAACTGGCTGAAATTTATCCCAGTGTTTCATCGTACTGGATTGAGATTGACAAGACGTTATACGATAGCAGCGTGAAAGGTTGCTTGGTAAAGTCTAACAGCGTAATTAGCGTGTTCGAGTATCCGAACGGTACGAGAATCGATATATCCCACAGGCAAAGTCAATTTTCCTACACGGTAGTTACGGAAGCGCCATACGGGACAATATTGGAAAAGTTCAAGAAACGAATGTCCGAGCAAAAACAGATTTGCGAAAGTATCAAAAGAAGCTATCGGGAGCGGGAAAATTTTCGTAGGAAGAAGCGTGAAAAAAGGGGTTCAAGAACTCCGACGTCGGAGATTGACCGACGTACGTATATACGTAAGTATATCACGAAAAATTGAATAAGCCCTATAAAATTGCTAATCAAGGGACTAAAAATCCCTTTGAAATAGAAAAAGCGAAACGCTTTGCAGGAAGAATAGGGCTCTTGCAAGGCGTTTTTGCTTAATTTGTTTCATTCCCGTGGCATATCACGGCTATGAATCCTAAAACCCCTGCGTCGTCGCTCCAAAGCGGCGCGGGCGGGGGGTTAGGGAATAGATATTGGCACACAAGGCAGAAAAGCCTTTGTAGCATCTCCGAAAGGGCGGGTATTTTAACTGCCGTTAATTCCCGCCCCCGTATGGGGGAAACAAACAACGTTCTTATCGTCGGTGAGTACCAACACTGACGAAATGAAATACTTCCATGTAATAGGCGGGCGGCGATTGCATTAAACCGCCTGCCCCCGTAAGGGGAAAGGATTGAAAATGGATAAAGTTTTAGAAAAAGCTTTTGATTATATCATCGAATATTTCGACATGTGCAGCGTTTGCGCAAGAGTTTCGGAAAGCAAATATGACGGTGCGTGCGGATACGATGCTGACGGCGATATTCCCGAAGAGGTGGAACCGTGTCCGATGCGCAGGGAGCGAGGGAACGTTGCTTGCCGTGAAGGTATGTACGAATATTTTTTGGCGAAAGCCAAGCAGGGGAAATAAACTGCATTTGGAGCGTGCAGGGCGACAAAGGAAATCAACCGTGAGAAATCACGCTTGAAATAAATTTTTAGGAGAATAGTTATGGGAATGAAGGTAAAAGAGCCTGTGGGCGTAAGCGTGCAGGGAGAAGTGAATTTGACGGACGATGAATTGATAGAACTTTTTAATCGTTGCGTTCACTACAACAAAATTGACGATTGCTGCGCAGATTGTCCGTTTAAAAAGGATATGTATTCTTGCAACATGCAAAAATTGCACGCACAAGTTGTATTGCTTGTAAAACGTCAAAAAAAGCGTATAGTGGAGCTGGAAGAAAAAAAGACTGTGGAAACGGCAAAAGAACGGTTCTTGCGAATGGCAACGTTGCCGCAGGCGGAAGTGGATGCACTGTTCAATGCAGGGCGGTTCAACGATATCGCCGTCGGGTATGCAAAGCTTGCTATGGTTCAGCTTGGGTATCCGTTTGAGAAGATACAGCACGTCGTAAAGGTCATGTGGCAAATGTTTGAAGATTACCGTGCGGAAAGTGCGCGAACGTCTTCCTTTGTAAATGCGAAGGGGGTGCGCGTATGAAGATTAAAGTGGTATACTACAACGTCATTGACCGAAAGAACCCCGAAATTATCGAAATCGAAGACGATATCGAAGTGTTTCATAAGCTTTTAAAATGCGATTGCATTGATATCGTAACGCGAGATATTTATAATCAACGTTATAGCATTATTGTAGACGACGAAGGCGCGTTGAAAGAAAAGCCTATTGTTTCGGCAATATCGTTGAGCAAAGGGGCTTGCCCGTTATTTGGGAATTTGATAATTTGCAAATCGAATCCGCCTGAACTTGAAAGTTTGGATGACGACGTTGCAAAATTCATTTGCGATTTTGCTTTTGCGCAATGGATAGGCGGGAAAATTCTCGTCATGACGCGGTAAGGGGGTAAAATCATGAGTGAATTGATTGATTTCAACACCCAAAAGAACTGGGATTTTATGAAGTTTGACGGTTCAAGCGTGAGCGGTGTGCTTTCATCGGAAGGGCAGGCGAGATTGAAAAACCGTTGCCAGCGCGTATTGGAAAGCGCGCAAAAAACGGCTGAAAGCGTTTGCGTGCTGGGGTACGAGCTTCGAGCGTTGCGCGAATCGGGTGAATGGAAGTTCGTTGTCAATCCCGAAGACGGTATGCGCTTCTTGTATTCGAGCTTTGAAAAATTTTCAGAATATGCTTTCGGGTTCGGTAGAACGTACACGTCGAATTTGACGTTGCTTGCCGAGTTTTGCGAAAAAGACGAAAGCGGGCGCGTGCAAATCAAAGAACGGTATCGTGGTTTTAAGCAAAGCGGGCTTGTAGAGCTTGCGCCCTTATCGGAAATTGAGCGACGGCAGTTTACGTCGGATATGACGATAAAGGATATTCGGCTGTGCAAGAAGTACATGCAGACGAGCAATTATTCATATCAACGTGCACGCGACGGATTCAACCTTTTGGAAAGTGCTAAGGCTTGGCAGGATTTTGAAAAAATCGGTTCGATAACACCGCCTGCAAGCGTTCAAATCCCGACGTCGGGATTTTCAGAACCCGAAAATATACAATCCGAGCCGTTTGAACACGAGTTTTCCGACGACGTTGCGGAAATGGATGCAGAGTTCCATCGCACGTTTGCGGAAGAAGAAACGCGGGAAACGTTTGGACAAGCTGACGATTATGAACCCGAAACGTTCTGGCAAGGCGGTGGACTTGACAACGTGGACGAGCCTGCGCCTGCGGAAGTGTATGCACACGAACCGCCGAGCGTATCCGACTCTTGCCTTATGCCAAATTCCAAATCGTACGAATTGACGGCGCGGGATAAGGTCCGCAAGTTTTTGAAAGATTACAAGAATTGGACCAAAATAGACAAAGAGAACCTTGCCCCTGGTGTGGTAAACGAATACGAATACATATTTGAGAGTGAAAATGTGGCGTTGATTGCAAGAGAAGTGCGCTGGTTCAAAGATATGGAATCGAAAGTGGAAAAGATAGTTGTTCGATTTTACTGGGATACGCTCTACGGTGACGGATATATTGAAGCTTCCAAGGCGAAGCTTGAAAAGTTCATCCCTGCGCATTTGGACGAATTGAAGTGGGGGGCAGAAAAATGACGTTGGATTTAGCAATAAAACTTATTTACATTGGGATGAAAGCGATTATGTACGCAGCGTTGGCAATTTGTTTGATAATATCAGTGTGTGCGTTTGTGCATTTTATTGTCACGAAAGGCTGGTCGGATGAAGTGAAAACGCCGCGAAGCTGGAAGAAAGGCGATAAAGCTATGGCGGAAAAGTGGGGTTCAGAATGGGAGAAGTTGCAAAAAATCAAAGCCAAGCGAAACGGCAACCGTTTATAATCGTTTACGGTGAGCGTCGGAGCGAACAACCATACGAACGCTTGCGAATAACGCTTGTCTTGATTGAAGAATTGGAAAATAGCATTTAACCATATTTTTCATAATTTACAGGTTCCTTTGTATACGGTCGGCGGGTGCCGCAAAGCCCGCCCAGCGCAAGCTGGAAAGGATGTCGTCATGAAAAAATCAGACGAAAATAAGCCCTTGGAAGGTCAAATCAGTATGTTTGAGAGCGTAGGCGTGGAAACGTCTGCGCAATCTTGCTATATAAAATCTATTCAAAAAGGAGAAGAAGACAATGAGCGAAAACAAATTAAGCAAGAAGGCACTGATTAACAATGCGGCGGTATTGGAAGCGACGTTGCGACAAATTGCAGGCGATAAGCTTACGCAGTACAAGCCGCAGGTGGACAAGGACAAGCCCAAGGAAATCGATTACGCGGCGACGTATGCCGTAATTGTCGGCACGGTGAAATCCACGCTGGAAATCGCCAAAACGGAAGATTAAGGCGGTGACGACATGGCAAAGAGTAAGATAAAGAACGTATTGATTTGTGGTGCTGCGGTGTTGTCGGCTGCTGCGTCGGTTGGCGTTCTCGTTTCGTTGTTCCATAACGACGAAGAACCCGCGCCTACGCCGACGGAAACGCGCGTGGAGTTGGAAGCAAAGGACAGCGTGAACGCGAGCATGGACGGGGCGAAAGGCGACGTGAAGCTGGTTGTTGACGGTAACATGCCGCTTGCGATGGGAGCGGCGCAAACGCAGCTTGGCGGCGATGAACTTAAAAGCATCGTCATCGAAGCGGCGAACGCAGGGGACGCGATAACGGTTACGGGCGACGTGCGAACGTCGATTAAGCTGACGAACGCCAGCGCGACGTTGACATTCAAGGGTTTGACGTTCTACGATGAATATGCAGGCCCGATGTCGTACATAACGGATTATATCCATTTTGCGGGTGTTATCGAGTTTGAAGATTGCACGTTCACGCACGGTATACGCTTGAAGGCGGACGCGAACATGACCTTTGACGGTTGCACGTTCGTTTCGCCCAGCGAAGACAGATACAGCGTTTGGGTTGAAGACGGCAAGGCGACGTTTGAAGATTGCACGTTCAAGGGTTATCGTGGTATGAAGATACACGAAGCGCCCCAAACACCAACGGACGATATCACGACGGTGAGCGTAAACGAATGTCTGTTTGACGAATTATCGGTTAAGTGCGGCGTGGCGATTGGCACGGTGAATGCGAATACGGTGGTCAAGCTGACGAACAATCAATTCATCGGTTGCCGTTCGTGGGATACGGTAGGTAGCTTGGAAGGTGTTGACGGAATATACGAGAGCGACACGCCCGTGAAAGATTACACGTTGACGTTGGATGCAAACGATGTGCGCGGGACAGTATCGAATATATACTATTTCGCCGTCATCGACGGGAATATAGGCGACGCGTTTCCGCTGGAATTTTTGACCGCGGAACACCCGACGACGTATGTGCAGGAAGTCGGCGCGACGGTTCCAGCGTTGGAAAAGAAAACAAATTATAATCTGATATTGCAGGATTGTTGGTTCACGAACGAAGGGTGCACGGAGCGGTTCGCTGGCACGATTCCCGCAGGGCAAACGGGCGACGTGTATTTATACGCGATGTTTGAAGACGAAAACAGTAATTGGACACAAAACTATTAAAAAGGAGCAAAGAAAATGAAGAACAAGAAAATTATGGCGGCAATTTTAGCAGCGACGTTGACGTTTGGTATGGTGGCGTTTAGCGGGTGCAGGGACGATGACAAAGACACGGCACAAACGCCGATGGAGAGCGTGCAGGCGGCGAACGACAACATGACGATGACGGAGCAAGGCGGTAACGGTATTCAAATGTTAAGCGTTTTGATTAAGCCCAGCGAATACGCAAATTACGGTGTTTCCGAAAGCGCGGAAAGCGCGCATTTGGTGACGGCATCCTATCCCGACGACTACGTGAGCAACCCTGCGGTCGATTGGGTTGTTGAATTTGTTAATGCATCAAGTGAATGGGCAAAGGGAAGAAAAGCGAGCGATTACGTGACCGTAACGCCCACGTCGGACGGTGCGTTGACGGCAGTGGTTGCATGTAAGCAAGCGTTTGGTGAGCAAATCCGCGTTATATGTAGTTCACGACAAATGCCCGAACTGACGGATAATTTTGTTTGCGATTATTCGACGAAAATATTGAAAGTGAATACGGGCTTTAACGATGATGCGACTGATGCGTGGGAATTTAATAGTGTTTTGAACAGTGTTTACTATACGGACATTGCAGGAACTATCAAAGGCGAAGATTGCAAAAATACAATAAACTTAAACGCAAATGCGATTGTTGGGAAGTATGCGGAGAATGACTTGACCATAGCAGCAGTGACAACGGGTACGCTTTTAGAGTGGCAAGAAGCCGCACCTTGGGCGTGTTGGGTTGAAACGCCGAACGTAAGCAGTTTCTTGACGAAATTAAACGCATCGACAATTCTAACGAAAAAGGACAACGTGCAAACGGATGAAAAAGGGCGTACGCGTTCGTGCGGGGTTATAGGTTTGCCCTACGCGGAATATTTATCGGAAAGCAGCTTGAACAAGATTTTATATCATTGGACCAAGCGCAGCGGCGGCGACGTATCCAGTTCGAGCCTTTCTGCATATAACGACGGGGGCGCAGCTTATAACGAGTATTGCCGAATAATGAATCAATTGACGCAAACGATGTCGAACCAATTATCGTATACGTATTCGATTGACCTTGGGCATACATATAGAAACGCCGACGTGGAAGTAGATATTCAATTTGTAATATCCAACGCATCCGAATATTTTATCGTCGAGCCGACGGGAATTACTTTGGATACGGACCATATCTTGTTTGAACCGTAAGGGGGTTTAATTATGAGTAAACACGAAAAAAGCTTTGGGGAAAAGATATTAGTAATCGTTGTCGTGTTAGTGTTTATCGCGGCGTTAGCTGGTATAGGCGTAACGATATATAAGCTTTTCGGCAACGTGCAAGAAGAAACGAAAAAAGGCGAAACAACAGGGTTTGTCGTGGATTACCAGGATAAGACGTTGGAAGAAAGTGCGGGCGGTGTGGTTTTTACGGAAACCGAGACCTTTTCCATTCGGCAGAGTGGAGCGGACTCGGCAATTTCCGCAAAGATTTACGCTAAAAAGCTGCCCGAAGATTATGAATGGAAATTCGCAAAAGAAGGGCAGGAAACACCCGATACGTACCGTTGGAACACGGATTTTGTCGGCGAAGATTTTACGGAATACTTTGACGTAGCGATAGACCAAGACGAAAACACGGTTACGGTAACAGGTACGGTGAAAGAGTTGTTGACGTCGTATGCAGCGCGGCGCGATGCAACTTTAGAACCGATGTCGGCATTACCGAATGAAGACATGTTCGTTTTGGAAATTATGGCGGGGAACCATTCCATGGCAATCGGATTCCATGTTTATGCGCCCATTTATTCACTGGCGCTGGAAAAATTAAGTTTTTGTTAAGGAGAAAGAAAAATGAAAAAGATGAAAAAAATTATTGCAGCAATACTTGCGACGGCGTGTACATTTTCGGTACTTTCGATGACCGCTTGTGAAGCTTCGAAAGATGCAAACTTTTGGGATACGGTAAAGGGTTGGTTTGATAAGGCGGACGAAGAACCGAGTGAAACGCCCGATGCTGGAAAAGACGACGACGCAGGCGAAATGCCTGACGACGGAACAGACGAAGAACCGAGCGAAACGCCTGACGATGGAAAGGACGGCGCAGGCGAAACGCCCGACGACGGAACGGACGAACCGACGAGTGGGGGGAATATATCGACGACGGACGAAGTGCAATATCTTCGTGCTGGCGGTACATATGCTATGAGCAAAAGTGTTGCTTTTTTGAGTACGGACGTTGCAACGACGTCTTCATATACGCCAGTAACGTCTACGATAAATGCAACGGTAGAACCTGCAGATGCATACCAGCGCGTGGATTGGACGTATGCGTTTGTGAATGAATCCAGTGCGTGGGCAAAAGGAAAAAAGATATCTGATTATCTGACGATTACACCGCAGGCGGACGGTTCGACGGGGTTGAAAGTGACGTGTAAGCAACCGTTTGGTGAACAAATTAAAATCACGTGCACGTCGCGCGCGAATAGTAATATAAAAGCGTCGACGGTAGTGGACTTCTTAGGCGTTTCCGAATTGCAAACGGTTATGCTTGGTAGCGGTAGCAATGCGATAACCGTGAACCTTGGCGGGGAAACAATCGTCAACTTTGCGGACGGTAAAGGTGGAAGCCTTGCTTTTGGACAATACAAAGCAAGCAATGCAAGTGTATATACGAAACTTGCAACCGTGGACGATTTCGACGTGTTTAACTTCGATTTGCTTACGCCCGCTGTTTACTATAATAAGGACGTATCGGGTTTAGATGTTTGGGAAGACGGATATTTGACTGCGGATGTGGATGATGTTTTAGGTGGCTTTGGTAGCATTGGCAAAACTTACATTGACGATATCGGGGTTATACAAAAACAACAACAGCGTACGTTTTATACGAACGACCTTTATGGCGATTTGCGTATTCAATATAAAACGACGGCAGGTAAATATTTTGACGAAAGTATTAGTGAATATAGTAGCGACGTAAGAGAACTTTTGCAAACTCTTTCCGAAAATTCGTTGTATACGTTTGTTTTGCACGTGGAAGTTGGCGGAGCGGTTCAAACGTATTATTCGCTGATGAAGCTACAAATCGTATAATAAGGGGGAATCCTTATGAAAGGTGGTATAAAAAAATTCTTGATTATCTTCTTGTCATGCCTTGGTTTTTTCGGCGTTGTTGGGATTTTTTGCGGGCTGATGCTGAACAAGGACGTTGAAGAAGAACCGAACTATGACGATTTGACGTTGACGTACCGTGAAGAAACGTACGATGAGAGTGTGAAAGGCATGAAGATATACGCAGGCGACGTATTCACAGCAACAACGGAATCGACGGACAAGCTGACGGCAAAGGTGACGGCGATTAAGCTGGAAGAAGATATCACGTTCACGATAAACGAAAAGACGTATTCGTGGAACGAAGACGTAGCGGGAGAAGAATGGACGGGCGCGTTCGGTGTAGACGTCAACCAAGACGAAAAGAGTGTAACCGTAGGCGCGACGTTGGAAGAAGCTATGAACGCATATGCACTGACGACGGCGGGCACGGGGGCGAATATCGTATACGGCACGTTGCCTGCGGTGGACATGTTTCGTTTGACGGTAGCCGTTGGGGAACAGAGTTTAGACGTGGATTTTTCCGCGCTGGCGAAAGCAACGCAAATAACGTTAGATACGGACAGGATAGTATTCGAGCCGTAAGGGGGTAGAGTATGAAAAATCGATTTTCAAAGATATGTAAACGGATAGCTGCGTTTGTCGCGGCGCTTATCGTAGGCTTGCCGAGTACGGCGAGCCTCGTACCCGTTTCTGCCGCTGAAAAGCTTGTAAACGAATACGATGAAACGCGTGTCGTGGATGATTTGGGCAGTGCGACGATGGCGAAGCTTGCCGCGCAGGCGACAATGGAGCACAAAGACGCGGCACCGTCGTTGTACACGATGGCAGAATATTGTTATTCGGAAGACGAAGAAATTGCGACGGACAAGTTCGGAATTTATTTGTACGTGTACAATCCGTCCAAAATCGAAATCGAGCAAGCGAACGGCGTGAACGTTGTGAACGTTGCGACGGCATACGAAGGCGGCGAGCCGAGCGAATATTCAAACTTGCGCTTGAAATTTTGCGGGCAATCGAGCGGCGATTATGACAAGCTCGTATACAAATTCCGCATATTGGATAGCAATACGATGTATGCTGCGGGCCGCGCGGGTATGACGAAAGACTTGGAACGTCGCTATGATATTGCTGGTATACAGTTGTTGCACAAAGGCGCAAGGACGGCGACGGATTATACGGTTGGAAAGACTTATTTTTACAAAGGTTATGCGCTGGGATGTGACGCGGAATCGACAACGAAATCGACGTTGACGGTCAACGTGAAAGAGCTGGATACGGTAGACGTAGAACTTGACCATGCCGTTTGGCGTAACACAGCGGATAATATGCAGGTAAATACGGTATACTTCGGCATCGATACGGACGTTTTTGAAACGTACGGTACGCTTCAAAAAATCAAGGCGCAGTGGTACGAATACCATACAAAGCCCATGTTTGTTATGAATGAAGAAGAAGCCCGTGACATGCTCTGGGAAAAGGCGGTCGGGAAGAACGCTAAAAACGGTTTATCAAGTGTTGATTGGCGAATTGTGTGGGCAGAGCATTGGAATCGTGACCAAGAAGAGGGTTGGCAATGGAAAGACGCGTGGGATGCCATAGATAGTGGTTTATTTGGTAATGAAACGTGTGAGTTTTATTGTTCGTGGAACGTTCCGACGAATTTTACGGCAACGTATGGTGACGATACGTATACGATGCATCCTGATTGGATCAATCTTCCGCAGTTAGATTGGGTTTTTTGGTCAGGCGAAATATCTGCGCAAGATGACTGGAATGTATCCCGCGCGGAAGTTCTTGAATATGCGGCAAAGTACACGGAAGCAAAAGACGTAAGTGGCGGGCTTTATCCTGACGGACCGAACAAGTATGCCGCGGCACTGTTTGAACAGGATATGGACGAAGCGCGCAAGGCGTACTTGGTAGACCAAAACGCGGACTGTGGTTTGTGTCGCTACGAATTTGACGTCAAGGATGATAAATGGAACTGGACGAGTTTTCATTGGAAACAGATGATAGCGATATACGAAAACAGATTAAAAGAAACGATGGTCGGTTCGCCAGCCTTTCCCGATACGTATAGACGCAAATATACGGACGAACAGGTTGCGGAAATGGTACAAGCGTATAAGGAAAAACACAGCCTATATGGACTTGACCCGTTTGTGGTTTTGGATGCATCTGCTTTGAGTATGAGTACGCCGGATTTTGCGTCAACATATTACATAAGCGAAGATGACGTGCCGACAGTGAAGAAAGCGTGCAATGCGATGATTGAGGCAGGAAAAAAGCCCGTATTGTTTCGCTTTGCAGTAACTGAATATCGTACGGCACAGGTGCGTATTGATCAAATTTCTGATCCGAACATGTCGGGAAGGGATGGATACGTTGCGTATCAAACGGTGTTTTTAGATTTCGACGTCATCAGTTTTACGTTTTGGAAGGACGGAAACGAAACGGTGCTTGGGTGCGTAGCATCGCCTATTGATATAATCAATGGACTTGATGCGCCCGCGGGTATGCCCGTTCCGAAACCGCCTGTAGATTGGTGGTACGTCATAAAAATGGTGCTTGCGATTATAGGGCTTGGCGGATTGGCTTTTGTGGTGATTTGGTTCTTCCTTTGGTTGCGAAAACAATGGAACGGCGGGAATTATTAAAAAATGCGCAAGTTTAAACGTTTTTTAAAAAAACACGGCGGATTGCTGGGGCGTTGTATATTAGGTGTCGCGGCAATCCTGCTGATACTCTACGTGTGGTATTGTAGGTAATTATGGGTAGTAAACGGCGTGAAAGTGTATGGATATATCACGTCATCAGCGGGATATTGTTGATGGCGTCTATTTGTTACACTTTTTCGCTGGGTTGGAACGTTACGCTTCGAGCATGGCAAGCAATAAAGGATGTTGGGAACTCTTGTGCCTATTATACGTCGTTCATGTTAGATGCTTATGGTTTTGACGTATTCGATGCATCGGCGACGGTGCAATATATACCCGAAAGCATGGACGTATTCATGCCTGCGAGCTGGGCGGAAATTAAAGAGTATTGCGCGGGGTTTTGGTCGCGTTTTTCATCCAAAGCGTATCTGAAAGGATATTTTGCGTGGTTAGGAACGGGAATTGCAAAGGGAAGTAAGGGATTTTTGCTTGTATTTATTCTTGCGATGCCGTTGATATTGTGCGTCATTCTCTCATTCATTCTTTCGGATGAAAGCTATGGTAAACAGAGCATACCGCTTAGAATATGGTTGTTTTTTGAAAAATTTTTCTTTTTCCCGATAGTTCGCACGATAAAACGTTGGTGGCGTTTTATACACGACGAAGACAAAGACGGATATAAGATAGTCAATATCGATTCGGAGAAAAAGGATAAGGACGGGAACGTTGAAGCGCATCCAAGCGTTGTTGGCAAGCGATATCGAATTGTATTCATAGCAATATGGATGTTCAATCTAAATATTGCGACGATAGGGTTTGAGTTTATTGCATGGATGCTGTGGGTTGGTCCTGCGCTTGGATTTTACAACATATTTACACAGATTGCAAAGCTTGCGTTGGATTTATCGGTTGGAATCCGCACGTTGCCGAAGATTGTTTCGATAGTTCTTGGACTTTGGATATTCCACAAATACCGTCGCCATATTGGGTTTGAACGTTTATCGGACTTAGAAAAGGACGATATGCAGTTTTTAGAAGACAACCCTGGCAATTATACGGTCGTAGGGAAACCACGCGTTGGAAAAACAAAGCTGATCACGCTGTTGGCAAGATTGGAAAATAAACGTTTTCGTTTCCGTGCAAAGCGAAAAATGATGGAAGATATGAAACAATTCCCCGCACTGAACTGGCACGCTGTGCGGCAAACAGTGGATAATTTTCGTAAACTTCCGAAATTCGGTTTGGAATATATCCGTGGGTTTTGCGAAGAATTGCAATCCTGTTTTGAGAGTCGTAAAAGCATGAGCGACAAAGAACGCAAAGGGACGTTAAAAAATTTTCAAGCCCAGGGCTACGTTGGCGATGACTTTATATTCGGGTACGATTATGAGAAATTCGGGATGACGTATAATAATGGATTAATTCTCATACCCATTTGGCGCGCTTTAACCTACTATATGGAAGAATATGCCATATACACGTCGGATTCGCTTGTTATAAGCAATTATCCTATACGTTCGACGATACGTTTTAAACAGCGTGGTCGATGCTTCCCTGTAATGAAATCGAATTGTTTTAAATTACGCCCGCAAGACGTGGAATCGGCGACAACGTGGAGCCATATTATACCGCACGACGGTTTGCGATTGGGCGTAAAGTATAACCCAGACGGTAAATATAATAACAGCATAGACAGCGGTTTGCTTGTAATTTCAGAAGCTGGAAAGGAATTTGGGAATCAAATTACAAACCGTGGGAAGGACAAGGCTGGCGGCTGCAATCCTACAAACGATTTGTGGATGATGAACGCAAAAATGATATCGCATGCGATGACGGTTAATTATGAATGCTATACTCGTATCATGGTAGATGAGCAGCGCAGCGGTTCGATACAAACAGATTTCAATGAACTTGGAACCAAACTAACGCTAAAAAGGCGAACGAAAGATAAGATAATGATGCCTTTTTTTGCACTGGAAGAAGCCGCCTATATGCTAATTTGCAGTGCATACGATAAAATTTATGAGTTTTACTGGTCGCGACACGGGAAAGATTGTTTGACGATGCACGCGCTGTCCTGGTTGGATGGCATTATAAATAGTCACTATGTACGGACAATGAACGTGTTCGGTTCAAATGATGTCAAATTAAGGACTACGGACGAATCGAGTGGCGAAACGATGGAAAAGAGCAAGGACGAAACTCTACACGTAATGAAAGGAATGACGGACGGCGATGTGTACGATACGGGATTTTTCGGGATTGTTTACCGTGAAAAGTTCAAACGGTCGGAAGTCGGTGGACGTGAAAAAATCCCGTGCTTTACAAGCAAGTCACCAACAATACCACAAATGGTATTCCAACAAAGTCATATGTATAAAGAAGTGTTTAAATACTTTAAAGTTGATGAATTTAATGACGACGTGGCGTAAGCTTGGTACCGAAACGGCGACGTGACGGAAGTGGATGCACGGAAGCGCGGTAAATTTCGCTTGGCGAAATTTCCTGCAAACCAGAAAAGAAAAAAGACGCTCCTGCCGTGTGGCAAGGCGCGTTGGACAGTGGGCACGGGGCGCGCGCGGCGCATATCCCATTATTAGCCCAAGTTTGTCTGAATAGACACGCTTGGTAGTTTTTGCGGAAAAAGGCGACGGGGGCGTGTCAATAGAACGGGAATTGGGATTTTGCGAATTTTTATTGCCGATTCCCTGTGCTGGCTTAGCCAAGCAGGGTCGGCTAAAAACGCAAACCCGTCTTTGTGTCGCCCCCGCCGCCCCGCAAAAACTTTGGCGGACAATGTAAAAATAATGCGCGCGAGAAACGCGCGTACCGCATTAGCTGTCTGGACCGCGTAAGCGTGTCTGGACCGCGCCACGGAAAAACAAGGCAAAAAATCAAAAAATTCGGCGAAATCTCCGACCGTCGGAGACGCCAAAGGGGGAACGTATGCTGCCGAAACAATCGAAATACAAAGAATTGTCGCCTGCGTTGCAGAATGTGATGGATTATTTGAACAAAGCTTTGGCGAAGGGCTCACGTTATATCAGTTATACTGACATAGGCAAAGCGTTGGAAAAGAAGCGGTCAAAGCACGCGGTAGCGTACGCAATAAATCGCCTGCGCCAGCTCGGCTACGTTCGAGTGCGTGACGGGAAACTTTCGTTGATATAAGGGGGAAAAGACGATGAGCTTTTATATAGAAACTATTAAGGTGATTCATTTAAAATGTGAACGTTGCGGAAAAAGTGATAGTTATACTGGCCTTAGAACGGCAAAGGACGCGCGCTCGTACGGTTGGGGCATATCCAAGGATTATAAAAAGTGTTATTGTCCTGATTGTGCGCCGAAATATCGGAATGTTGGCATGGCGTACGGCGGGGTTTGTAGTTGGCGTTGACGTCGAAAAGGTGGAAATCGAATTTCCACCATATCACCGGGAGAAAGGTGGACGGCCAATTTCCACCATATCCCCGGGAGAAACTATTCAATAAAATTGTAGCAGGAGCAAAGGAAATGAACGTTGCGCAGGGAAACGTCAACAATGAAAAATACTTCAATTGTACGAATGGAATGTTGAAATTGGACATTCCAAGCCTTGCTGCGTTCGTGCTGGGAACGATAGACGGCTACGCCCGTACGTCGCAAAAGAAACGCTACCGTGCAACATTGTCGGCGATAGCGAGTGATTACGGGTGCAGTCCACGGCAAATTAGCCGTACCGTCAAAATGTTGGACGAAAAGGGTTATATCACGCGTGAATACGATGCGCGCTACGATAAGTGTGTTGCGTACGCTTCGAACTATGGCGGACCGCGTACAAATACATATAAAATTCCGCTTTTCCTTTTGAACCGTGAATTTGATATCATAAATAAAGACAAGAAAACAGGCGAAGTGCACACGATTCGCCGTCGTTTAACACGCATCGAAGCGACGTTTGTTGTTTTGCTTGCATCGATTTGTGGCGAAAACGGCAAATTTAAGGCGACAATGCGTAAGTTTGCGAAGATGGTGCAGGATATATCCCCGATGACGGCTCAGAAGGCGATTTCAAATTTGTTGCACGCGGATATTATCGCACGTCCAAAGACAGCTACGCACCGTGCGGAAGAAAGCGAATACACGTTCAAGGACAAGGATTTGTTGAAAGAGATTCGCAAGGTAACGGAAGAAGCAAAGGCACGTCGTGCCGAAAAAGCGAAGATGAAAGAAGAAAAAGGCAAAACCGCATCCATCATATCGGCGCAGGAACAGGCAGTCAAGGACGCCGATGCGAAGAGTGCACGGGAAAGATTTTACGCCCTGCGTCGGGAACAGGCTGAAATAGATGCAGCACGGATACAAGATAAATTGAATAAAATCCCGAAGTTTGCCGCGGCAATGCGTCAAATAAATCAATCGGAAATTCATATGGCAAGACTGGAAATCGCTGGTGACGTCAACGGTATGCGTGCATTACGCATCCAATGTGCGGGTTGGCGGCATGAAATCGAAGACGTGTTGCAGGATTTTGGCTATACGCAGGACGATTTGAAACCAAAGCGGATTTGTTTAAAGTGCTCGGATACAGGATATTTGCCTGACGGAAAGGCTTGTGATTGCTATCCAAAGGGGGGCACGACGTGAGAAACACGGCAAAAAATGGGAACGTAGGAATTGGATAAACGACATGAAAAAGCGCGGCAGGGTTCGCGCTTATAGACGTGCAAGAAAGTTGAACGCTCGGACAAACGGTCTGAGCGTTTTTTGTTATTTTTCAAATAATATAAAAAAAGTCATATCACAAAGACATTTGCAGGGGGTATATATAGACAAAAAGTATACGGTTTTTCGGCTGGGGGTTTTCTATATATATAAACCTATATAATTTTGTATATAAAATAATACGCGCGCACACGTAAGCAAACGTAAGCGCGCGGGGGCACGCAAGCGTGCCTGACTTATTTCAGAACGTCGCCAAGAGATAAGCCCCGCCGACTTTCTCCCGGGGATATGGTGGAAATTCGATTTCCACCTTTTCGACGTCAACACCAACTACAAACCCCGCCGTAGCGGGGTGTGCGGCGCGTTGCGCCGAAAAGGCTGTGTTTGATACGTAGCGTGGGCATGAGCTTCGCGCTGGGGGCGTCGGCAACGTCGCATCCAAGCGGCGAAGGCTGGAAAAAAGCGATTGCCCGTGCCCGTATTTTTTTTGCTAAAAAAATGTTGACTTTTAGTCAACAAATTTTAAAAAATCGCGTAAAAAGTGTTGACTTTTTGTCAACAATAGTGTATAATAATATTAGAAAAAACGAAGGAGAAAGCGCAATGCCGATTACACCAAAGGAAATAATCAAGATTTTAAAGAAGAACGGTTTTACGGAAATTAGCCAAAAAGGCTCTCACGTAAAGCTACGAAATGATAAAACGGGAAAAACGGTCATAGTTCCTATGCACGCGAAAGATATCCCGACTGGAACAGAACAAGCAATATGGAAACAGGCGGGGCTGAAATAAGCCCCACCTAAAAAGATAAAAAAAGGAGCGTTGAAAATTATGAAAAAAATTTATCCTGCAATTTTCCATAAGGAAAATGGTTGTTACTGGGTGGAGTTTCCCGATTTGGAAGGCTGCATCACGCAAGGCGCGACGTTGGAAGAAGCGTTCGCTATGGCAAAAGAAGCTTTGGCGTTATATCTTGACGGTATGAAAGAATTACCAAAAGCAACCGAAATGAACGCTATTAGTGTGCAAAATGGCGATACGGTTATGTTGGTAGAAGCTGATAATGCCGATGATATAGTTTATATTAAAACATCGGAAGTGCCGAAGTATATCGAAAACGGGTTGGAAGAAAAAGGATTGACGAAAGGTCAAGTGGCTTTTATCTTGGACGTAGACCGTTCCTATTTAACGCATATCGTAAAAGGTGAACGTGTGCCGTCTGTTGATATGGCAAAGCGTATAGGCATTTTGCTTGGGTTTGATTGGCGAATTTTCTACACCAACAACGAAGGTATTTGATGAAAACCCCGCACGGTAGTATTTACCGTGCGGATATTTTAAGAAAGAAAAAACCGATTTTGATAAAAAATCGGTAGCAGAACGGGCTTTATTTTTTTGGGGAAGTGTAGGGGAAGAATTGAAAAATCCCTTTATTTTAAAGGCTTTTTTAGCTTTCAAAATAGGTTCAAGTCCCGTCGCCTCAACCAAAACACAGGACAGCCGTTGGCTGTCCTGTATTTTGCTTTCGGCGACGGCTCGCGTAAACCACGGATTATCGTGGGTTCACGCGAGGAGCGAGAAAAGAAAAAATTGAGATGAGTACGAACGTTGACGAGCGACGACGCTCTGCCGAGAGTTCTCGCTTGCGAGAAACGGCAGATACCCGTCGCCGTAAAATATTTCCGTATTGTGTATACGCCGCTAAAGGCGCAAGTCCCGTCGCCCGTTGGCTGTCCTGTGTTTTGCTTTCGGCGACGGGCGGAAGCTAAACGCTTTGCCGTGGGACGAACTGCCCGTTAAGCAAGGCGTTGATAACGCCTTGTAGGGGTGAGAAGAGTGAGCGCATAAGCAACGCGCGAACGGTGACCGAGCGCAAGGAATACCGTACCTTGCGCGAGAACACGCGAGAAATGAGAAACGACAGATACCCGTCGCATCACTATTATAAATTTAACCATATATACAAAAACACGATTGCAATGAAATGCAACCGTGTTTTTCAGTATTCAAGTCTACCGCATAATACATCAATGCTAACTTCAAAATAGTCGGCGATTTTCCAACATTCTATTATACTTGGTTCGTTTAAGCCCTGTTCCCAACGGGATAAATTAGCTTGGCTTGTACCGATTTCTTTTGCGAGTTGTCGTTGGGATAAGAGCTTTTCTTTTCTTAATTCAGCGATTTTGTTGTTTGCAAAATTATATTCCATAAAAATATTATATACAAAAATGTATCAAAATGCTTGACAAATACAAATTTGTATCATATAATATATTCGTGGAGTAAATTTTTGGAGGCATTTTTACAAATGAGCGATTCTATCGGAACTAAAGAATTTGCAGAAAAATGGAACGTGAAACAATATAAAGTTTCGGAATGGTGTAGATTAGGATTGATTCCTGGGGCGAATCAAGATAAAGTAAGAAGCCCGTGGCATATTCCTAAGAACGCTACGCCACCGAAAATAATAAAAGGAGAGAAGTAAAATGAAAAAAATTTTATCTGTTATTTTGATGATATTTATGATGTTTTCAATGGGAATAATGGCGGTCGCTTGTAAGGATAAATTTACAGGAAGTTCATATAATATTGATACTTCGGTCAATAATTCTTCTGATAACAATAACTCAAATGCTTTGTATAGCCAATTAGAATTTATTGCGATCCAAGAATTAGGTAAGCGACTTTCCCATGAGATTAAATCTACAGGTACTCGCTGGAATTCTCATATTGACCCTTCAAACTGTCTATATACTATTGGAAGTATTGGAAAGGCGGAAGGTTCTTTTTTTAAGTATGAGGTTAACGGAGTATGTTATCTTTATGATAAATACGGGTCGCCGGCTTTGCAATATATAGATGGTTCTGGGGGGTCTATCGTAGCTTTTAAAGTATGGATTGCAGAAGACGGGTATGCTTTACTTAGTTTTGAGGATTAAGAATGTTAAAAGCAATTCAAGATAGATATAAACTGCTCAACCAAAACACAGGACAGCCGTTGGCTGTCCTGTATTTTGCTTTCGGCGATAAAAAACAACATATCGTTGAAAAATCAATTTGCTGTATTTGCTTGACAGGCGGAAAACGTTTGTGATATAATATAAAAAATGGTCGGAAAGACCGAAAAAAGGAGAGAAATGATGGCAAATTACAACATTCCAGAAAAAGCAAGAGTAGCAGTTTTAACCGGCGCGAAAAAGATTGAAATCTTTGAGCTCCCCGTTCCCGAAATCGGCGACGACGAAGTTCTCGTGAAAGTGGAACAAACGGGTATTTGCGGTACGGACGTACACGAATACAAGGGCGATCCGTTCGGATATATCCCCGTAGAACTTGGTCATGAAGGTACGGGTACGGTTGTGAAAATGGGTAAAAACGTAACGACGGACTATTACGGAAAACCGCTTGCGGTGGGCGATAAAATCGTTACGGGGCTTAAACCCTGCGGTGTTTGCGATACCTGCAAGAACGACCCCGAACATATCCACCTTTGCCCCAACGGCGAAATTTTCGGCTTGATGCCCGGCGAAGCGGCGTATAAGAATTTCAACGGCTGGTTCGGCGAATACATTAAAATCAATGCGGGCGGCGTTATCTTTAACGTGAGCGATATGGACGTGGATTTACGTACCTTAATCGAACCGGCGGCGGTTGTCGTGCACGCAGTGGAACAAGCGAAACAAATCTTCAACTTCAAACAAGGTTCGTACGTTTTGGTACAAGGCTGTGGCCCGATCGGGTTGTTGCTCCTTACCACCGTTCGTACGATGGGCGTTCGTAATATTATCGCGGTGGACGGCGATGAAAAACGTTTGGCTATGGCGAAGAAGTTGGGCGCGGCGTATACCGTGAACTTCTTGAAAGAAAACGCGATTGAAAAAATCCAACAAATCACGGGTACGGGCGCGGAAATGGCGTTCCAATGCACGGGTTCGCCCAAGGCGGCAAGCACCATTTGGAAATACGTTCGTCGCGGCGGTTCGATGTGCGAACTCGGGTTCTTCGTGGACAACGGCGACACCACCTATAACCCCCACCAAGACATCTGCAACAAGGAAATCAAGGTTATCGGGTCTTGGACGTATCAAGCAAAAGACTGGATGCAGGCTTGCGACGTTTTGAAAGAAGCGCAAAAGGACGGCTTGCCCGTAGAAGAATTGCTCACGCATAAGTACGCGCTTGCGGATATCAACGAAGCTATGGAAATGAATATCAGCATGCAAGGCTTGAAGATTGTCGTAAAAGGCGAATAATCCGAAACGATAAAAAAGGGCGTTCCCAAGTGGAGCGCTCTTTCTCTTGCGCAGAAAAACACGATTGCAACGAAAAGCAACCGTGTTTTTTAATTTTCAGTTAATCCCAAAATATAATGGGGGTCTAAATCAAGCTCTTTGCAAAGTTTGGCAAAGGTATCGAGTTTTGGAAGTTTTTTGGTGGTACGATATTGTGTAACCATTTCTGGGGAAACGCCGATACGCTTAGCAATTTCAATCGTGGTCAAACCGCTATTTTTCAACTCTTCGCTTAATCTTGTTTTTATAATCTCATTTTCCATACAAATATTATAACCAATAGTTAGCAAAAATACTTGACAACTAACCGTTGGTTAGTGTATAATATTTTTGGTAAATCAATTTTGGAGGTTTTTTAAATGTTTTGTAAGCAATGTGGCACAAATATGGGTAATAATGCGTTTTGCCCCAATTGTAATCGACAAGCCGCGATAACTACAACCCCGCCGACATTTAACGGTGAAATGGGGATAAGCTTTGCGGACAGCGTAGATGGGGCTATGGCAATCCCCGCGCAAACGAGCAGTAATTCTGGATTTTTTAAGACGAAGAAAAAAATATGGATACCGTTGCTTGTTGTTTCTTTGGCGTTAATTCATGTGCTGGCAATCGTATTACTGTTCGTGCTTACAAATAGAGTGAGCGACGATCCGTATGAAGTAGCGGGAAATTTGAGGAGCGCAGGATATGAGGTCGAGATAACGGATGAAGAAGAGATAGGTTTGTATACTCCTTTTTCGGGTGTGCAATATATAATTAGGGCGACGAATATATTTGACGAAAACGATATGGCGATTTTCTTGTTTTGCGATTCGCGTGATACAGCGCGATCAATTGCTAAAGCGGTGGAGCTTGAGTGGGAATTAATGGATGTTGGATATCTGGAGACCGTTATTGTGGATTATGACGGGGCGGTGGCGTATATAGGAACAGTAGCAGCAATAGATGCGGCAAAATAAAGTTTGGAGGTTGTAGAATATGAAATGTATGCAGTGTGGAATGGAAAATACAAACGACAGTGTGTATTGTGTTGGGTGTGGGGCAAAATTAACGCAATCTAATCAATCAAACACTCAACAGTATGCTATCAGCGGTGCACCGAGTATTGTGTGCGAATTGAATTTGGCGCAAAGAGCGGCAAAATTGTTGATGGTTTTGATGACGGTATTTCAAGGCATTTTAATTCTACCGCTTTTTTGGTGGTTGCCTATGACGATTACTTATTGTAATGGTGTAAACCATGGACGGCGGGTAGGTAGTGCTATGATAGCATGGACGATTTTGTTGGGAAATCCTTATGCAGGTATTCTTATGTGTATGGGGGATAGACAAAACAGCAAATAATAAATTACATACCATATTTAGACGGCTCGCGAAAGGGGATTTTCCCCTTTCGCGAGTTGGCTTTATTATATCCAAACAAATAAACTGCCAATCGGAAGGTGTTTCAAAGCGGATTGCAACGGCGTTGAAAAATAAATAATTGCATTTATCAAACAAAAACGATTGGCTTAAAAGCGTTGGCATAGTATAATAATTTTATTAAAATTGCAAAGATTGCAAAAAAAAGGAGCAGTTATGAAAAAATTTTTAAAAACTTGTATGGTAGGTGTTTTGGCTGTAAGCGCAATCGGTTCGATGAGCGCTTGTAAGGAAGATGCAAAAGAAACGATTTACGTTGATACGAACGCGTATTTCGCGCCGTTTGAATATTACGACGGTACGCAAATCAAGGGCGTAGACGTGGATATTATGAACAAAGTCGGGGCAAAACTTGGCAAGAAAGTTGTGTTTGAAAACACCGATTTCGACGTGATTATCGACAACGTAGCCAGCGGCAAGAAATACGATTGCGGCGCGGCAGGGATTACGATTACCGACGAACGCGCGGCGAAAGTGGATTTCTCCAATCCCTATTATACGTCCGTACAATACGTAATTTACAAAGCGGACGATACGTCGTTTGAAGTGAAAACGGCGACGGACGGTACGGCTTGCGTGTTCTGGTCTGATTTGATGGGTAAGCAAATCGGCGTACAACGCGACACGACGGGGGATATTTTCGTAAACTACGAAATGGAAGAAGGCGAACTCGTTGGCACGACGGGCGATTGCACGCAGTACGATAACGCGCAGCTTGCCGTGGACGCTATCGGCGCAAACCGTATGGACGTAGTAGTGGTAGACGAATTGCCGGCGCAATACATTTGTAACGCGAACGACGATTACGTTTGCAAGGCGTTGTATTACGACTTAGACACGGCTACGGAAGAACAGTACGCGATTTGCGTAACCAAGGGGAATAAAGAATTGCTCGACGCTATCAACGCCGTTTTGGCTGAACTTGGCGAAGAGGGGATCAACGAGCTCGTTTCTAAACACCTTGGTTTGGAATAATAACGAATTTACAGGATTGTTAGCAAAAGTATGCTTTTTAATTTAAACGGAACTTTTATACAAGACGTCGTAAAAATTTTTACGTCGGCGGAATATATGGAGATGTTGCTGGAAGGGCTGAAATGTACCTTGCTCATTTCTTTCGGCGCGGCTATGGTTGGGATTTTGCTTGGCATGTTGGTTGCCGTCGTAAAAATTATTCCGTCCAAAAGCCCCGTCATGAAAGTTTTGAATGTCGTTTGCGACGTGTATACCACCATTTTCCGCGGTACGCCTATGGCGTTGCAGTTGTTTTTGATGGCGTTCGTCATCTTTGCTATTCGCGGATTTCCTATGGAATTGGTTGCCATTCTTGCGTTCGGTATCAACTCGGGTGCGTACGTATCCGAAGCCATTCGCGCAGGGATACTCTCCGTTGATATCGGTCAAACGGAGGCGGGCAGAGCACTGGGGCTGTCGTACGGCAAAACCATGTGGAAAATCGTTATTCCGCAAGCGATTAAAAACGTTATTCCCGCAATCGGTAACGAACTGATTGCCTTGATTAAGGAAACGTCTATCGTTTCCATGGTCGGTATGTACGATTTGACCTCGGTTGCGAAGATTTTAGGCGGCGGTAGGTATTTAGCAAGTTATATTGCTCCCATGACCGTGGCGGCGTTGTTCTATCTCGCTATCGTGTATTCGCTTACTTTCGTGATAAAATTGATTGAAAGGAGATTGAGAGCAAGTGATAAGCGTTAAAAACGTATATAAAAGTTTTGGAAAATTGAACGTATTAAACGGCGTTTCGCTTGATATTCAGCAGGGCGAAAAAGTGGTCATTATCGGCCCGTCGGGCTCGGGGAAGTCTACCTTGCTCCGTTGTATGAACCTGTTGGAAACGCCTGAAAAGGGCGAAGTGTGGTTGGACGGGAAACTTCTCACCGCCGCCGACCCGTCTTTGCACGAGAATATGTCCACGAAAAAGGAACGCAAAGCCTTTGAAAAGGAATACGGCGTGAATATCAATACGGGCAGAGCGCAAATGGGTATGGTATTCCAGCATTTCAATCTGTTCAATAACCTTACCGTTATGGGGAACATGATTTTAGCCCCCGTAGAATTGAAATTGAAATCCAAAGAACAGGCGACGAAGGACGCGGAGGCGTTACTTGCCCGTATCGGTTTGTTGGAGAAAAAGGACGTATATCCCGCTACGCTTTCGGGTGGTCAAAAACAACGTATCGCCATTGCACGGGCGCTCAATATGAACCCTAAAGCCTTGCTTTTCGACGAGCCTACGTCCGCGTTAGACCCCGAAATGGTTGGGGAAGTGTTGGCGCTTATGAAGGATTTGGCGGACGAGGGAATAACCATGGTTATCGTTACGCACGAAATGGGTTTTGCGCGCGAGATTGCTAACCGCATAATCTTCATTGACGAAGGCGTTATCAAAGAAGAAAACGCGCCCCAAGAATTTTTCTCTAATCCTAAGGACGCGAGATTAAAGGAATTTTTACTGAAAGTTTTGTAAATAAAAATCGAAATGATAACGGACGGCTAAAAACCGTCCGTTGTTTTCACTTTTTGATAATTTTTATCAAGGAATGTGTTTTTTTGGTGAAAATTCAATTGCAAAATAAAATTGAATATGATATAATATAGACAAGTTAAAAACTAAGGAGGATTTGTTTCAATGAACAAGTTTTTTAAAGCTACGGGCTTTGATCCCGTTGCTAAGAAAACAAGTGTCAAAACGGAAATCGTTGCAGGTATCGTTACGTTCCTTGCGATGGCGTACATTTTGACGGTTAACCCCGCGCAGATTTTGGTCGGGATGGAAGATGCGGCTGCGTATTGGCCCTCGGTGTTTATGGCAACCGCGCTCGGTGCGGTTATCGGTACGCTACTTATGGCGTTCCTTGCGAAAATGCCCCTTGCACAGGCGTCGGGTATGGGTTTGAACTCACTACTCGGTGGTTTGGTTGCGCTTTGGGCGGCGGATACGTACGGTGTGCGTTTCACGATCGGACAAGCGTTTTTGATGGTGCTTATTTCGGGCGTTATCTTCTTGCTTTTGTCCCTTATCAAGATTAAAGGCAAAACGTTTAGAGAACTCGTGTTCGACGGTATGCCCGTTGCAGTTCGCGGCGCTATTTCCGTAGGTATCGGTTTGTTTATCGCGTACATAGGTTTCCAAAACGCAGGCGTTATCGTTACCAACGATTATACGCAAGTAGGGCTCGTTAGCTTTACCAACTGGGGTACGCAAATCGTAAACAACGGCAACCCCGAATCGTTTGCGGCAAAAACGGCAGTCGTTGCACTTTTGGGCTTGTTCTTTATCGCGATTTTAGATAAACTCAACGTAAAAGGCTCGATTATTTTCGGTATTCTTGGCGCGACGATCGTCGGTATTCCTTTCGGCGTTACCGATTTGAGCGTGCTTGCAGGAAGTGGTAGTGTTTCTTGGAAATTCTGGGATAACTTCAAGAACTTCTTCACGGGCGATTACACCGTATTCGGTTCGTTTACCGATGCGTTTAAGACGGGCTTCCCCGCAGGTTCGGTGTTCACCGTAATCATGGTTATCGTAACGATGTGTATGATCGATATGTTCGATACGATGGGTACGATCGTCGGTTGCTGCGGCGGTAACAGAATTTTGTCCGACGAAAACAACAAGCCGTATAATTACGGTAAGATTATGCTCTCCGATGCAGTAGCTACCTGTGCAGGCGCTATGCTCGGTACGTCCACGGTTACGACGTTCGTTGAATCGGGTGCGGGCGTATCCGCAGGCGGTAGAACGGGTCTTACGGCGTTCACCACGGCATGTATGTTCTTCCTTTCCATGTTTGCATTGCCTTTGTTTGCGGCGATTCCCTCCGCGGCAGCGGCTTCCGCGCTCATCTACGTAGGCGTACTCATGATGAAGAATAACGTAAAATCGGTAGATTTCAGCAACGCGATCAACGCAACGGCGGCGTTCCTTACCATCGTAGTTATGGTTCTTTCCTATTCGATTACGAAGGGTATCGGTATCGGTCTTCTTTCCTATACGTTGATGTCCGCTTTGTCCTATCTCGTTGAGCTTATTAAGTATGCTATTACGAAACAGGATAAACCCGTTTGGAACGTATCCATAGTAGCAATCGTCATTTCTGCGATTTTCTGCGTATACTTCTTCGTTCCCGTGGTTATTTAAACCTAGCAATTAAAAAAAAACAAAAAACCGAAATCCTTTTTAACAGGGTTTCGGTTTTTTTTATTCTATTTCCGCAAAAAATTCATCGAATGATACGTCGAACGCCTTGACGAGTGCGATAATATAACTCGCTTTCGGTTCGTTGACGTTTCGTTCCCAATAATCCACGGCTTTCTGGCTCGCTCCGACAATTTTTGCAAGCTGCATTTGCGATAAGTCCTTTTCTATCCTCAATTCCTTAATTCTTTCGCCAAGTTTCATAATAATAGTATAGAAGAAAACTTCTAAAAATGCTTGACAAAGAAGAAAACTTCTTGTATAATATTGTCATATAATAATTTTTAGGAGTGGATTATGGAAAAGAAACGGGCGATAGATTGGGTAAGGAACGCAGTTATCGGTTGCATGGCGTTGTTGGGAATATTGACGTTGGCGTTTCCACTGTTGTCAATAGAAACGGGCACAAGCAAATACAGTGAAAACGGATTTTACTTTTTATCCTTTAAGGATAGTCAGCTTGTGAAAGGATCGTTGGGCGGTAGAATGGCTACTGTGTATGGGGTAAGTGCGATTGCGCAACTTTGTATGGGGATTGTAGCGACAGGGTTGACGATTTACACGTTTTTTACGAAGAAACGGGCGACGAAGAAATGCGACGTGACTGTGATAGTTTTAACTGCTTTATCTTGTTTGCTTTATTTCACTTGGAGTACTTATACCAAAATCAGTTTAGCGGACAGTAAAAACGTAATGTTTCAGCGCTTGGCGGTAAGTTCGGGTGAAAGTGCATATATACCGTTGTTGCTTTGGTTGGTATTATTGGTGGGGTATATCGTTGTGAAAACGGTGGGAAAAACGAATAAATAGGAGTGAATTATGGAAAAGAAAAGAGCGATAGATTGGGTAAGAAACGTAGTTATTGGTTGTATGGCGTTGTTGGGAATATTGACGTTGGCGTTTCCACTGTTGTCGGTGGGAACGGGTGCGAATGCGTACAGCGAAAACGGGTTCCATTTTTTATCCTTTAAGGGCAGCAAATTTGTAAGCTTTCGCGACGGGGATACAAAAGGCATAAATTTTATGGCAGTTTCGGTAATTCAGCTTTGCATGGGGATTGTGGCGACAGGGTTGGCGATTTACGCGTTCTTTACGAAGAAACGGGCAACGAAGAAATGCGACGTAACCGTTATCATACTGACGGCGATTATCTGCGTTTCGTATTTAAGTGAGAGTATTTTACTAAAACAGGACTTTCTGGATTTCGGTTATAGAAATTTTTACTTTCTACATAAAAGCGGACGATTGGAAACGGTAACGAGAGCCTATATTCCGCTGGTGCTTTGGTTGATAATGTTAGTCGGGTATATTGTCGTAAAGGCAGTAGAGAAATCGAATAAATAAAATCAAATAAATAAATTTAACGCGCCTGTAAATGGGGCGCGTAGCTTTTTTGCAAAATATATACGAAAAAGCGGAAAAAGCGTATTATTTTCAGTTGCATATTTCCATCAATCGTGATAAAATGAAAGCGTAAAAAAACGTAAAAGGAAGGGAAGAAATATGTTTGAAAAAATCACGCCCGAACAAGCGGGATTTTCAGCAGAAAGCGTTATTGAATTTATCAACAAAGCGCAAAAACGCGGTGCGTCTACGCACGGAATATTAATGATGAAAGGCGATAAAATTTTCGCCGAAGCGTATTGGAAACCGTTTCATCAAGATTTTTGCCACAGAATGTATTCGCAGACGAAAAGTTTCGTCGGCATTGCAATCGGGCTTTTGCAAGAAGAGGGCAAGCTTTCTATTTATGATAAAATCGTGGACTACTTCCCCGAAAAAATCGACGGCAAACTTGCGAAATATTTGAAAGATCAAACGATTAAAGACATGCTTACGATGTCTACGATTGGCAATCCTGCCGATTATTGGTTTACGTCTAAATACGACGATAGAACGCAGTTGTATTTGAACGACGATAGAAACGGTGCGCCGCATGCGTCGGGCACGATTTGGCAGTACGACAGCTCCGGTTCGCAAGTGCTTTCGGCGCTCGTAGAAAAATTGTCGGGCAAGAGCTTGCTCGATTATATGAAAGAAAAACTGTTCAACGAAATGGGCACGTTCCAAACGGCGACGGTGCTCAAATGCCGCAACGGGGATTCGTGGGGGGATTCGGCTATGGTTTGTACGCTCCGCGATATCGCGTCGTTCGGGCGTTTGCTTATGCAAAAAGGCGTTTGGAACGGTAAGCGTTTGATGAACGAAGAATATATCCGCGAGGCAACGTCTAAAGTGGTGGATAACAAAATGGACGCGCATTATTGTGCGTATCACCAAGGCTACGGCTATCAAATTTGGACGGTAGCGAACGGCGGGTTTATGTTCAATGGTATGGGCGATCAGGTTACGCTTTGTTATCCCGAGCAAGACTTGCTCTTTACGTTCAATTCGGATAATCAAGGCACGAATTTGGTGCGCCAAGCGTTCGTAGTCAATTTTGAGGATATGTTCGTGGAAAAGGCGCAGAATACGCCGTTGCCCGAAAACAAAGCGGCAAACGAAAAGCTTGCAAAACTTATCGACGGCTTGAAGTTGCGCGCGGTACAAGGCGAAGAAGATTCGGCGTTTAGACAAGAGCTGGACGGACAGGAATATATTTGCGACGAAAACCCGATGGGGATTACTAAATTTTCCTTCCACTTTACCGATAAAACGAAAGGCGAACTGCGGTATACGAAAGCGTCGGGCGAAAAAGTGTTGCCCTTTGGCGTGAATTACAACGAGTTCGGCAAATTCCCCGAATACGGGTATTCCAACGATTTCGGCGGGGTTAGAACGACGGACGGATTTTTGTACGACGACGCGGTTTCCTTTGCTTGGTTGGAAGAAAAGAAATTGCTCGTCTACGCGCAGGTTATCGACCGCTACTTTGGGAACGTGAGCATGATTTTCGCGTTTAAGGACAATTACGCAACGGCGAAATTTACGAAGACGGCGGAAGATTTTATGTGGGATTATAACGGCGTTATGTCGGCGCATAAAGCATAAATTATTTTTCTGTAAAGGCGTATATCGGCTTGACAAAGCCGTTTGAATAAGATATAATGTTAAGAGAAAACGAGAGCGTTTTCTGCCCGATAGGGAGAAAATGCTCGGTTTTTTCGCGTGTTTGGATAAAAAAGGGAAGATCAAAGGAGAATTATCATGCTTACATCTATTTGTGGTATTAACTGGGGAGACGAAGGCAAAGGCAGAATGGTTGACTTGCTTTCGCAAAACTTTGACGTTGTGTGCCGTTACCAAGGCGGTAACAACGCGGGACACACCGTTATCAACGAACGCGGTAAGTTCATTTTGAATTTGCTGCCGTCGGGGATTTTGCGTGAAGAAGTGGTCAACGTAATGGGCCCTGGTATGGTTATCGATATTAAGCATTTGTGCGGTGAAATAGCGAAACTCAAAGAGGCAGGGATTAAAATCACGCCTGAAAATTTGAAGATTTCAGATAGAGCCGTGATTACTATGCCGTATAACGTTTTGCAGGACTGTTTGGAAGAAGACCGTCTTGCGGGTAAGAAGTTCGGTTCTACCCGTCGCGGTATCGCGCCCGTTTATGCGGATAAATATTACAAGAAAGCGTTCCGTATGGGCGAACTTTTGAATACGGAAAAATTGTACGCGCGTGTAGCGGATATCGTGGAATGGAAAAATCTCACGGTTGTCGGCGGTTATAAAGCGGAAGCCGTAAAAACGGAAGATATTATCGCGTATTTTGAAGAATACGGCAAAGTGCTTGCTCCGTTCGTTTGCGACGTAGGCGCGTTCTTAACCAGAGCAAACGACGAAGGGAAGAATATTATGTTTGAAGCGCAACTTGGCGCAATGCGCGATATCGATTTCGGTATTCATCCCTACACGTCGTCTTCTTCTACGATTGCAGCGTACGCGCCTATCGGCGCGGGTGTGCCGCAACTTCAACTGGATAATTCCATTGGGATTATGAAAGCGTATTCCACGTGCGTTGGCGAAGGTCCGTTCACGGCGGAATATTTCGGCGAGGACGCGAAAAAACTCCGTGATTTGGGCGGCGAATACGGCGCGGCAACGGGCAGACCCAGAAGAGTAGGTCCGTTCGACGTGGTGGCGTCCCGTTACGGGATTCGTTGCCAAGGCGCAAAAGAAATCGCGCTTACGAAAATGGACGTGCTTTCGGCGTACGAAGAAATTGAAATTTGCGTAGCGTACGAACTTAACGGCAAAATTATTGAAGAATTCCCGTTTATCGACGTGCTGGACGATTGCAAACCCGTGTTCAAGAAAATCAAGGGCTGGAATTGCGATATTTCCAAATGCCGTACGGTAAAGGATTTGCCCAAAGAAGCGATTGCGTACGTGGAATATTTGGAAGAAGCTTGCGGTTGCCGCGTGAAATACCTTTCCGTTGGACCTGAACGCGACGCATACATCAAAATGTTTTAACGACTAAAATCGGTTTTCTCACGAAAACCGATTTTCATTTTATGCGTTTTGATTATATCTACTATAAAAAATTTATTGCAAAAATCTCTTTTCCAAAGCTTGAAAAACGAGTGAACATATGCTATAATAAATAGCGTAAACTAATTACGAGGTATAAACCATGAGTATACGGGTTGGTATTTACGGATACGGAAATCTTGGCAAGGGCGTAGAACTTGCACTCAAACAAAATCCCGATATGACGGCGGTGGGCGTATTTACCCGTCGCGCGCCCGAAAGCGTGAAAACGGTTACGGGGTTGCCCGTGTTTTCTGCGGACGACGTAAAGGATATGGCGGATAAAATCGACGTTATGATTTTATGTGGCGGCAGCTCCACCGATTTGCCTAAACAAACCCCTGCGATTGCGCAGTATTTCAACGTCGTGGACAGCTTTGATACACATGCAAAAATTCCCCAACACGTGGCAAACGTAGACGCGGCGGCGAAAGCCGCGAAGAAAACCGCGCTCGTGTCCGTGGGGTGGGACCCGGGTACGTTTTCCATCGCTAGATTATACGCCGAAAGTATTTTACCGCAAGGTAAAACGTATACGTTTTGGGGTAAAGGCGTGAGTCAAGGTCATTCGGACGCGGTGCGCCGTATCGACGGTGTGGCTGATGCAAAACAGTATACCATTCCCGTAGAAAACGCGCTTGCGGCGGTCAGAAACGGGGAAACGCCCGAACTTTCGACGGGGCAAAAACACCGTAGAGAATGTTACGTGGTGGTAAAGGACGACGCAGATAAAGCGAGGATTGAACGGGAAATCAAAACGATGCCCCATTACTTCGACGAATACGATACGACGGTGTATTTCATATCGCAAGAAGAACTCAATGAAAAACATGCTGGACTTCCGCACGGCGGTGTCGTAATCAGAAACGGCTTTACGGGCGTAGGCAATCAAACGCAGCAGTCGGTGGAATACGGCTTGCGCTTACAATCCAACGCCGAATTTACGGCAAGTGTGCTCGTAGCTTATGCGCGCGCGACGTACCGCATGAACCAAGAGGGGGCGTACGGTTGCAAAACGGTGTTTGACGTACCGCCTGCCTATCTTTCTGCACAATCCCGCGACGAACTTTTAAAAACGTTATTGTAAAAAATACGCTCCGTTTTTAAGCGGAGCGTTCTTTTACGGTTAAAGATGAAAAGATTTACATATTTTATGCTTATTTTTCCTTATTTATCGTTTAATTAACGTGCTATAATAATAACCGAGCAAAAAATGAGGCGGTTAGAGAATTATGGAAAAAGATATTTATAAAGCGAGTCGGTTTTTGTATATATTAGAGGCGGCGTTTGAATATTTCATATCGATTTTGGTAGGGGGCGCGTATCTTGCGAAGGTAACGTCTGCCATCGGGGTTTCGGACAGCTTGACGGGGATATTGACGGCGTTCGTTTCCTTGGGTTGCGGCTTTCAAATGGTGGCGATTTTCATCGCGAACAAACGTCCCGTTAAAGGCTGGGTATCCCTTTTACATATCGTCAATCAAACGTTTTTCGCGCTTATATACGTAGTGCCGTTTTTGCATTTAACGCAAGCGCAAAAAATCGTTTGTTTCGTCATTTTACTGTTGCTCGGTCATATTATCAATAACGTCGTGTTTTCGCCGAAGATAAACTGGTTTATGTCGCTTGTGGACGATCATAAACGCGGCGTGTTTACCGCAAGTAAAGAAATGGTATCGCTAATCGGCGGTATGGTTTTCTCGTTTGCTATGGGTGCGGTGATTGATAAATTCGAAGCGGCAGGGAACGTGAGCGGCGCGTTTATCGTGTGTGGGGTAAGCGTGTTTGCGCTTATGCTGTTGCATACGGCGACGTTGCTGTTTTCAAAAGAAAAGCCGAGTGAGATACAAGAAAAATTACCCTTGAAGAAATCGGTAGGGGAATTGTTCAAGGACAAAAATTTGTTAAAGATTATACTTATTTCCGTGCTTTGGAACGTCGTTTGTTATACGGCAACGCCTTTTTACGGCACGTACCAGATCAAAGAGCTGGGCTTTTCCATGACCTTTGTATCCGCACTTTCGGCGGCGTACGCGGTTATCCGTTCGGCGTTTTCTAGACCGCTTGGTCGGTTTGCAGATAAATATTCGTTTGCGAAAATGTTGAATATCTGCTTTTTGATTATGCTGGTTGCGTTTATTGTCAACGCGTTCACCGTTCCGTCCAACGGCAAGGTGTTTTTTACCGTCTATTACGTGTTGTACGCCGTAGCCATGGCTGGGATTAACAGCGCGGCAATCAATTTGATTTACGATTATGCGGATAAGGAAAAACGCGTCGGTGCGTTGGCGCTAAAAAGTACGCTCGCAGGCTTTGCGGGGTTCTTTACAACGCTTGCCGTTTCTCCGCTCGTGTCGTATATCCAAGAGAACGGCGATACGTTTTTGGGTTTGCACGTGTACGCGCAACAGGTCGTTTCCGTCATCGCGGCGGTGCTGCTTGTAGGATTACTTATATATCTGAATACGGTCGTACGAAAGATAAAAAAGAATAACGAATAACGAATACAAAAACACGCTCTTGAACCAACCGTTCAAGAGCGTGTTAAGTTATCGCGGTATTTTTTCGGAGTTACGGAAAAGCGTTTTTTAAAAAGCCGAATATAATTACTGTAATCGGGAAAACCCGAATCCATGCACGCTTGTAATACGCTTTTGCCTTGCTTTAACAGCACGCGTGAATGGGCAAGCCGTTTGGATTCCAAATACAGATAAGGCGTAGTATGTAAATACCTTTTAAACAAGCGATTGAGCGTGCTTTGGCTGATAAAATATTTATCCGTAAAATATTGCAAGGATTGGATTTGTGCGAAGTTCGCGTTCAAATCCCTTAAAATGTCTTTAAGCTGCGTCGGTAAATCGCGCGCGGGGGCTACGCCGCCTTTCGTTAAGTTTTTGCGGAAAATATCCAAAATTTCCAGTTGCAAATAAAACTGCGCTTGTTTATCGTTTTGCTCGGATGCGGTTAGGAGCTGTTGATAAAGAACAAGCAAGCGTTCTTTCGACGGCGTATCGGGCGCGATATGGTTGGACGTTTTATTAGCGAGAAAATCCGAAAAGAGAAAACTGCAAGACGAATCGAACCAAATACATAAATGTTTGTGCTTGGAGGGCGTGTTCAAAATGCAGTTATGGATTTCGTTAGGACGGGAAAATACCGCGTCGCCGGCTTGTAAGCGGTAGATTTCGTTTTCTACCATGAACGACGCGTCGCCGTCTAATAAAACGTATATTTCCAACTGGTCGTGGATATGCGGTGGAAATACGCGCGCCGCTTGTTCCTTTGCACTATTAGAAAAATAATACTCCGAATTCCATTCGGAAACGGCGGGTAAATTGCATTTGAATAAAGGGGATTGCCCCGTGCTTTGGTTGGCCATATCAATCGTTTCCACCTATGAATTGAGTTTGGAGATTAAGCGCTTTTATCATTTGTCCCACGTACCGTACGGGGATAAGCTCTATTTTGCCTTGAAATCTTTGACAGGTTTTCATATTCTTTTCGGGCAATATAACACGCTTGAAACCCGTTTTGATACATTCGTTTACGCGTTTGTCGGCGTAGTGTACGGGACGGATTTCGCCCGTCAATCCCACTTCGCCGAATACAGCCGTGTATTTCTCGATAGGAATATCGCTTGCCGCGCTGGCAAGCGCTGCGCAAATGGCTAAATCGACGGACGGTTCGGCAAGCTTAATCCCGCCCATGGCGTTGATATACACGTCGGCGTTGAAAAAGGGGATTCCGCAACGCTTTTCAAGTACGGCAATCAGCACGACTAATTTGTTATAGTCCACGCCCAAGCTCATACGGCGCGGCATACCGTACGCCGTTTTGGTAATGAGCGTTTGCAGTTCTACGTTCATGCACCGATTCCCGCTTTCGGACGGGGTAACGGCAGAACCTGCCGCAACGCCGCGCGTGTCGGATAAAAACAGCCCCGAATAATCGGTTACGCTTTCGATGCCCGTGTCCGTCATTTCAAATACGCCCACTTCCTGCGCCGAACCGAATCTGTTCTTGACGGCGCGCAGGATTCGGAAATTGTCTTCTTGCTGACCTTCGAAATAGAGCACCGTATCCATGATATGTTCTAACACCTTCGGACCAGCCAAAGAGCCTTCTTTGGTTACGTGCCCGATGATAAAGAACGTTACGTTACGAGATTTTGCGATTCGCATGATTTTCGACGCACATTCGCGAACTTGCGCTACGCTGCCCGCCGCAGACGAAAGCGTTTCCGTATAGATAGCCTGTACGGAGTCGATGACGACGAACTCTGCGTCGTCAAGGCTCGTTTCCATATCCTCCAAACACGTTTCGTTCAAAAGCAGTAAATTATCCGAAGTCAAGCCCAACCGTTCGCAACGCATTTTTACTTGCGAACAGCTTTCTTCCGCGGACACGTACAACACTTTCGCCGTCGTTGACAGGTGTGCGGAAACTTGCGTGAGCAGGGTGGATTTACCGATACCCGGGTCGCCACCCAAAAGTACGAGCGAGCCGCGGACGATACCGCCGCCGAGCACCGTATCAAATTCGGGAACGCCGCTTTTTACGCGCTCGAATTTTTCATAACCGATTTGCGATAAGGGCAGGGCGCGTGTTTTCATTTGTGAAACGCCCGTGCGAACGGGCGCGGAAACTTCCGCGCGTACTACTTCCTCGTGCATGGTGTTGAAATTGCCGCAATCGGGGCATTTGCCCAGCCACTTGGGCGTTGTATAACCACATTCGCTGCATACGAATTGCGTGGTGGGGGTTTTGGATTTTGCGGGCATAGAGCTGCTCCTTTATTTTAATAACGCGTACGCGTGTACGGTAATACCCTTGCCTTCGCCGACGTAGCCCAAGCCCTCGTTCGTACCCGCCGTAATACCAACGGCGGTGGGGTCTACGCCCAGCGCGCTTGCAAGGTTGTTTTTCATTTCGTCGATATATTTGGCAAGACGGGGTTTTTCCGCTTGCACAGCAACGGACAGGTTTTGCACGGCAAAACCGCGTTCGGATATAAGCGTAACGACCTTTTGCAAAAGCAACATGGAATTTGCGTTCTCGTAGGCGGAGTCGGAATCGGGGAAATAGAACCCGATATCGCGTAAGCCCGCCGCCGAAAGCAACGCGTCCATGACGGCGTGCGTTAAAACGTCGCCGTCGCTGTGTGCGATAAGTCCGCTATCCGACGGGATTTTTACGCCCGCAAGCACGATATAATCTTGCGGTTTTCCAAACGCGTGCGTGTCCACGCCGAATCCACAGCGCGTAGCGGATTTTGCGAAGTCTTGCGCGTACGTCAATTTTATATTCTCGCGCGCGCCCGCGCAAAGTCGGGGTTTGCCGCAATAAATCGCAAACAGGGAAGAATCGTCCGTGAACGCAACGGGCTCGTCCTTATCGAACGCGCGGTCGTACGCAAAGAGTATGTTTTCACGGTAAAAGCCTTGCGGGGTTTGTATCTGCCACAGCGCGTCGCGATTAGGGATATTTTTGATATAGCCGTTTTCCGCAACGGCAATCGTGTCCGTGGTAGGCACGGCGCATACGCCGCTACCGTACGCCTTTACGCTTTCCAAACAGTTTTCAATTACCGTGCGCGTGACGAACGGCCGCGCGCCGTCGTGGATAAGTACGATATCCGATTGCGCAACTTTTAAGGCGTTGTAAACGGAAAGAGAACGCGTTTCGCCGCCGAGAATTACGCGCGTTCGCGGAAACACCGAGCAAAGGCGGGTGATTTCTTCTAAGTCGCTTTGCGAAGCCGTAACGATGATTTCGTCCACGGCGGGGAAGTCGAACGCGGAAACCGTTTTTTTGAGTACCCGTTCTCCGTTTAACGAAGTAAGGAGTTTGTTCATTGTAAAGCCCGCGCGGAATCCTTTTCCTGCGGCGCAGATAATAGCGCAAACGCTCGTTTTCATAATATCACCTCGTAAAGGCTTGCCGCCTCGTCTTTTTTAATCGTTTCTTTGATGTTGCATACGCGGAATTTTAAACTGCCCGAAGCGTACAAAACTTCCACCACGTCGCCGATTTTAACGGCGGTGGCGGGTTTGGCGGGCTTGCCGTTGATAAGTACCTTTTGTTCGCCGCACGCTTCTTGCGCGACGGTGCGGCGTTTCAAAATCCGCGATACTTTCAAGAATTTGTCGATTCTCATATGATTTCAGTCCTTATGGAAAAATTTTTAAAAAATTTCTAATTGCCTTTCAAAAACGCTTGACAACTTTTTTTGCGAAGATTATAATTAAATAATGTCTTAATATGGCATAATGCCGCTCGATGGCTTTTTTGCGAAAAAATGAAATTTGCGCAAACCCCTGAAAAATAAAGGGACGTAGGGCGTTTCGAGATTTTCACGCTATACTTATTATAACGCATACGCGCGAAAAAGTAAAGCGTAAAGACGAAAAAATTAAAAAAGTTAAAATTCGATTTTTATCGATGAAAAGATATACTCGGTAGATCGCTGAAAAAAATATGTAAGGAGCAATTTTTAAAAGATGGATTTACCTATTTCCAAGTATGGCAAGACCGAAAGAAGAAAATTCGGTTCGATCAACGAAGTTATCGATATTCCCGATCTCGTTGAAATCCAGAAAGACAGCTATAATGCCTTTATCGAAGAAGGCATTGGCGAGGTGTTTGAAGACTTCTCTCCGATCACCGACTACTCCGACCATTTTGAGCTTTATTTCTTAGAGCACAGATTTGGCGACAAACCTAAGTACGACGAAAAAGAATGTCGTACGCGTGACGCTACGTATGCGCTCCCGCTCCGCGTGAAAGTGCGCCTTGTGAACAAGGTCAAGAACGAAGTTCTCGATCAAGAAGTGTTCATGGGCGATATGCCTTTGATGACGGAAAACGGCGCGTTCATTATCAACGGTGCGGAACGTGTTATCGTTTCTCAGCTCGTGCGTTCGCCTGGCGTTTACAATTCGTCGAGCAAGGATAAGACGGGTAAAGAAATGTTCGCGACGACCGTTATGCCCAACCGCGGCGCATGGCTTGAACTGGAACAGGACGCGCAAGATGCGTTGTACGTTCGTGTAGACAGAAAGAAAAAGCTGTGCATCACGGTGCTTTTGCGTGCGCTCGGCTACGGTTCTAACCGCGCGATTGAAGACTTGTTCCCTGGGGACAAGATCATTGCGGCTACCCTCGCGAAAGATACGGCAAAGAGCGAATCGGACGGCTTGTACGAACTGTACCGTCGTCTTCGTCCCGGCGAAGCGCCTACGGAAGATTCCGTAAGAGCGCACCTTTTCAATTTGTTCTTTGACCCCCGTCGCTACGATATCGCGAAAGTGGGTAGATACAAGTATAATAAGAAACTCAACATGGCGTTCCGTTTGGAAGGTTGTAGAGTTGCCGACGCGGTAGTGAACCCCGAAACGGGCGAAGTGATCGCGGAAGCGGGCGAAAAGATTTCCGAAACGAAAGCAAAGGAAATTCAAAACTGCGGTATCAACGAAATTTTCGTGCTTGTAGACGATCCCGAAGAAGGGGAAATTAAGCACAAGATTATCGCGAACAATACGGTTGATTTCTCGGCGATTTCCGATATCCCCGTACAAGCGCGTGCGAAAGATTTCGGTTTGTTGCCCACGATTTATTATCCCGGTTATAAATTCTCCAAGCTCATTGCAGAAGAATGTGCTAATTTGAGCGTAGAAGAAGTTGCGGAAAAATATCTCGACGAGATCAACGAACTTTATAAAACGGTGGAAAAAGCGGAAGAACCGGACGAAAAGCCCGAAGAAAAGAAAAACCGCGAAAAGAGAAAGGACAACCGCTGCAAATTCGTTGCGGCTTGTAAGCTCTTCCACGAAGTACTCTTTAGCGAACACCCCGTTCCCACCAAGGAACAAAAGAAAGAAATGCGTCCGCTTATCGACAAGCTTTGCCATAAGCACGTTACGGTAGACGATATCGTTGCGGCGATTTCGTCCAACCTCGATTTGAAATACGGCATCGGTACGACGGACAATATCGACCACTTGGGCAACCGTCGTGTGCGCTCGGTTGGCGAATTGTTGCAAAACCAACTCCGCGTGGGTATTGCAAGATTGGAAAGATTGATTAAAGAAAGAATGGCGACGCAAGATCCCATGGAAATTACGCCGTCCGCGCTTATCAATATCCGTCCCGTATCGGCGGTTATCCGTGAATTCTTCGGTTCGTCGCAGTTGTCGCAGTTCATGGATCAAACCAACCCGATTGCAGAACTTACGCACAAGCGTAAACTTTCCGCGCTCGGCCCTGGTGGGTTGAACCGTGACAGAGCTACCTTTGAAGTGCGTGATATTCACCATACGCATTACGGTCGTATGTGTCCTATCGAAACGCCCGAAGGTCAAAACATCGGTCTTATCACGTCGCTTGCTACGTTTGCAAAAGTGAACGAATACGGCTTTATCATGAGCCCGTACCGCCGCGTAGACAAAGACACGGGTACGGTTACCAAGCACGTCGATTATTTGACTGCTGACGAAGAAGATAAGTATATCGTAGCGCAAGCAAACGAACCGCTTGACGAAGAAGGACATTTCATCAACGAACGCGTAGGCTGCCGTCATCAAAACGATATTACGGAAATGCCCCGTGAAAAGATGGACTATATGGACGTATCGCCCAAGCAGCTCGTTTCCGTTGCTGCGGCGCTGATTCCTTTCCTTGAAAACGACGATACCAACCGTGCCTTGATGGGCTCGAACATGCAACGTCAAGCCGTTCCGCTTTTGAAGACGGAAAGTGCGATTGTAGCAACGGGTATCGAAGGTTCTATCGCGCAATATTCGGGCGTTATCGTAACCGCGAAAGAGGCGGGCGTCGTCGTTGGCTGTGCGTCGAACATGATTAAGATTCGTGAAGACGACGGTACGATTAGAGAATATCCCTTGAAGAAGTTTGAACGTTCAAACGCGGGTACGTGCTTGAACCAACGTCCGATCGTATCCACGGGCGACCGCGTAGCGAAAGGCGAAATCATCGCCGACGGTCCTTCGACGAACAACGGCGAACTTGCGCTTGGTAAAAATATTCTCATCGGTTATATGGAATGGGAAGGTTATAACTACGAAGACGCTATCTTGCTTTCCGAAAAACTCGTGCAAGACGACGTGTTCACGTCTATCCATATCGAGAAATACGAACTGGAAGCGAGAGATACCAAGCTTGGTCCTGAAGAAATCACGCGCGATATCCCCAACGTGGGTGACGACGCGCTCAAAGATTTGGACGAAGACGGTATTATCCGTATCGGTGCGGAAATCCAAAGCGGCGATATTCTCGTGGGTAAAGTTTCCCCTAAGGGTGAAGCGGAACTCACGCCTGAAGAAAGACTTCTCCGCGCGATTTTCGGTGAAAAATCGAGAGAAGTTAGAGATACGTCGTTGAAAGTTCCCCACGGTGAAGGCGGCGTCGTCGTGGACGTAAAAGTGTTCACCAGAGAAAACAAAGACGAACTCGAACCAGGCGTTAATAAACTCGTTCGCGTATATATCGCACAAAAACGTAAAATCCAAGTCGGCGATAAGATGGCAGGCCGTCACGGTAATAAGGGCGTTATCTCCCGCGTGCTTTCGCAAGCGGACATGCCGTTCCTTGCAGACGGTACGCCGCTTCAAATCTTGCTCAACCCGCTCGGCGTTCCTTCGCGTATGAACATCGGTCAGGTTTTGGAAGTGCACCTTGGTTACGTATGTAAACAGCTCGGTTGGAAGATTGCAACGCCCGTATTCGACGGCGCGACGGAAAAGGATTTGGAAGTCATGTTCCGTGAAAACAACCTGCTTAATCCCGACGGCAACGTTGACGGTAAGTTCCAAGTGTTCGACGGTAGAACGGGTGAAGCGTTTGAAAACCGCGTTACGATCGGCGTACAGTATATGATTAAACTTATCCACCTCGTTGACGATAAGATTCACGCTCGTGCAATCGGTCCTTACAGCTTGGTTACGCAACAACCGCTCGGTGGTAAAGCGCAATTCGGCGGTCAGCGTTTCGGTGAAATGGAAGTTTGGGCGCTCGAAGCTTACGGCGCAGCGCACATCTTGCAAGAAATCTTAACGGTGAAGTCGGACGACGTTGTAGGCCGTGTAAAGACGTACGAATCCATCGTTCGCGGCGAAAACATTTCCGAACCGGGTATTCCCGAAGCGTTCAAAGTCTTGCTCAAAGAATTGCAGTCCTTGGCTCTTGACGTAAAAGTGTTGACGGAATCTGGCGACGAACTCGTCATTCGCGAATTTGAGGAAGAAGACGATGCAGCGGATAACGAAGCAAGCCGCAGAGACGGTTTGAAGGACGAAGAACTGGAAGAAATCGACTTCAACGTGGACGACGAAGCGGACGAAGACGAAGACTTCAACGTCAATATCTTCGAAGAAGAAGGCGACGACGAAGACGGGTTCAACCTTGCGGATTCGAGCGACGACGAAGATTTTGAAGACGATTTAGACGACGATTTCGGTTTCGGCAAACTTTTTGACGACGAAGATCTCGGCGATGACGAATAAGGAGAGTATACCATGTACGAATTAAACGATTTCAATTCTATTCAAATTAGCATCGCATCTCCCGAAAAAGTAAGAGAATGGTCGTACGGCGAAGTAACCAAGCCCGAAACGATCAACTACCGTACGCAAAAACCCGAAAAAGACGGTCTTTTCTGCGAAAAGATTTTCGGGCCGATGAAAGACTGGGAATGTCATTGCGGTAAATATAAAAGAGTAAAATACAAAGGCCACGTATGCGAAAAGTGCGGCGTAGAAATTACGCGTTCAAAAGTCCGTCGTGAAAGAATGGGACATATCGAACTTGCTGCGCCCGTTTCGCACATCTGGTATTTCAAGGGCGTACCCTCCAAAATCGGTTTGCTCTTGAATATGGGACCTAAACAATTAGAACAGGTTATCTATTTCGCGTCCTACGTCGTTATCAATCCCGGTAGCGTCGATGAACTCGAATACAAACAGGTTATCACGGATAAACAACTCCGTGAAATTGAAGAAAGATACGGCGATTCGTCGGTAACGGGCTTGAAAGTGGGTATGGGTGCAGAATCCATTCGCGAACTTTTGATGGCAGTGGATCTTGACAAGGAATGTGAAGATTGCAAAAAGGCGTTGGAAGAAGGTACGAACAACCCCAAAGGCCCTAGCCAAAAAGCGGTTAAAGCGATTAAGCGTTTGGAAGTCCTCGAATCGTTTAGAAAGAGCGGCAACCGCCCCGAATGGATGATTTTGACCGTACTTCCCGTTATCCCGCCCGATATCCGTCCTATGGTACAGCTCGACGGCGGTAGATTTGCTACGTCCGACTTGAACGACTTGTACCGTCGCGTTATCAACCGTAACAACCGTTTGAAGAAAATGATGGAAATCGGCGCGCCCGATATGATTATCAAGAACGAAAAACGTATGTTGCAAGAAGCGGTTGACGCGCTTATCGACAACGGTAGACGCGGCAAAGCTTTGTCCGGTCCTTCCAACCGTGATTTGAAATCGCTTTCGGCGATGCTCCGCGGTAAGCAAGGTCGTTTCCGTCAAAACTTGCTCGGTAAACGTGTAGACTATTCCGGCCGTTCGGTTATCGTCGTTGGTCCTGAACTGAAAATTTATCAATGCGGTTTGCCCAAGGAAATGGCAATCGAATTGTTCAAGCCGTTCATTATGAAACGTCTTGTAGAAAGCGGTCAATGCCACAACATTAAAACGGCAAAGCGTGCCGTAGAAAAAGCAAAGGATATGGTTTGGAACGTTCTTGAAGACGTTATTAAAGACCACCCCGTGCTTTTGAACCGTGCGCCTACGTTGCACCGTTTGTCTATCCAAGCGTTTGAACCCGTCCTCATCGAAGGTCGTGCGATTAAAATTTCGCCCCTCGTCTGCGGACCGTTCAACGCCGACTTCGACGGCGACCAAATGGCTGTGCACCTTCCTTTGAGCGTAGAAGCGCAAGCGGAAGCGAGGTTCTTGATGCTCTCGGCGAACAATATTTTGAAACTTGCCGACGGTAAATCGGTTATGTCGCCTACGCAAGATATGATCATCGGTGCGTATTGCTTGACGATTAAGCGCCGTGAAGAAGGTAAAACGTACGACGAACAGGGTAGACCTGACGAAAACGGCGAAGTGTACGTCGCGCCCGTATATTCTTCTGAAAACGAAGCGATTTTGGCATATCAAAACAAGATCGCGCACGAACAAGACGAAATGTATTTAAAACGCGTGGTAGAACTTCCCGACGGTAAGTTTGAAGATTTGCCGTTGCCGTACAGATGCCCCGTTGATAATAAAGACGGCGAAACGCCCGTAAAATGTGCGGAAGTCCGTCGCAACGAAAAGACGGGTAAGCTCGAAGTTTCGGGTATTATCAAAACGACCATCGGCCGTTTGATTTACAACGAAGGTTTGCCGCAGGATTTGGGTTTTGTTAAACGTGAAACGCCCGAAGCGTACTTGCGTTTGGAACTCGATACGGAATTTATCGGCAAGGCAAGAGCTATCGGCAAGAAACACCTTTCGCGTATCGTAGAAGCAGCGTTCAGAACGGGTAAAGCGCCCAAGGCGTCCTACGTTCTCGACGCGATGAAAGAACGCGGTTATAAATATTCCACGCTCGCGGCTTTGACGACATCCGTATTCGATATGAAAATTCCCCCTGAAAAGGAAGAAATCATTGAAAACGCGGAAAAAGAAGTTTCCAAAATCGCGAAGAAATATGCTCGTGGTTTGCTCAACGAAGAAGAACGTTACAGCGCGGTTATCTCGCAATGGGATTCGGCGACCGACCAAGTGGCAAGCTTGCTTAAAAAGCAAGGTGAGGACGACAAGTTCAATCCTATTTGGATGATGGCTGATTCGGGTGCGCGTGGTTCTATCGACCAAATCAAACAGCTTGCGGGTATGCGTGGTCTAATGGTTAACCCTCAAGGTAAGAAAATCGAAGTTCCCGTTAAATCGTGCTTTAGAAACGGTCTTTCCGTTCTCGAATACTTCATTTCCTCGCACGGTGGCCGTAAAGGTTTGACGGATACGGCGTTGAAGACGGCTGACTCGGGTTATTTGACTCGTCGTCTTGTAGACGTATCGCACGAAATTATCGTCCGCGACGAAGATTGCTGTGCAGGCAGAAAGCCGCAAGGATTGAAAGTCCGCGCGATTTACGACGCAGTGGGTAAGGAAATCGAAGGCTTGAAATCGAGAATCTTGGGTAGATTTGCGGCGGCTGACGTCGTTCATCCTGAAACGGGCGAAATTCTCGTTTCCACCAACCAATTCATCGACGAAAAAGAAGCAAGCGCAATTTGTGACGCTGGTATTGAAGAAGTTTCGATTAGAAGTATCTTTGCTTGCTCGTCTAGATTCGGCGTTTGCGCGAAATGCTACGGTAAGAACATGGCAACGACGCTCCCCGTACAGGTGGGCGAGGCAGTCGGTACGATTGCAGCGCAGTCCATCGGTGAACCCGGTACGCAGCTTACGATGCGTACGTTCCACACGGGCGGTATCGCGGCTACGGGCGACATCACGCAAGGTTTGCCCCGTGTCGAAGAATTGTTTGAAGTTAGAAAACCGAAAGGTTGCGCAACCCTTTGCGAAGTGGACGGCGTAGTTTCCATCGACGATTCCGACGGTTCGAAACATATCAAGATTATGGACGAAACGACGGGCGAATTGAAGAAAGAATACACCCTTCCTTTCAACGCGGAAATCAAGGTAAAAGAAGGCGAAAAGGTAGCTCCCGGCGTGCTTTTGAACGCAGGTAGCGTATATCCCCAAGACATCTTGCGCGTGCAAGGCGTTAAGGGCGTACAAGATTATATCCTTGAACAGGTACAATCCGTATACCGTTCGCAAGGCGTTGAAATCAACGACAAACACGTTGAAATCATCGTTCGTCAAATGCTGAAAAAGGTTCGTATCGAAAACGCGGGCGACACCAACTTGTTGCCGGGCGAACTCGTGGATATGATTACCTTCCAAGACGAAAGCGCAAAAGCAATGGCAAACGGCGGCAAACCCGCTCTTGCAAAACGTGTGCTTTTGGGTATTACCAAAGCCGCGCTTGCAACCGATTCCTTCCTTTCGGCTGCATCCTTCCAAGAAACGTCGAGAGTACTCACCGAGGCTGCTATCCGCACCAAACGTGACTACCTTGTCGGCTTGAAAGAAAACGTTATCATCGGTAAGCTTATCCCTGCTGGTACGGGTACAAAATCGTATAAAACGGTTGCTCCCCAATATATCGGCAACTATAAAGCAAAAACAAGCGAAGAAATCGCTGCAACCGAAAACAACTAAAAATTTCTAAAATACACCCCGTTGCGTTGTAAAGCGCAACGGGGTGTGTGATTTATGGAATACTTTCGATATTTCCATTAATTATACCAAACATTCCATATTTATTCAAAACAACCTTTGTAAAAGTATTGAAATTTTATAAAAAAAGAGTTATAATATATTAAGAAATACACTTGAAAAATATTTCAAACTTTTTTCCGCAAAACAGTTGACAAATCCCGCCTTTTGTATTATACTATTATTGCTTAATAAAACTAAATCCTATTAAGAGATGTAAAAAGAGAGAAAAAAATAAATACAAAGGCTTGACAAAGAGGGGGATAGTTTGGTATAATATTAGGTGGAAGAAAGGGAAGGAGAAAAGGAGTAGAAAATGGTAGGTCATATTCATTCTTTTGAATCCTTCGGCACGGTGGACGGACCGGGTGTTCGATACGTCGTATTCTTGCAAGGTTGTCCGCTTAGATGCAAATATTGTCATAATCCCGATACGTGGAGTGCGGGCGGCGAAGAACGCACCGCGGAAAGCGTAGCCACGCAAGCGCTTAGGTATAAGAATTATTTCGGCGATAAAGGCGGGGTAACGGTTACGGGCGGCGAACCGCTTTTGCAGATTGATTTCGTAATCGAGCTGTTTACGCTTTTAAAAGCAAAAGGCGTGCACACTTGCGTAGATACGTCGGGCATTACCTTTCAAGCGGACAAGCCCGAAATCTTGGAAAAGCACAAAAAGCTTTTGGAAGTAACCGATTTGTTCTTACTCGATATCAAGCATATCGACGACAAAGCTTGTAAAGAGCTGACGGGGCAAAGTAACGCTCACACGTTGGCGTTTGCAAAGTTTTTAAGCGATAACGGCAAGAAGATGTGGATACGGCAGGTGTTAGTCCCCAATATCACGGACGACGACGAGAGCTTGCAAAGAACGCGCGCGTTTATTGATACGCTGGAAATGGTGGAAAAGGTGGAAGTGTTGCCTTATCACACGATGGGTATTGTCAAATACGAAAAACTTGGTTTAGAATATCCGCTTGCGGACGTGAAAGCACCGACGAAAGAACGTGTATTAAATGCTAAACGTATTTTGATAGGTTGATATGAAAGATTATAAATCACAATTAAAAGGTCTTTGCTGTGTGGAAATCAGCGGCGAATCTTGCGCGAACTGTTTTACGCTCATGCCCGTATTAAAAGGGCTTATTGAGGCGCGGACGGATATCAAGCTCGTACACGTGGAGGCGGATTTTACGACGATTGCGCTCATGGAAGAATGGGAAGTGGAAAAAGTGCCCACCATTTTGCTTATGGACGACGGCGAGATATTTGCGCGGTGTACGGGATTCCAACCCGAAGAGATTTTAGAGATTTGGTTGGACGCGAAGATTGAAGAACGCAAAGCCCAAAAACGATAAAAACGCAAACAACGCAGGCAAGCCTGCGCGAAAATAAGAGAAAATAGAAAATAAAAAATTTATATATTTAGGAGTACTGATATGTTACAATACAAAGGTTGGGAGGGATTTGTTCCCGGTAAATGGTGTAACGACGAAGTAGACGTACGCGATTTCATTCAGCGTAACTACACGCCGTATGAAGGCGACGCAAGCTTCCTTGCGCCCGCAACGGAAGCTACGAAAAAGCTTTGGGACATCATTTGTGATTTGTCCAAAAAGGAACGTGAAGCAGGCGGCGTTTTGAATGCGGATACGAAAATCGTTTCTACGCTCACGTCCCACGCAGCGGGATATTTGGATAAGGATTTGGAAAAAATCGTAGGCTTGCAAACGGACGAACCGTTCAAGCGTTCGTTGCAACCGTTCGGCGGTATCCGTATGTCGGAAGGCGCTTTGGAAATGTACGGTTATAAGCTTGACGAAGGCGTGAAAGAAATCTTCACGAAATACAGAAAAACGCACAACGAAGGCGTGTTCGACGTATATACGCCCGAAATGCGTGCGGCGCGTTCGGCACACATCTTGACGGGACTTCCCGATGCATACGGTAGAGGTAGAATCGTCGGCGACTATCGTCGTGTTGCGCTTTACGGTGTGGACTATCTTATCAGAAAGAAAGAAGAAGATAAGCTGGGCATGAGCGGCGATATGACTCCCGATAAGGTAAGAGATCGCGAAGAAGTAGCAGAACAAATAAAAGCTCTTAAAGCGCTCAAAGAAATGGCGGCTTTGTACGGTTGCGATATTTCTCAACCCGCTACGACGGCGCAAGAAGCAATCCAAGCGTTGTACTTTGGTTATCTTGCAGCGGTTAAAGACCAAAACGGCGCGGCGATGTCTATCGGTAGAAACACGACGTTCCTTGATATCTATATCCAACGCGACTTGGATAAAGGGCTTATCACGGAAGAACAAGCGCAAGAATTTATCGATCATTTCATCATGAAACTCCGTATCGTGAAGTTCATGAGAACGAAAGAATACAACGAACTTTTCTCGGGCGACCCTACTTGGGTAACCGAATCCATCGGCGGTATGGGTACGGACGGCAGATCGCTCGTTACGAAAACGGCGTTCCGTGTATTGCACACGCTTGACAACCTTGGACCTGCGCCCGAACCCAACCTTACCGTTCTTTGGTCGAAAAATCTTCCCACGGCGTTCAAGAGATACTGTGCGGAAATTTCGATTAGAACGTCGTCTATCCAATACGAAAGCGACGATTTGATGCGTCCTGAAATGGGCGACGACTACTGTATCGCATGCTGCGTAAGCTGTATGCGCGTTGGTAAAGACATGCAATTCTTCGGTGCGAGAGCGAACCTTGCGAAGTGCTTGCTGTACGCTATCAACGGCGGTAAAGACGAAATCATGAAAGACAAGAAAACGGGCAAGCCCATGCAGGTTTCCCCCGAATTTATGCCCGTAATCGGTGACGGCGCGCTTGATTATAAAGATATCGTAGCGAAGTACGAAAACATGATGAAGTGGCTTGCAGATTTGTACGTGAACACGCTCAACCTTATCCACTACATGCACGATAAATACAGCTACGAAGCGTTAGAGCTTGCGTTGCACGACACGAAAGTAGGTCGTTTCTTCGCAACGGGTATCGCAGGTCTTTCCTGTGCGGCTGACTCGCTTTCCGCGATTAAGTACGCAAAAGTATATCCTATCCGCAACGAAGACGGTATCGTAGTAGACTTCCGTATCGAAGGCGACTTCCCGAAATACGGTAATGACGACGACAGAGCGGACGAAATCGCGGTTTGGGTACTCAAAACGTTTATGAAATACGTGAAGAGCCATTACACCTATCGTAACAGTATTCCTACGACGTCCATTTTGACGATCACGTCCAACGTCGTATACGGTAAGAAGACGGGTAACACGCCCGACGGCAGAAGAGCAGGTACGCCGCTTGCACCCGGTGCGAACCCCATGCACGGCAGAGATAGCAACGGTGCTTTGGCATCCTTGAAATCGGTTGCGAAACTTCCGTACGACTATTCGAGAGACGGTATTTCCAACACCTTCTCGATCACGCCCGAATCTTTGGGTAAAGAAGACTAAACCGTAAGGTATAGCATATAATAAACATAAAGGAGATAATATTATGTCGAACAGAGTTGATAATTTGGTAAATATGTTAGACGGTTACGTTGGTGACAGCGGCTACCATCTCAACGTAAACGTGTTCAATCGCGATACGCTTCTTGACGCGCAAGCGCACCCTGAGAAATATCCTCAGCTCACCATTCGCGTATCCGGTTACGCTGTAAACTTCATTAAGCTTACGAAGGAACAGCAGGACGACGTTATTTCCAGAACGATTCACGAATCCATGTAATGGCCGTGCGCGAACTTTTGGAAGTAAAATCATAAAAATCAAAACTGCCGCCGCGCTTTTTTGGCGGCAGTTTTTCGTTAAAGGAGTTATCTATGGCATCGAAAAAAACGCAAAGAAAGGTAGAACGCGAAGTGAAAAAAGCCGCTAAAAGAACGGCGAAAAAGCACCCGTTTCTCGCTTTCGTAGCATTCTTGCTCGTCGTTGCAATTTTGGTAGGCGTAGTCTTTTTACATAAAAAAGGCGTTATTCATTTGCCCTTTTTAGATGGTATCATTCCGCAGGATAAAAAGCAAGCCGAAGAAGTGGACGGCGTTGGCGGTGAATTTACACAGCAGGATATCCAAGTGATTACGGGCAGTGATTTGAGCATTCACTTTTTAGAACTTGGCAACGAATATACGGGCGATTGCACGCTGATTAAAACGGGCGATACGGAAGTTTTAATCGACGCGGGATCGCGTAAAGGTTCGGCGGAAACGATTGTGCCGTATATCCAACAATTTTGCACGGACGGCGTGCTTGAATACGTCATCGCTACGCACGCCCACCAAGACCATATCGCAGGCTTTGTCGGTACGAGCAAGGCGGACGGCGTGTTTGAAAGTTTCGTTTGCGAAACGATTATCGACTACCCGCTTTCGGACGCAACGTCGCAAATCCGTGAAGATTACGAAACGCTCCGCGACGAAGAAGTGCAGGCGGGCGCAACGCATTATACCGCGCTTGAATGTTGGAATGAAGAAAACGGCGCAAAGCGCAGTTATACGCTTTCCGACGGTGTGACGATGCATATTCTTTATCAAAAATTCTACGAAGAAGAAACGAGCGACGAAAACGATTATTCCGTTTGTATGCTGTTGACACAGGGCGAGAACAATTACCTGTTTACGGGCGATTTGGAACACGACGGGGAAGAGTCGCTTGTGCAAAGCAACGATTTGCCCAAGTGTAAGCTGTTTAAAGGCGGTCATCACGGCAGTCCTACGTCGAATACGGAAACGCTGTTGTCCGTGATACAACCCGAAATCGTTTGCGTGTGCTGTTGTTGCGGTAGCGACGAATACACGGAAAACGTGGCGAATATGTTCCCCTCGCAAGCGTTTGTGGACAGAATCGCGCCGTATACCAAGAACGTGTACGTGACCACCATTATCGCAGATACGAAAGCCGGGTATACGTCTATGAACGGCAATATCGTTGTTATGAGCAATAACGGGGAAATTTCCGTACGCTGTTCCAATAACGCGACGTTGTTCAAGGACACGGCATGGTTTAAAGAAAACAGGGATTGCCCTACGGCTTGGCAGGATTAAAATATGAACGAAACGTTGACGAGAACAGCCGCGCTTATCGGCGAAAAGAGCGTGGAAAAATTAAAAAACGCCCGCGTAATCGTATTCGGGCTTGGCGGTGTGGGCGGTTATACTGCCGAAGCACTCGCCCGTAGCGGTGTTGGGAGTATGGATATCGTCGATAACGACGTGTTCGCGCTTTCTAATATCAACCGTCAAATAGGCGCACTCCATTCCACAATCGGCAGAAGAAAAACGGAAGTCATGGCAGAGCGGTTGCGGGATATCAACCCCGAACTGAAAATTACCGCACACGAACTGTTCGTGTTGCCTGAAAACGTTGAACAGTTTGATTTTTCCGCGTACGATTACGTCGTAGACGCGATTGATACGGTGAAATCGAAAATCGCGATTATCGAACGCGCGAAAATGAGCGGCGTGCCCGTTCTTTCCGCTATGGGCGCGGGTAATAAACTTGACCCTACGAAATTCAAAGCCGTGGATATATCCAAAACGAGCGTTTGTCCCTTAGCGCGCGCCGTGCGGCAAGAACTGAAAAAGCGGGGAATAAACGACGTGAAAGTGGTGTATTCGGAAGAAACGCCTGCTAAAACGGATTTTTCCGTTCCCGCAAGTATCGTGTATGCAACCGCTGTTATGGGCTTGTTGATTGCCAAAGAAGTGATAGACGATTTGATTTGTAAATAAATCGCCAATTGAATAATAAAAAGACCCCACCCATGTACGCGTTGAACGCTTGGGTGGGGTTTTCGTTTGTAAGGGGGGGTTATTCTTCCGCTTTGACCTGTTCCACGTCGTAGGGCGTGCTTTGGTACACGAAATAGTTCAGCCAGTTGGAAAAGAGTAAGTGAGCGTGTGCGCGCCACGTTACCAAAGGCGGTTGCGTGGGGTCGTCGTTCGGATAATAATTTTCAGGTATTTTGCAAGGCTTGCCTTGGGAGATATCCCGCCGATATTCGTTTTGCAACGTTTCGGGGTCGTATTCCGAATGTCCCGTAATGAAAATTTGTCTGCCCTTTTTGGTGGATATCGCGTACACGCCTGTGCGATCTGCCGAAGCGAGAATTTTCAGTTCGGGTACTTTTTCGATATCTTCTCTAAGGACGGTGGTATGACGGGATTGCGGTACGTAAAATACGTCGTCGAAACCGCGGAAAAGAATAGACGATTTGTATTCTACGCGGTGGGGGAACACGCCGAACAGTTTTTCGGGTACTTCGTGTTTTTGTATGCCGTAATGGTAATACAGCCCCGCTTGCGACGCCCAACAAATATGCAACGTGCTGTGTACGTTCGTCTTGCTCCATTCCATAATTTCGCAAAGCTCTTGCCAATATTCCACTTCTTCAAAGGACATGTGTTCTACGGGCGCGCCCGTGATAATCATACCGTCGAATTTCTGGTTTTTCACTTCGTCGAACGTCTTGTAAAAGGCGAGTAAATGCTCTTCCGCAACGTTTTTCGATTGATGGGAAGAAGTGTGGATAAGCGTAGGTTCAACCTGCAAAGGGGAGTTCCCCAAAAGCCGCGCAAATTGCGTTTCCGTTTCGATTTTCTTCGGCATAAGGTTAAGAATCAGGATTTTCAAGGGACGAATGTCTTGCGTGATCGCGCGCGTTTCCGTCATAACGAAAATGTTTTCGCTTTCCAAAGTCTTAACAGCAGGTAAGTTGTTGGGAATTTTAATAGGCATAATGAAGTATTCCTTATTTTAGATGTTCGCAAGCGCTTGCGTAATGTCGTCGATTAAATCTTGCGCGTTTTCCAAACCGCACGAAAGGCGAATCAAATCGCTAGGTACGCCCGCGGCGATAAGTTCTTGTTCGTTCATTTGGCGGTGCGTAGCGTTCGCAGGGTGCAAACAACAACTTCTCGCGTCGGCAACGTGCGTTTCAATAGCGATGGTTTTCAAAGCTTTCATAAACTTTTCTGCCGCCGCTCTGCCGCCTTTTACGCCAAAGCTCACCACGCCGCAAGTGCCGTTAGGCATATATTTTTTCGCCAAAGCGTGGTATTTGTTGGAGGGTAAGCCCGCATAGTTTACCCAGCCGATTTTGTCGTGTTTTTCCAAAAATTCGGCAACCTTTTGCGCGTTTTCGCAATGTCTGGGCATACGCACGTGCAAGCTTTCCAAACCAAGGTTGAGATAGAACGCGCTTTGCGGGGACTGCGTGCAACCGAAATCGCGCATGAGCTGTGCCGTTGCTTTCGTGATATACGCGCCTTCCAAACCGAATTTATCTACGTAGGTAATGCCGTGATAACTATCGTCGGGCGTGCAAAGTCCGGGGAATTTGTCCGCGTGTGCTTTCCAATCGAATTTACCCGAATCGACGATACAACCGCCAACGGCAACGCCGTGTCCGTCCATATACTTGGTCGTGGAGTGCGTGACGATGTCCGCGCCGTGTTCAAACGGGCGGCAGTTGATAGGGGTAGCAAACGTGTTGTCCACGATAAGGGGTACGCCGTGCGCGTGAGCCGCGTTTGCGAATTTTTCAATATCTAAAACGGTTAAAGCGGGGTTTGCGATTGTTTCGCCGAACACCGCTTTCGTGTTAGGCTTAAACGCCGCGTTGAGTTCTTCCACCGTACAATCGGGGTCAACGAACGTAAAGGATATGCCCATACGTTTCATGGTAACGGCAAACAGGTTATACGTGCCGCCGTAGAGTGCGGACGAAGCGACGATATGGTCGCCGTTGCCTGCGATATTGAACACGGAGAAGAAAGACGCCGCTTGTCCAGACGAAAGGAGCATAGCCGCGCTGCCGCCTTCTAATTGACAGATTTTCGCCGCAACCGTGTCGCAGGTAGGGTTTTGCAAACGGGAATAAAAATATCCGCTCGCTTCCAAATCGAATAATTTACCCATGTCTTCGCTAGTCGCGTATTTAAAGGTCGTGCTTTGAATAATAGGAACTTGACGGGGTTCGCCGTTGCCCGGGGTATAGCCGCCTTGTACGCATTTGGTTTCTATTCTTAAATTGCTCATAATCGTGTAGCTCCTTTTTCGTGAATTCCAATCAAAATAAAGTATATCACAAACTGCCGTTTTTCGTCAAGCGTTTTGTGGTATAAAACGCAGGTCGGCGCACAAAATAAAGTGTATGAACGGTTGGAAAAGGAAAACGGCGGTTGTATTTTTGGCTTGCGTAAGCGTGATGACGTCGTCGGGTTGTAGTCGCGACGATCCCTCCGCGTTTTTAGACGACGTGATTACGCGCGAAAACTACGAAAGCGTGTACGGTGCAATCGGTTCGCGCGTAACGATAGACCAAGTATATGAAAAGGAATACGGAAAAGCGTACGTCGTGGTGGACGGGAAAGAATACGAACTTGGCATGGATTTTTTATCTATGGCGATGGTGTACAACGCAAAACCCGCAGGCGCGTTTACTACGGCAAAATCGGCGTATGAAGAATGGTGGCGGCTGTATATGCGGCGTTGGAATTATTTAGTACCTGAAGTGCCGCTTTATTCCAATCAATACTACGACGTGTATAACGCAAAAATCGACAAATTGCAAACCAACCCTTATTGGGACGTGTCCGACGCTATCGTGTCTTCGCGTGTGATAAAAGGGGAGAACGCCGTCGTTTTGGGTAGCAATACCGAGCTCACGGGCGCGTTCCGCGACGCGGCGTTTGGGAAGTCGTCGGCGGGTGCGGCGGACTTGGATATTCAAAGCTTAACGAGCGGTTATTCCACCGTCGTTACGGACATGGGTGGCTCGCTCGTGTGGGCGGGGGAGGATATCGTCCGCTTTCACGGCGAAGAAAAAAACGCGGACGGCACGAAAACGTTCACCATACGTATCGCGGAAGATCTCACCTTTTCCGACGGCTCTAAAATTACGGCGGGAAATTATCTTGCACCGCTTTTAGTTGGGAGCAGTAAGGTGTTTAAGACTGCGGGTGGGAGCGATACGGCAGGACTTGCGCTTATGGGCTACGAGCCTTTTAACGCCTACGACGGAGCGGATAAAGAGCAACCGTTTTCGGGGGTGAGATTGCTTGATGACTATAACTTTCAAGTTATAGTAAAACCCGAATACGCCGATTATTATTACGCGTTAAAATACGGGGTATTCACGCCCGCGCCGCTTGCGTTATATCTAGGCGATTACAAAATAAAAGACGACGGCGACGGCGCGTATATCGAAAAGGGCTTTTACGAAAAAACGCAAAAAAACGGCGTGCAAACGTACGCAATGGCGGATACGGTTGCGAAAAATTTATCCGAAACGTCCGCGCGTGTGTTTCCGTACAGCGGACCTTATTACGTGGATAAATACGAAAAAAGCAGTAAAACGGCGACGCTCAAACGCAATCCGTTTTATAAAGGGGATATCCGCGGCAACGCAAAAATAGAAACCGTTTCGTTTGTGAAAATCGTTTCGGAAACCCAGCTCGACCAATTGAAAAAAGGGCGCGTGGACGTGCTTGCGGGGGTTACGGGCGGCGAAGAAACGAAAGCCGCGCTCTCGATTGTGGACGGCGTGAAATTTAAGGAAACACATTACGATCGGGCGGGGTATGGGAAACTTGCATTCCGTTGCGATTTCGGCCCGACGCAGTTTGCGGAAGTTCGGCGCGCGATTATGCACACGATTGACAGAAACGAGTTCGCGCAGACGTTTACGGGCGGCTACGGCTCGGTGGTGGACGCGCCTTATTACGTGGGTTCGGATACCTATCTTGCCGTCAAAGACAGGCTGGGTTTGAATAAGTACGGGTATAGTATCGAAAAGGCAAAAGGGTATTTGCGCGACGGCGGTTGGGTGTATAACGCCGACGGTAGTGCGTACGACGAGAAAAAGGGCGGCGTGCGGTATAAAAAATTGACGGGTTACGAGCGCTCGCATGCAAACCTTGCGTTTGCCGCGACGGATAATAAATACAAAACGGTGAAAGTAGGGGGCGAATACTATATGCCGCTCGTTATCAACTGGATAGGCACGCAACCTAACCCCGTTACCGACCAGCTTTTGACGGCTTGGCAAAACAACCCCAACGCAAACGCGAAAATCGGTGCGTATATCACCTATTCGTCGGGGGATATGACCTCGGCGCTGTACGGGGAATATTATCAAATGCCCGCGTACGGGTTCAAGAAAGCGCGATACGGTGCGGTCAACTTCGCAACGGGGTTCACGAGCGCGGTATACGATCAATCGTTCGCTTGGACGATCGATAGGGAAATGTACCAAAATTACAGCAGTAATTTTTTAATGGACGAGGCAGATTTTTTAAATGGGTAAATATATCATAAAACGGCTATTGTATATGTTGGCGGTGCTAATCGTGCTGTCGTTCGTGATTTTTTTAATCTATAACCTGTTGCCCGTCGATAAGGCGGCGGATATGGCTATGCAGGAAATTGCGGCGGATAGGAATTTATCCTATGCCGAACGGTACACGTTTTGGCAACGCCGCTACGGCTTGGACGGCGGAATCATTACACGCTATTTGCGTTGGATAGGCGTTGCGCCCTATTACGACGGCTCGTTTAACGGACTTTTGCAAGGCGATTTGGGTACTTCGCTCACCTACGGCAAACCCGTAACGGAAGTGGTGAAAGAACCCCTTTTAAATACGGTGTTCTTTAATCTGTTCGGCGCGGTGCTCGCGCTTACGATTACGCTCCCGCTCGGCGTGTTTTGCGCGCGAAAAAAGGGCAGTAAACGCGATTTTGCCGTACAGGTGGGCACGATTGTCGGATACAGTATGCCCGCGTTTATCATCGCTATTTTATTTATTTGGCTGTTTGCCATTCAACTGAACGTCTTCCCCGTAGCGGGCATGAGCACGGTGGGGAAAGATTATACGGGCTTTCGCGCGTTGCTAGATAAATTATACCACTTCGCGTTGCCTATTTTGGTTATGACCTTTTGTTCGCTTGGCGGTATGACTCGCTACGTGCGTGCGTCTATGCTCGACGCGATGAGCTTAGACTGTATCCGTACGGCGCGCGCAAAGGGGTTAAAAGAGCGTACCGTCGTACGCTTGCACGCGTGGCGAAACGCACTCATACCTATCGTTTCGTTGTTGATTGGTTGGCTTTTGGGGATTTTTTCGGGTTCGATTATGCTGGAAAATATCTTTGGGATTAACGGCTTGGGCAAGGTGTATTTCGACGCGCTGACGGCAAACGATAACGAAGTGGCGCTTGCCATGCAGATGTTCTATACCGTTATTGCGCTGCTGGGGAATTTACTTGTCGATATCGCGTACGGTTTAGTTGATCCGCGTATACGCGTGGATAATGGTGGTAGATAGGGGGTATGTCTGCGTTGAAACGAATTTTTGAATGGATAAAACGCGCCTTTACGGGCAAGAAAAACTTACCTACGACGCCGCTTGTGAACGAGAGTCCGTCGCGGCTTTTACGCGAAACGTTTTTTGCAAAGAAAACGGCGATGGTTGCGTTGATACTCGTTATCGGGCTTTTTGCGTTCGTTTTTATTGCGCCGCTGTTCGTGCGGCTGGATATCAATTACACCGATCCTTTACAACAAAACGTCGCGCCTATTTATACGCTCAAAAAAGTGCCGCGCGCGCTCAAAAAATCCGTGTCGGATATCGACGGGTTTTCCGAATTTACCGTCGGGATTTCCAAGGACGGCAAAGTATTCGTTTGGGGGGATACGAAAGACAGGCTGTCAGGACGTGATTATAAGCGTTTGCCTACCGCCGTAGAAAGGGATGGCGCGGCAAAAATTGCCGCGGGAAAAGACCATATCCTTGCGTTGACGAACGGGGGCGAGCTGGTCGGTTGGGGGGATAGTAGCTGCGGGCAGTACGGTTTTTTGCCCACGCTCAACGCAATTACCACGCCTATCGAGCTGGCGGATAGCATACCGCCGCAATCGGTGAAACAGCTTGCTTGCGGGTATCAGTCGTCCGCGCTTGTGAAAACGGACGGCAGCGCGTATTTTTGGGGGAATAAAAACACGACGCGGAACTTGGACAAGCTTGCGTATCTTACGGGCGTGGAAAAAGCCGCGTTTACCAACTCTGCGGCGATAGCTTTACAAACGGACGGCAGTATTACGACGGGGGAAGAGGAGATTTTCACCGTTGCCGTAAGCAGTCGAACGGGCACGCACGAGGGGTTTTACGAGTATATCAAAGGCAAGAGTGCTGTGGATATTGCCACGACGAATAAGTGCCTCGCCGTGTTATTCGACGACGGCGAGCTGGTAGTTTCGGGCGTATTCGAGAACGGGGAGGAGCAGTTGCCAACGCTGAAAAACGGGGAATATTTCGTGTCGATTACGGGCGGTACGCGGCATTTTGCAGGAGTAACCAACCTTGGCAACGCCTACGCTTGGGGGCATAACGCGTACGGGCAATGCGATTTGAAAAAGGACGGCAAAACGGCGGCGGTGTATACGGGCGCGCTCCAAACTTACGCCGTGGATAAGGACGGGAAAGTGTTGCAAAGCGTGGGCTTGAAAGGGTATATCATGGGCACGGACGGGCGAGGACGGGATATTTTCGCGCGGATCGTGCACGGTGGAAAAATGACCATGACGATCGGCGCGGTAGCGGTGCTCGTTTCGTCGGCGATTGCGATTCTCGTGGGTTGCGTTTCGGGGTATTTCGGCGGTGCGGTGGACACCTTTTTAATGCGCGTGACGGAAATTTTTTCGTCCGTGCCGTTCCTGCCGTTTGCGATGCTCCTATCGCAGATTATAAAATATTACAATTTAGCGGAAACGACGCGGATTTTTATTATCATGCTCATTTTGGGCGTGTTGTCGTGGACGGGTTTAGCGCGCATGATACGTGGTCAAGTTCTCGCTGAACGGGAAAAGGAGTTCGTGCTTGCCGCGCGCGCTATCGGTGTAAAAGAACGGAAAATAGCCTTTCGGCATATCCTGCCTAATATCGTTTCCGTTATTCTCGTGAGCATGACGCTCGATTTTGCGGGTTGTTTATTGACGGAATCTTCGCTCTCCTATTTGGGGTTTGGGGTGCAACAACCGCAACCCACTTGGGGGAATATGCTAAACGGTTGCAATAATTCCACAATCATTCAAAATTATTGGTGGCAATGGCTGTTTCCGTCGCTGTTTCTATCGCTTGCCACTATTTGTATCAATATTGTCGGCGACGCGCTCCGTGACGCGTTAGACCCGAAAAGGTGAGCTTATGTTGTTGGAAGTGAAAAATTTATGCGTAGAGTTTCAAACCCGCAAAGGCGTTATCCGCGCGGTGAGCGGTGTGGATTTTTCGCTTGATAAAGGCGAAACGCTGGCAATCGTTGGGGAATCGGGTTCGGGCAAAAGCGTTTCGGCTATGAGCGTTTTACGCCTTTTGGACGAAAACGGGAAAATTACGGACGGGGAAATTTTGTTCGACGAACGGGGGGATAATCAGCCCGTGGATTTGGCGCGTTTGCCCGTAAACAAACTTTGTAGCGTGCGAGGTAATCGCATTTCCGTTATCTTTCAAGAGCCTATGACCGCGCTCAATCCCGTTTTAACGATTAGAAAACAGCTTTGCGAACCGCTCGTTATCCACCGCGGTATGAAAAAGCGCCAAGCCTACGAAGAAGCTGAAAAAATGTTGGAGAGGGTAGGCATGTCTGGCGCGAAACGCATTTTGAAAGGGTATGCCCACCAGCTTTCGGGCGGGCAACGGCAACGGGTGATGATTGCGATGGCGCTTGCCTGTCAGCCGAAAATTTTGATTGCGGACGAACCGACTACGGCGCTCGACGTTACTATACAGGCGCAAATTTTGGGGCTCATGCGACGGTTGCAAAAGGAGAACGACACGGCGATTTTGTTTATCACGCACGATTTGGGCGTGGTCAACGAAACGGCGGATAACGTGGCGGTGATGTACTGTGGACGGATAATGGATTACGCGACGAAAAAGCAGTTGTTTACAGACGAACAATTTTCTCACCCGTACACGGAAGGGCTTATGCGCTCCGCGCCTACGAGCAAAAACTGCGGCGGTAGGTTGGAGTGTATCGAGGGTAACGTACCGCCGCCTACCGATTTGCCTACGGGCTGTAAATTTTCCACGCGGTGTAAGTATTGTACGCAAAAATGCATTGACGTCGATCCACCGCTGTTTCGTATGGAAAACGGGCGACAAATCCGTTGCTTTTATTTTAACAAGGAGGAAAGACAAAGTGAAAAGCACCGAAAACTTGTTGTCCGTCGTCCGTCTTAAAAAGTATTTTCCGCTTGCGAAAAAATCGCTCTTTTCACGTAAGCGGCAATATCTTCACGCTAACGAGAACGTAAGTTTTTCCGTTCAAAAAGGGGAAACGTTTGCTATCGTCGGGGAAAGCGGTTGCGGAAAATCTACGCTCGGAAAAACGGTATTGCAACTGTATCGACCTACGGACGGCGCGATATATTATTACGGGAAAACGGTAGACGAGATGTTACCGAAATACGTTTTTGCCATGCTCAAAGACGCGAAAAAATATCGCTTAGCGTATCAAAAGAACCCCGATTTGGCGTATGAGCCGATCGATATCGGGTTTTGGACGGCTCTTAAACTTCTGGGCGGATTGCTTGCGGCGGAGGAAAAGGATTTTGAAACGGGCGTGCAAGCGTTAAACGAGAAGTTTCAAACGCTCAAAAACGGACAGGACCCGAACGCCGCGGAAGAAAAGCTACAAGAGGTCTTATCGCGGATAAAAGAAACGCCTGTGGGGCGAGCGTTGGAGCGGCGTAGGGATAACGCCGTGGAACTTTCGCAGTTGACGGTCGGGGAAATGCGGACGCTACGAAAGGATTTGCAAATTATTTTTCAAGACCCGTATTCTTCGCTCAATCCGCGAATGACGGTGGGGCAAATTATTGAAGAAGGGGTAACGACGCATCGGTTTTTTGAAAAGGGTAGCGCGGAGATTCGGGAATATATTTTAGGAATTATGCGTGCGTGTGGGTTGGAAGCGCATGTGTATAACCGCTATCCGCACCAGTTTTCGGGTGGACAACGCCAACGCGTATGCATTGCGCGTGCCTTGGCTTTGAAACCGCGGTTTATCGTTTGCGACGAGTGCGTTTCCGCCTTGGACAGTTCTATTCAATCGCAAATTTTGAACCTGTTGAACGATTTAAAAAAAGAGCAGGGATTGACGTATTTATTCATTTCCCACGATTTATCCGTCGTGCGGCATATTTCCGACCGCGTAGCCGTTATGTACTTGGGTGAAACGGTGGAAACGGGGGCTACGGAAGACTTGTTTGAAAATCCAAGACACCCCTATACCATATCGCTCATTTCCGCCGCACCAACCACGTTGCAATCGGGTTTGGAAGAAAAAATATTGCCAAAGGGAAATATTCCAAACCCCGTTTCACCGCCGAGCGGTTGCAAATACCATACGCGCTGTTTTATGGCGCAGGAGAAGTGCAAAACGCAAATTCCGCCGATGCAGGAAGTGGAGCAAGGGCATTTTGCGGCGTGCCATTTTGCGAATATTCCCACGAAAAAGAAACAAGAAATTGCAAAGAATAAGTGAAAATTTTGTTAAAATATTAAAAATTAACGGTAAAGGGATAGATAAGCGTTGACAAAATAGGAAAAAATATATTATAATGTTATTTGTAAGGTTATGCCCTTGCGAAAATATTATTTTTTTGGAGGATATTAAAAATATCATGGATCCCCTTCCCCTAACTATCGTTATCGTAGTTTTAATTCTTCTGTCCGGTTTCTTTTCCGGTACGGAAACGGCGTACTCTTGCGCGAACAAGATCAAGCTCAAAAGCATGGTTATGCTCGGCAAGAAAAATGCAAAAGCGGTGCATAAATTCGCTGATGAAGGCTACGATAAATTAGTAACTGCAATTCTCGTCGGCAACAATATCGTCAACTTATCGGCGTCTGCCTTGGGTACGATTTTGTTTGCGAAACTTTTAAACGACGCGGCGTATTCCGCTACGGTTTCTACCGCGGTTTTAACCGTCGTAGTGCTTATATTCGGTGAAATTACGCCTAAGTATTTGGCGAGCGTATATCCTGAGAAGATTTGCTTTTTGTTCTATCCGCTTATGCAATTGTTCTATTGGGTGCTTTGGCCCATTTGCAAGATATTCGACGGGTTTAAATACCTTTTAAAAACGGTGTTTAAGCTGAAAAAGGACGAAACGGTGACGGACGAAGAACTGCTCTCGCTCGTCGATGAGGCAGAAGAAGACGGTACGCTTAAAGAAGACGAATCCGAACTCGTGCGCTCGGCGCTTGAATTTGACGATTTGAAGGTGGAGGATATTTTAGTTCCCCGCGTGGACGTACACGCCGTAGAAGAGGATACTTCTATGGAAGAAGTGCGCGAAGTGTTTAAAAAGACGGGGTATTCCCGTTTGCCCGTGTATAAGGACACGATCGACAACGTCGTTGGGCTTATCCACGAACGCGATTTCTACAACGGCTACGTTGACGGCGCAAAAACGATTACGCCGTTCGTGCAAGATATCGTGTTTACGACCGAATATACGCGTATTTCCACGCTTTTGAAACAACTGCAAAAACGTAAAATCCATATGGCGGCAGTTTCGGACGAGTACGGCGGCTTGGTGGGTATCGTTACCTTGGAAGATGTGCTCGAGCAGCTCGTTGGCGAGATTTTTGACGAACACGACGAAGAAGAAGTGCTCTTTGGAAAAATTGCCGACGGCGAATACTGGGTAGACGGCAAATGCGATTTGGAAAACTTCTTTGCGCTCTATGAAATGGATGAAGAGGCGGAAAAATACGAATCCAACACCGTCGGCGGTTGGGCGATGGAAAAGTACGGCGAAATTCCGCCTATTGGCGAAGTGTTGCGCTGTAAGGATTTGGAAATAAAGATTGTAAAAGCCAACCAACAAAAGGTTTTGAAAGTTCGTTCTAAACGCGTGGAAGACGTGCAGGAAGAAGCGAAAGAATAACATAAAAACGGGAAATATTTTCCATTGCTTTTTTACAAAAAAGCGCGTATAATAGAAGAAAAAACGAAGAGGTGGATTTATGGCAACGATTTTAGTAACGGGCGGCTGCGGATATATCGGTTCGCATACCGTGCTTGAACTTTTGAACAAGAACTATGAAGTAGTCGTGGTGGATAATTTCAGTAATTCCAGCTTTGAGAGTTTACGCCGTGTGCAAAAAATCACGGGTAAAGAAGTAACCTTCTATGAAGCGGACATTCGCGACAGCGCGAAAATGGAAAGTATTTTCGATAAACATAACTTTGATGCGGTTATTCATTTCGCGGCGTTTAAAGCGGTGGGCGAAAGCTGTAAGCTGCCCTTGAAATATTATGAAAACAATATTTCGGGTACGGTTTCGCTTTTGCAAATCATGGAAAGACGGGGCGTGAAGAAGATTATCTTTTCCTCGTCGGCAACGGTGTACGGCGATCCCGAACGCTTGCCCTTGGATGAAACGTGCCGCCTTTCGACGACAAACCCGTATGGCAGCACCAAGCTCATGATGGAAAATATCATGCAGGATTTGTGGAAAGCGGACAACGAATGGAATATCATTTTGCTCCGTTATTTCAACCCCGTCGGCGCGCATGAAAGCGGTTTGATAGGCGAAGACCCGAAAGGAATCCCCAACAACTTGATGCCGTTCGTGGCGCAGGTTGCAAGCGGTAAACTTTCCTGTATCAACGTGTTCGGCAACGACTACGATACCCCCGACGGAACGGGCGTGCGCGATTATATCCACGTAGTGGATTTGGCACTTGGGCATATTGCGGCAATCGAACAATGCAACCTTTCGGGCGTACATATCTACAACCTTGGTACGGGGCACGGATATAGCGTTCTCGACATGATTCACGCGTTTGAAAAGGCTTGCGGTAAGAAATTGCCCTATAAGATTTGCGAGCGTCGCCCCGGCGATATCGCGGCGTGCTACGCTTGCCCTGATAAGGCAAAGAAAGATTTGAAATGGGAAGCCAAGTTCGGCATTGAAGAAATGTGCGCTTCGCAATGGAAATGGCAAAGTGGCAACCCCATGGGCTATGAGTCGTAAGTTATAAGATATGTTGCAAGACGTAAAGATAATCCGTTCCAACCGCAAAACGCTTGCCGTTGCCGTTGACCTGTTCGGTCAGGTAACGGTTCGAGCGCCGAAATCGTGCGGTGAGGCGCGGATTTTTGCCTTTTTAAAGGATAAAGAGAGTTGGATTGTATCCCGCCAAGCCAAGGCGCAGGGACTCATCGAACGCTTGCCGAGCGAGAATTTGGACGGCTTTACCTTTTTGCTGTTAGGTCGAAACTGCACGGTGAAGTTGACGGACGAAAAACGCGTCGCGTTCGATGCAGAGAAGTATATCGTGTACGCGCCAAGAGCGAACGCGAAAACGGCGCTCGTCAAATGGCTGAAAGATAACGCAAAGCGGATATTGACGGAAGTAACGGCGTGCACGGCGGAAAGAATGGGCGTTACCTACCGTTCTGTGGCTATAACTTCGGCGAAAACGCGTTGGGGTTCGTGCACGGGCGATAACGCGATTCGATACACCTTTCGGTTGATATATGCGCCCAAGGAAGTGCTGGAATACGTAGTGGTGCACGAGCTGGCGCACGTTTTGCAAAAGAACCATTCCAAAGCGTTTTGGGCGGTGGTGGAGAAATATTGCCCAGCGTGGAAGTCGCAACGGAAATGGTTGAAAGATAACGCGATTTTAATCAAGATACTGTAATCCGAACACGGTTTTTTTAGCGAAACGTGTTTAAAAAGTAAGTATTTTGCGTTATATTTATATAGGACGAATTCGTAAGGAACGAAAAGAGAAATGTTAGAACTGAAAAACGTAAGCTATAAAGTAGACGACAACGGCAGTGAAAAGTATATTTTGAAAGACGTTAATTTACGTCTTGACGAGCGTTTCGTTGCGTTTACAGGTCCGAACGGCGGGGGTAAATCCACGCTTGCGAAAGTGATTGCGGGGATTATCAAACCCACGTCGGGCAAAATATATTTCGACGGGGAAGATATCACCGACTTATCCGTAACCGATCGCGCGAAAAAGGGCATATCCTACGCCTTTCAACAGCCCGTGCGCTTTAAAGGCTTGACCGTACGCGATTTAATCAATATCGCGGCTGGCAAACCGATAAAAGTGGCGGAGGCTTGCGCGTATTTGTCGGAAGTGGGCATGTGCGCGCGCGATTATATTGATCGTGAAGTAAACGCGTCCCTTTCGGGCGGCGAGCTGAAACGCATAGAGATTGCTACCATTTTGGCGCGTAGCACCAAGCTTTCCGTGTTCGATGAACCGGAGGCGGGGATTGATTTGTGGAGCTTTGGTAATCTTATCAAGGTCTTTGAAAAAATGCACGAAAAAACGCAGGGGAATATTTTGATTATTTCCCACCAAGAACGCATTTTGAATATTGCCGATAAAATCGTGGTGATAGCGGACGGTAAAGTGCAACAGCAGGGTAGAAAAGCGGACGTATTACCCAAACTCATCGGCGCGGAAGCGTGTAAAATGTTGACGGAGAAATTATAAAAATGGACGCGATTGAAAAGGATTTGCTTGTAAAAATAGCCGATTTGCACGGCGTACCCGAAGGCGCGTACAATATCCGCGGCAACGGAGCAACGGAAAGCAGACAAACGACGGCAAATATCGATATCGTCACGAAAACGGACGGTAAGCAGGGTATTGATATTTATATCAAACCCAACACGAAAAACGAGAGTATGCATATCCCCGTCATTATCAGTAAAGCGGGGCTGCAAGAAGTGGTATATAACGATTTCCATATCGGCGAAAACGCGGACGTAGTGATTGTAGCGGGTTGCGGTATTCATAACTGTGGCGGCGTGGATATGACCTCGCGCCACGACGGCGTGCATACCTTTTACGTAGGTAAAAACGCGAAAGTTAAGTACGTAGAAAAACATTATGGCGGCGGGGACGGCATGGGCAAAAACGTCATGAACCCCGAAACGGTGGTGCATTTAGCCGAAGGTGCGCATATGGAAATGGAAACGACCCAAATCAAGGGCATTGACAGCACCAACCGTATTACGCGTGCGGACTTGGCGACGGGTGCAAACTTTATCGTCAAAGAAAAGCTGTATACGCACGGTGTGCAAACGGCGGATACCGATTTCATAGTGGATATGAACGGTGAAAATTGCAGCGCGGATATTATGTCCCGTTCGGTGGCGGCGGATAAATCAAGACAAAATTTCGTTTCGACGATGAACGGTAATGCAAAATGCTACGGGCATACGGAATGTGACGCGATTATCATGGACGACGCGTCGGTGAAAGCCGCACCCTGTCTTTCGGCGAATAACGTGGACGCGGAACTCATTCACGAAGCGGCAATCGGTAAGATTGCGGGCGAACAGCTTATTAAACTGATGACCCTTGGCTTAACGGAAAAGGAAGCGGAAGAACAAATCATTAAAGGTTTTTTACATTAAGCTTCGCTACATGTAAAAAACTTAATGCAAAATGCACAATGCATAATGCATAATTATGGAATAATTCAACAAGGAGAAATGAATATGAGCGAACTTGCTTACAAAAGAACGAACGTCTACGAAAAGGCGGACGAACAAAAATTAAAGGCGATTTTTGATTACGCGGAAGGGTATAAAGTCTTTTTGAACGAAGGTAAAACCGAACGCGAGGCTTGCGCTTGGGCGAAAACCGCGGCGATAAAGGCGGGTTATAAACCGTTTAAATTCGGGCAAACCCTGCAAGCGGGCGATAAGGTGTATTACGATAATCGCGGTAAAAATTTATATCTTATCAAAGTCGGCACGGAGAACCCTGCGGAAAAGGGGATTCGTATCCTTGCGTCGCATATCGACAGCCCGCGTATCGATTTTAAACAAGTTCCGCTGTACGAAACGGACGGAATCGCGTTCGCAAAAACGCATTATTACGGCGGTATCCGTAAATATCAATGGGCGGCAGTACCCCTTTCCCTGCACGGTGCAATCGCGCTCAAAAGCGGTAAGGTCGTGGAAGTGAAAATCGGCGAAGACGAAAACGATCCCGTATTCTATATCAGCGATTTGCTCCCGCACTTGGCGGCGAAACAAAACGCAAAACCGCTTGGCGAAGGCTTGGGCGGCGAGGATTTGAATATCTGGCTGGGCAATATCCCGTATACGGCGGCAAGCGACGATAAAGACAAGACGGTGAAAGAAAACTTGCTCCGTATCTTGAACGAAAAATACGGCATGGACGAATCGGACTTTTTGAGCGCGGAACTTTGCGTAGTGCCTGCGTTTAAAGCGAAAGATATCGGGTTCGACCGCGCGCTTTTGGGCGCGTACGGACACGACGACAGAGTATGTTCGTATCCCGCGTTCACGGCGCTTTTCGACACCGATTCTGCACATACGAGCATGGTCATTCTTGCCGACAAGGAAGAAATCGGCAGCGAGGGCACGACGGGTATGCAATGCGCGTTGTTCAAAGACTTGATTGACGAAATCGCGCGTTCGTTCGGTGTTTCTTCGGCGGCGGTACGTGCAAACTCTAAATGCCTTTCCGCAGACGTTAACGCGGGTTACGACCCCAACTTCCGCGACGTGTGTGAACCGCTCAATTCGGCGTATATTTCCTGTGGCGCGGGGATTACGA
>SVHY01000004.1 GCA_015055545.1 Clostridiales bacterium
GTTGACGGGTAGCAGGTAATCTATGCATGACTGGCAGGTCAATACAAAAGCACATTTGTGCTATGCCAGTAGAAAAGGGCTATGCCCGAAAAAGTAAAGCCACCCGCTATGCGGGTGGATATTTACTTTCAATGCTTAATGCATAATGCAAAAAGCATAATTGTGGATAAATCGTAAAAAATCAGTTTTTAACGGTTGCATATTATCAGAATTTGTGCTATAATAATTTCAATTAAGAGGTATTATGGATCTTTCGAGCGATAGAATGAACGAATATTTAAAAAACGCAACCGAAGAAACGCTTGCGTTAATCGAAACGCTTTGTGGAATTCCCGCTCCGAGTGGTTTAGAAGACGCTCGGGCGGATTTTTGTAAGCAATGGTTGGAAGAACAAGGCGCAAAAGGCGTATATATTGACGCGGCAAAGAACGTGATTTATCCCGTTGCGTGCGAAAACGCGGAAAAAATCGTACTTTTTTCCGCGCATACGGATACGGTATTCCCCGACGTAGAGCCTATGCCCTTTATCCGCGACGAAAAATATCTACATAGTCCCGGGGTGGGTGATGATACGACCTGCCTTGCCGTTATGTTGATGATAGCCAAATATATTGCGAAAAACGGTATAAAACCCAAAGATTGCGGTATTTTAATTGTGGCAAATTCTTGCGAAGAGGGCTTGGGAAATTTAAAGGGAATTAAGCAAATCATGCAAGACTATGCGGGAAAAATTTGTCGTGCGTACACGTTCGACGGACAGTATAACGCGCTGGCCAACGATTGCGTAGGTTCGCACCGTTATGAGATTACGTTAAAAACGGAGGGCGGACATTCGTTCCGTGATTTTGGAAACCGAAACGCTATCGTTGCCGCGGCGCAACTGATTTGCCGTTTGAACGATTGCAAGATTCCCGTTTATAACAATAGCCGTACAACGCAGAATATCGGTTTAATAACGGGCGGAACGTCGGTAAATACGATTGCGCAAGAAACGAAGTTTTTCTATGAATACCGCTCGAATAACGCCCAATGCTTAGCGGAAATGAAAACGTTTTTTGAAGAACAAATCGCTTGGGCAAAAGCGGAAAATATTGCCGAAATCGCCGTAAATACGGTGGGGATTCGTCCTTGTGCCGACGGCGTAGACGAAAAAGAGCTTGCTGAAATTAGTAAAAACGCTGTGGAAATCTCGCAAAAATATTCAGGGATTCCCTGTATTTGCAGAGCGGGCTCGACCGATTGCAATATCCCTATGTCGCTTGGCGTACCCGCCGTTTGCGTAGGGAGTTATATCGGCAGTGGTGAGCATACGCGGGAAGAAAAGGTGGAAATCGAGAGTATTCCCGTCGGCTTAAAAATCGCGGCGGAACTGATTTTACAATATTTTGAGAAAGAGTAAATTACGGGTAATAATCCGAGCAACGGTATGAGGTAAAAATATGAAGATTACGAAAGATAAGAGAATAGAATGGACGAAACGCAGTATTTTTTATCTGCTGGGGTTGTTTTTTATCGCGTTCGGGATTTCGATTGCCATTAAAAGCAATCTTGGCGTTTCGCCCGCATCGTCGTTACCGTACGTTTTAAGTAGACGATTTACTCGTTTAACGCTTGGAACATGGACTACGATTATTTATTGCGTGCTCGTTTTGATACAGCTTATTTTGTTGCGTAAGGATTTTAAATGGTATTACGTGTTTCAGTTCGTCGTATCGACGGTGTTCGGGTTTTTCGTGGACGGCGCGGCTTGGCTTGCGCAGTTTTGCGTACCCGACGTATCCCATTACGCATTGCGGTTTTTGTATACGCTTATCAGTATGGTCGTGATAGCGTTTGGGGTTACCATGTACTTAACGAGTAATATCATGAGTATGCCAGCCGAGGGGGTAGCTCTTGCAATTTCCAAATGCACGAACTGGCAAGTACCTACTTGTAAGATGATAACGGATATGTCGATAACGCTTGGAGCTGTGGTTTGCTCGTTTATCTTTTTCGGGCGTTTGGACGGTGTGCGTGAAGGAACGCTGTTGCTTGCGTTCGGGATAGGGTTTATTATGAAACCCATTTCTAAATATTTCAAAGAACCCTTGAAAAAATGGATATATAAATCCGAAAGAGCTATGCAGGAAACAAAAACTGAGGAATGAAAGAAATTTATGGCTTTTTTATCATTGAAAAACGTAACAAAGGAATATAAAACTGGCGCGGGCACGTTCCGCGCCTTAGATAACGTTTCGTTTGATTTGGAAAACGGTGAGTTTGTCGTTGTGCTTGGTCCGAGCGGTGCAGGAAAAACCACACTCTTAAATTTATTGGGCGGAATGGACGCATTGACAAGTGGTGAAATAAGCTTGAACGGTCAGTCGGTTGCTACGCTCAATAAAAAAGAATTAACGCAGTATAGAAGAACGGAAGTTGGTTTTGTATTTCAATTTTATAATTTAATGCCAAATTTAACGGCGATGGAAAACGTAGAATTGGCTACGGAAATATGCAAAGACGCGCTCAATCCCAAACAAACGCTTAAAAGCGTGGGCTTGGGGGAACGGTTGCATAATTTCCCTGCGCAACTTTCGGGTGGTGAACAACAGCGCGTGAGTATAGCGAGAGCGATTGCAAAAAATCCGCAACTTTTGCTTTGCGATGAACCTACGGGTGCTTTGGATTATGCCACGGGAAAATTGATTTTAAGGCTTTTACACGACGTTTGTAAGCAAAACCGTAAATTGGTTGTCGTCGTTACCCACAATCAGGCGTTAAAGGATATGGCGGATAAAGTCGTCATGATAAAAAACGGACAAATCGAGCAGGTTACCGTCAACGAGAACCCTTTACCGATTGAGGAGATCGAATGGTGATGAAAGCGGGCGCAAAAACGACAATTCGCTTGTTTAAACGGCACGTCGTTCGTTTGATTACCATTATAGCTATCATTTTGGTAAGTGTAGGCTTTATGGCAGGCATTGGTGAAGTGGAAAAGACGATGCGGCTTGCCGTAAACGAGCGTTATATAGACTCTAATTTATCCGACGTATACTTAAAAAGTACAAATCCTTACGGTTTTACGCAGGAAGAAATATCACAAATAGAGCAGCGGTTCGGCGCGGATAATACGGAAAAGAGTTTTTCGTATGAATATGAAGAAGACGGCGAAGTTTTTCGGGTGTATTCGTACGATTTACAAGCAAGTTTGATAAATAAATTGGAGTTGTTAGAAGGGCGTTTTCCTATTGCCGTGGACGAAATCGTTGCAGAGCGAGAAACGGAACTGTTTCCGCGCTATGACGTAGGGGAAAAGGTTACGTTGCAAGGCAAGACGTATACCGTTTGCGGGATCGTGGAAAATCCGTTGTTGTCTTTAAAAAAAGACGAACGGAGTTTTATGTTTTCAAACGCGTATTTGCGAAACGTTTTTTATATCCAAACCGATAATTTGCCGATGGTCAATGATATTCACACGCTGCTAAAAAACCGTGATTTGTTTGACGCGTATAACGCAGAATACGAAACGGAAATCCGTGAAATGAAAGCGGAACTGGAAACGGAATTGGGAAAAGAAAACGTTATCGTATTAAGTCTATATGAGAACGCAGGTCTGTATTCTATCGTTGCTTATGCGGAAAAAGTCGGGTTGATTGCCGTAGCGTTCGTCGTCTTTTTTCTACTGGTAACGCTTTTGGTCGTATACTCTACGATGTCAAGACTTTTCGAGGAGGAGCGGTCGCAAATCGCTTGTCAAAAGACGCTCGGTTACGGGGATAAGCAGACGATAGCGCGCTACGTTTTTTTCGTTGCGGTCGGAATATTGATAGGCGGGGCGTTGGCTTTGCCTGTCGGATATGGAATGTTACGGGTTATCTATTTTGCTTTCACCTCGCATTATTCCATGCCCGCTTTTCCGTCGGGGATACGGTTTGGATATTATTTGTTTTCATTTGCAGTTATATTCGTATTCAATACACTACTGGCGTTTATCCGTGGTATAAGGAACGTGAAAGGCTCGCCTGCGTTATTACTTACGCCCAAAGCGCCCAAATCAGGGAAAAAGGTGTTATTAGAACGAATTCCGTTGCTTTGGAATAGACTTAGCTTTAAATATAAATCCACGCTACGGAACGTATTGCTCTTTAAAAGCAGATTTTTCATGACGGTTGTTTCCGTGATAGGCTCAACCGTTTTGGTGTTTGCGGGAATGGGACTTTTGGATTGCGCGCGATTGCGAGAAAACGCTTTTGCAATCTCAGCCGTAGCGATATTGGTGTTAGTTTTTTCCGCTGTTTTGTGTGCCTTGGTTGTATATAATTTGACGAATATCAACGTGAGCGAGCGAAAACGTGAAATTGCGACGCTCATGGTTTTGGGGTATCACGATAAAGAAGTAACGGGATATATTTATCGAGAAATCTATATCATGAGTTTAATAGGCGCGTTATTGGGCGTGCCGCTTGGCGTTGCGTTTTTGGATATTGTTTTCGGGTTGATAGATTTTGGAACGCTTTCCGATATTAATTGGTGGACGTACGTCTTAACGCCTCTTTTAACGATGTCGTTCAGTTTTATTTCCACGCGCTTGTTGCGCAAAAAGATTGTGAAAACGGATATGAATGCGTCGTTGAAGAGTTTAGAATAAAACCATAAAACCGTCGGGTATAGCTCGGCGGTTTCACTTTTTCCGTTTGCCCGGCATATGGTATAATATAATATACTTATGAAAGAGCGGAGATAAACGAATGTGGAATATATGGATAACCGTTTTCGGTTTTTTCTTTTTGTTTGTGATGACGACGCTTGGTGCGTCGGTCGTTTTTCTTTTTAAAGGGGAAATTTCCCTAAAAATCAAAGCCTTGTTTTCGGGTTTTGCGGCGGGCGTTATGTTAGCTGCGTCCGTTTGGTCGCTTATTTTGCCCTCCATATCGCAAGCGGAAACGTATTTTTCAAACGTGCCGTTTTTGCCCGCAGTAATCGGTATATTGGGCGGTTGTCTGTTTCTCGTTTTGTTGGACGGCATTGTGGAAAAGATCAAAAGCGACAAACAAGCGGACACGGATTTGTATAAAAGAGCGCGGCGATTATTTCTCGCGGTCACGTTGCATAATATCCCCGAAGGCTTGGCTGTGGGGTTTGCGTTTGGCGCGGCGTACGCGGCGGGGTTGCCGTCGGCTTATGCCGCTGCACTCGGGCTAGCGATCGGAATAGGAATCCAAAATTTCCCTGAGGGTGCGGCGCTTGCGCTACCGATGAAAGAACGTTTTCAATCCAACAATCGCGCGTTTGCATGGGGAATGGCAAGCGGGTTGGTAGAACCGTTGTCTGCTATGATCGGTTTCTTTCTTGCCGCACAGCTACAAATATTACAGCCTTGGCTTTTGGCGTTTGCGGCGGGCGCAATGATTTTCGTTTCCGTAGAAGACCTTATTCCCGATACCAAACTCGGCTCGTCGCGTATTGGAGCTTGGAGTTTTATTATCGGCTTTTGCGCGATGATGATTTTAGACGTGGCTTTGGGTTAGCAAAATATGTTTTTTTATTGATATTGAAAAAAAAGGCTTGACAGTTGCAATGCGCTATGTTATAATAAAATAAGAATAAAAATGGGGAAACTATAATGAAGAAATTTTTATTACTTATTTTAAGCTTCGTATTGGGCTTATTTGCGTTTGTCGGTTGCGGCGAAACAACGGAAGATTCCTACGAAGAAGTGGAAACGGTCGAGTACGATATTACCTATTTCGTGGTCGTTGGCAACGAAGATGCCGTTGCGCTTACGGACGCGTATAAAGTGGAAAACGTAACTTATCCTACGACCTATGAAGAGGGCGACGCGTTTACGTTTGCGACTTTGAAAGATTCAATCGTCGTAGACGGCGTAACGTATTCGTTCAAGGGTTGGTATACGGACGCGGCTTGTACGGCGGCGATTACGGGCGTTTTGGAAACGAGTAAAAACGATTTGAACGTATATGCAAAATACGAAAAAGTCGTCGTTACGTATACGATTACGTATAACGTAGTTTTCGATTCGGAAGCACCCGTAGCTTTGACGGATACGTACAAAGCGGAAAATGGCGAATATCCCGCAACGTATGAAAAGGGCGTTGGGACTACGTTTAGCGATTTAAAAGAATCGGTTGAAATGAACGGTGTAACCTATGAATTTAAGGGTTGGTATCCCACGGCAACGAGTAATACGAAATTGACGGAAAATACCATTTCTGCAAGCAATACGGGCAACGTAACCCTGTACGGGAAATATGCAAGCGAGAATTATACGCCGAGCGAACCCGTTGAGCCCGACGAATACGATATTAGCTATTTCGTGGTTATCAACGGTGCGCAAGCAATCGTAATGACGGATGCGTATAAGGCGCAAGACGGCAACTATCCTGCGGCGTATGAATACGGTGTAGGTGCTGAAATTTCCGATGCGAAAGCAGAAGTTTTGGCTACCGACGGTACGGTTGTATTTAAGGGTTGGTTTACCAACGCGGAATGTACGATGGCGTTCGACGGTATTTCGGAAACGAATTTGGGTGAAGTGGCTTTGTATGCAAAATATGCAACGGTGTATTATAATCTTACCTATAAAGCGGTGTTAGGAACAGCGGCTGCGGTTGATTTTTCGGATACGTACAAAGCACAAAACGCGACGTATGCAGCAACGTACGAATACGGCAAAGTTGCGGAAATTTCTAATGCGAAAACGGAAGTAAGCGTTGGTGGTAAGACGTATCAATTTAAGGGTTGGTATTTCGACGAAACTTGTACGACGGCGGCGAATATCACCGCAACTACTAGCGGTGATAAGACGGTATATGCAAAATATACGGAAAAAGTCATTGTGGACGACGATGACGGTAATTGGACGCAGAATTATTGATTATGAAAAGATTTTTGACGATTGTATGCGCAATAGCGCTTTGTATGATAATGAGCTTTGCCGCGTGTGCGGACGATAGCAAGAAACCTGATTACAGCAATGGGGGCGGTGGCAATACGGAAAATTCAGGCGGCGGTTCAGACGACGGTTGGACGGGTAATTATTAAAAAAAACGAAAAACCTTTTCGCGAACGCTCGCGAAAAGGTTTTTTTGCCTATACTATACAAAGGAGTATTGATATGGTAGACTGTATTATTATCGGTAGTGGATTTGCGGGAATTTCCGCGGCGCTTACTTTACAAGCTAACGGAAAATCCTTTCAAATATTCGGTACGAAAAATTTGAGCTCCAAAATCGAAAAGGCGGAAAGGATACACAACTATCCTGCTCTTGCGGATATTAGCGGCAAGGATTTATGCGCCGCTCTTTCTTCGCAACTGGAAAAGGCGAATATCGAGATTACGCAGGAACGCGTTTCTGGGGTATACGAACTGAAAGAAAAATTCGGCGTAGCCACACAGGAAGGGAGTTATTACGAGAGCAAAACGGTAATTTTTGCTTGCGGCGTGGAATCGGTGAAACAGATTGACGGTGAAACGGACTTTGTCGGCAGGGGCGTGAGCTATTGCGCGACTTGCGACGGTTTTTTGTATAAAAACAAGACGATTGCGGTGCTGTGTACGACCAAGCGTTTGGAACATGAAATTGCGCACTTGGCGCATTTTGCCGCAAAAATATATCTTATTCCGATGTATAAGAACGTGGAAGTGGATTTTTCGAACGTGGAAATATTGCAAAAAATGCCCGCTAAAATCGTGGGCGAAAAACGGGTGGAGAAGTTGTCGTTCGTCGATAAAACGAGCGAAAACGGCGTGAAAGAATTGCCCGTAGACGGCGTTTTCGTGTTGCGGGAAAGCATAGCTCCGAGTATTTTGATGAACGGTTTGCAAACGGACGGCGCGCATATCGAAGTATCGAGGAACACGGAAACGAATATTAAGGGCTGTTTTGCGGCGGGGGATATTACGGGCAGACCTTATCAATACGCAAAAGCGGCGGGCGAGGGGAACGTGGCGGCGCACGCCGTGACGGCGTATTTGTCCGCATTAAAAGCTGTAACGGTGTGATATGCAAACGAAAGAACGGGTTATTCTACATTCGGATTTGAATAATTTTTTCGCGTCCGTGGAAATCGCGATGAATCCTGCGCTTGGTGGAAAACCGCTTATCGTTTGCGGCGATCCGAAATCGCGGCACGGGATTGTGCTTGCGAAAAACGAGGAAGCGAAGAAATACGGGATAAAAACGGCGGAAACGGTGTATTCCGCTTTAAAAAAATGTCCTGATTTACAGCTCGTACCCTCGCATATGTCCGAATATATACGATATTCGCGGCTCGTGCGGGAAATTTACGCGCGGTATACGGAAAAGATAGAAGAATGTAGTATAGACGAATGTTCGTTAGATATGACGGAAAGCACTTTTCTTTTCGGCGACGGGGTAACGATTGCCGAGCGTATACGAAAAGAAGTGCAGGAAGAATTGGGCTTGACCGTTTCCGTTGGCGTGAGTTTTAACAAGGTGTTTGCCAAGCTCGCTTCCGAGTTGAAAAAGCCTAACGCAGTTACGGAAATTTCCGTTGAAAATTATAAGGATAAAGTATACCCGTTGCCTGTTGGCGAATTGTTGTTCGTCGGCGAATCGACGAAGCGGGTGTTGGCGACGATCGGCGTGCATACGATAGGCGATTTGGCGCGCGTGGATGAGGAATTGGTTGTGAAAAAACTGGGCAAGCGCGGTAGGCAGTTGCGCGTTTTTGCGCGCGGCGAGGACGACGAGCCTGTGAAATGGGAAAAGAGCAAAGAAGATTTGAAGTCTATCGGCAATTCCTCTACACTCCCGCATGATATTTCGTCGCGGGAAGAAGTAAAACGTTGGTTTTACGCGCTCAGCGAAAGCGTAACCGCCCGTCAGCGTGCGGCAAAGGTGGGGCGCGCAAATACGGTGCATATCGTGGTTCGCAACGAATTATTGCACGATTTTACTTGGCAGACGAAAGTACCGCCAACGGCGCTTTGCGGCGACGTGGCGAAAGCGGCGTTTGCGTTGTTTTGCGAACATTATCCGCAAGGCGCAAAGGTGCGTATGCTTGGGGTAACCGTTTCCGGCTTTGACTACGACGTGCGGCAGCTCACTTTTGAGCAGCTGGCGGAAAGTAAGACGTACGAAAAGAAAGAGCGCGCGGAAAACGCCGTGGCGAAGATACGCGAAAAATACGGGTACGCCACGTTGCAACGCGGCGTGGTGATGGCGGACGAAAAACTCAACGGTTGGGATATTCGAGCGCAAAAAGAAGAAAAAATTTCCAAATCGGAAAATTTAGAAAAAGATGAATAAAACGCGTAAACCTGTCGATACTGATAGTGTCGGCGGGAGAAGAAATATCTTTCGCTTGCATATAAAGAAGGACTATGCAAAAGCCGTAACGACTTTTATATAGTCCTTCACTTTTTGGTAAATAAAAAACTGTGCGATCCTTTTTTGCCGAAATTTACCGAAGTGGAAACGCCGTAGGTGACTCCTGTAAAGCTACCTTATGGCACACACAAACATCCGCTTAGAGCTGCTACGTTCCCGTCCTGACACGGTTCACGGCATTATGTTGCATAAGACCTTACGATCAACGTTCCTTGCGACGCGCGACCTTCCATAAACTTCGTCGAGAAAGGCATTCGGCTCTGATATAGCGGATTTCAGATACAGGGTGCCGCTAACTCCCCGCCTACGCACAGCCTATATATTATACACCATTTATAAGGGAAATGCAACCGTTTTTATCTGTTTTTTTGATTGCTTTGCATTTGAAAGTGAGAAGAATTTTCCAAAAAACGCACAGAAAGCGTTTTAAGCCCTTAAATACATTGACAAAATTTTCATAAAGTCGTATAATGTACTTTGAGAAAGGATGGTATTTTTTTATGAGTGGAAGTTGTAGTCATAATTGTTCGAGCTGTTCTTCAAACTGTTCGTCGAGAAAACAAGAAAGTCTGTTAAAAGAGCCGCATAAATTGTCGTCGGTGAAAAAAGTTATCGGCGTTGTCAGCGGTAAAGGCGGGGTAGGGAAATCGCTTACCACGTCTTTGCTTGCCGCGTTTGCGCATAAGCAAGGTAAGTCGGTTGGGATTATGGACGCGGATATTACGGGTCCGTCCATTCCGCATATGTTCGGCGTGAACGAACGGATTACGGGCGATGAAAACGGGATTAACACCGTTATTTCCCCGTCGGGTATACAAATGGTTTCCATGAACCTACTTTTGGACGAAAGTTCTTCGCCTGTTATTTGGCGCGGTATGGTGATTTCGGGAACGGTTATGCAGTTTTGGACGGACGTGATTTGGAAAGACGTCGATTTGCTCTTTATCGACATGCCCCCGGGAACGGGCGACGTGCCGCTTACCGTATTCCAAAGCATACCTTTGGCAGGTATCGTTATCGTTACCACGCCGCAAGATTTGGTAAAAATGGTGGTAGAAAAAGCGGTGAATATGGCGAATATTATGGGTGTACCCGTACTCGGCTTGGTAGAGAATATGAGCTATCTTACCTGCCCTGATTGCGGCAAGAAAATCGAGGTATTCGGTCAGAGCAAAGCGGATAAGATTGCCGCGCAATACGCGATTCCGGCAGTGGCGAAAATGCCGCTTGACGCGCGTATTTCCACGCTTGCGGACGCGGGACGAATTGAGGATTACGAAACGGACGCATTAAAAGACGTATTCGCGCAAATCGAAAAAGCGAAACGCCACGACGACGAATAATCGGGTATGGGTTACGCGAAAGAAAAACGGAAACGGGAAGACAAAAAACGGAAAATAAAAATCGTTCTGTTTGGGATATTGATTATCTTAGTAGTGGCTTTTGCCGTAGTCGCTTGTATTATTCCACCCAGCGAATGGAAATACAGACTGAAACAGCCCGATATTTCCAAGCGCGGCGACGGCGAATTGCGCGTACATTTCGTAGACGTAGGACAAGGCGACGCGACGGTTGTCGAACTCCCCGACGGAAAGGTTATACTCATTGACGGCGGTAACGGTTCGGACGAAGCGAATAAATCTCTAATCCGTTATCTCAACGCTTTGGACGTGGATTTTATTGACTATTTGGTAGTTACGCACGCGGATGCGGATCATTGTGGCGGCTTGACGGAAGTGCTCAAATATAAGGAAATCGGGTACGCGTATTTACCGCTTGTAGTCGAAGAAACGGATAGTGCATACGCCGCGTTTTACAGCGAGCTTGTAAAAGAGGGTTGTTCGTATGCAACGGCGCAACCGCCTACGCAGGACAAAAAGGAAACGAGGCTTAGCGTAATAGACGGGGAATATCCGTATACGCTCGTCTTTCTTTATCCAGACAGCGCGCTTATCGACGGGATTCAGCCTTTGCCTGATGACGATAACGCCGCCTCCGTCGTGTTATGGTTGGATTATATGGGTACGAGCCTTCTTTTTACAGGTGACGCGACGTTGGAAACGGAAACGCGACTGTTGATGAACGATTTGGGCGGCGTACACGAATTGTACGACGTGGATATAAAGAGTACGGAAATTTTAAAAGTAGCGCACCACGGCAGCGATTCTTCAACGGGCGAAGAATTTTTGCAGTATTTGGGAAATTTGCAAACGGCGGTGGTGTCGTGCGGGGAAGATAACCCGTATAATCATCCGTCAATTGCCGTATGCGAACGCTTGGAAACGGCTGGCGCAACGCTGTACCGAACGGATCTAGACGGGCATATCGTGATAACCGCCGATAAAGGCGGAACGTATAGCGTAGAAATAATAGATTGACGGAAAATTTCACGCTGTTTTCACTCTATTTTACGTGAAAATTTGTTATAATATAAGCAATACTATGGAAGCAATCAAGTTTGAACAAGTACATTTTTCCTATCAAGCGGACGAAAAAGACGACGTCTTTTCTACGGACGCCGCTTTTTCGTTGGACGGAATGGATTTTTCCGTGCAGGAAGGGGAATTTGTCGCCGTTCTTGGGCATAACGGCAGCGGAAAATCCACGCTTGCACGCCTTGCGAACGGATTGCTTGAACCGACGGCGGGAAAAATTACCGTGTTAGGCTACGATGCGGGTGAACAGAAAAACCTGTTTGAAATCCGTAAACGGGTGGGGATTGTATTCCAAAACCCCGACAATCAAACGGTCGCGTCTATCGTAGAAGACGATATCGCGTTCGGACCTGAAAATATCGGCGTACCCCGTGAAGAAATCGGTGCGCGTATTGATTTTGCGCTCTCGGCGGTGGGTATGGAAAATTATCGCCATTCCACGACGTCGCGCCTTTCGGGCGGACAAAAACAGCGTATTGCGATTGCGGGCGTACTCGCTTTAAAACCGCGCGTGATGATTTTGGACGAATCGACGGCAATGCTCGATCCGCGTGGCAGAAAAGAAGTTATGGACGTCGTCCAAAAACTCAATAAAGAAGAAAAAATAACGGTCATTTTAATTACGCACTTCCCTGAGGAGGCTTTGCTTGCTGATAGAGCGGTGGTTATGCACCGCGGAAAAATCGTCATGGAAGGCAGACCGGAAGAAGTGCTTAAAAAGGAAGACGAGCTTGCCAAATGTTCACTCGTTTTACCGAAGCCCGTCAAGCTTTGCAGAACGCTTTGCAAAGGCGGTTTGCCTGTGTCTGACGCGTTTACGGCGGAAGAAGCGGCGGCGCGTATTATTGAAACGTTAGAAGACGAACGCGTGGATTATACGCGTTTGAAAACGGTAACGAGCCAAGACGAAGAAACGATAGCCGAAAAAGGGGAAACGGGTGGCAAAGGCAGCGTGTACTGTCGCGGATTATCGTTTGTGTATAGCCCGTCCTCGCCCTTTGCTACGCACGCTTTAAACGGGGTGGATTTGGATATCCACGCGGGCGAGTTTTTCGGAATTATCGGGCATACGGGCAGTGGAAAATCCACGTTCGTACAACATCTGAACGCGCTTTTAAAACTGCCGACGGCAGAGAAAAAATACAAACCCAAACGCCCCAAACGCGGCAAGCCTATGCCGGCTGCGGCGGCTTTGAAAGTCAACGGTTTCGACCTTGCCAAAAAGACGACGGATTTTAAACAGCTCCGTCGCCGCGTTGGCATGGTATTTCAATACCCCGAATATCAACTGTTTGCGGAAACGGTGTTCGACGACGTCGCGTTCGGCTTGAAAAATTTCGTTTCCGATTTAGACGATACGAAAATGGAACAAGCCGTCCGCGAAGCGATTGAAACGGTAGGGCTTAATTATGAAGAAGTAAAAAACCGCTCTCCGTTTGAACTTTCGGGTGGTCAAAAACGCCGCGTTGCAATTGCGGGCGTTATCGTTACAAAACCCGAGATTTTGGTTTTGGACGAACCGGCGGCAGGGCTTGATCCAATGGGTAAGGAAGATATTATGTCGTTGCTTCACGCCATGCATAAAAGCTGGTGTAAAACGGTGATTATCGTTTCGCACGATATGGACGAAATTGCGGAAAACTGTACGCGTGCGGCGATTTTTTCGGACGGAAAAATTCTTGCCGTCGATGAGCCGAAGAACCTGTTTAAAACCCGTGCAATTACGGATACGGCGGGTTTAGAAGTACCTTTTACGGCGCGCGTGGTAGAATGTTTGCGCGATTACGGCTTACAAATTTCTTGCGATATGACGCTAGAAAATTTGACGGAAAATATCTTAAAAATAGCGGGTAGAGGTGGGGCATGTATGCGTTCAAACACCGTAAACGGGGGGTGCGACCATGCGTGACGTTTCCTTTGGACAATACTATCCCGCAAATTCGTTTGTGCATAAATGCGATCCGCGCACGAAACTTTTGTTTTTAATCGTGTACATCGTTGCCGTGTTCTTGGCGAAGAATTTCTACGCGCTCGGCGCGTGCGCGCTCGTATTTTTAGCGGTAGCCGCTTTTTCAAGCGTACCTATCAAGAGCTTGCTCAAATCAGTGAAAGCGGTATTATTTTTGTTGCTGTTCACGGCAGTTTTGAACCTGTTTTTCTATAACGGTGGCGACGTGCTTTGGCAATGGAAATTTATCAAGATTACGGACAAAGCCGTGTATTTCACGATATTCTTGGCGGCGAGATTGTTCCTGCTTGTATTAAGTTCCGCGCTGTTGACGCTCACGACCACGCCGATAGCGCTTACGGACGGCATTGAAAGCTTGCTTTTGCCGCTCAAATGGATGCGCTTTCCCGTACACGAACTTGCGCTCATTATGTCGATAGCACTCCGTTTTATTCCCATTTTAACGGACGAAACGGGCAGGATTATGAACGCGCAAAAAGCGCGCGGCGCGGATTTTGAATCGGGTGGACTGTTCAAGCGCGTAAAGGCGATTATTCCCATTTTAATTCCATTGCTTATCAGCGCGTTTAGGCGTGCGGACGAATTGGGCGATGCAATGGACGCACGTTGTTATTCGGGTAGTAAAGTGCGGACGAAATATAAAAAACTCAAATACGGTTGGCGGGATTTGTTGGGGCTGCTTGTACTTGGTGCGCTCCTTGCAGGCATGATTATGTTGCGACTGCATACGCCCGCCGTGATATAGGTTGTCTATGCGTTACGTGATGAAAATTGCCTACGATGGCACGAACTATGCGGGCTGGCAACGCCAAAAAAACGCCGTATCTATCCAAGAAAAAGCGGAACTTGCCGTCTTAGACGCGCTTGGCGTAAAAGTGAATATAACGGCAAGCGGTAGAACGGACGCGGGGGTGCACGCGGCAGGACAGGTATGTCAATTCGACGCGGATTTAACCGTACCGCCCGAAAAAATGCCCGATTGCTTAAACCGTTATTTGCCAGAAGATATTCGTATCGTAGACGGTTGGCAGGGCGCGGACGACTTTGATTGCAACCGTAGCGCAAAGCGTAAGACGTATTGTTATTCGTTGTACGTTTCAGGGCGCGATATGCCGCTCAAAGACCGTTATGCAACGCGCGTGGAAAATGCGCCGAGCTTGGAAATCTTACAGGCGGCGGCAAAGCTTTTTGAGGGCGAACACGATTTCAAAGCGTTTTGTGCAAGCGGTTCGTCTGTTAAAACGACGGTGCGGACGGTGTATGAGGTGCGCGTGGAGGAATCGCAAAGCTATCACAGTCGCGATTTGAAAATATACGTGACCGGCAACGGATTTTTGTATAATATGGTACGAACGCTCGTGGGGGAACTGCTCGATATTGCGTCGAACAGAAAGACACAAGAAAGTTTAAAACAAGCGTTTGCGAGCGGCAAACGGGAACTGTTGGGCAAAACCATGCCCGCAAAAGGACTTACGCTCGTAGACGTGTGCTACGAAGAAAAATAAAAGGGTGAATTATGGAACTGTATTCGGTATTTTCAACGGTAATGCCATTGCTAATGGGGTTTGGCGCGAAGGCGACGGGTAGTACGCTCGTTATGGGCTTAATCGTCGGTGGCATCGTATGGCTGGCGTTATTTATTTTCGGCGCGTTCGGTGTATTCCGTATGGCAAAAAGAATGGGGTTAAAGCGCAAATGGTTGGCGTTTTTTCCTATCATCAATCTCGTATACGTGGGCAAAATAGCGGGCGAATTTCACGTTTTCGGACAAAAAATGAAACGTTGCGGTTTGTACGCGATGATAGCGCAAATTTTTACGACGGCGCTTTGTGCGTGCTTGCTCGTTTCGCAAATATATCTCTATTTCGTGGAAGGCGCGCCCGTATACGATGCGGAAATAGGCGAAAGCATTTGGCATAATCTTTCGGGGCTTTCGTTGAAAATGTATAAATTTTACGAGCTTTCGTATACGCTGTTCTATTTTGTAGAACTGATTTATCAAATTTTGCTTATTCTGCTTTTGAACGGTTTGTATAGAAAATACGCGCCGAGAAATTATTTCATTTTCTTGATTTTGGCGTTCTTGATTCCGCCTGCGCGTTATATCGTTACGTTTGCGCTCAGCGGCAAAAAACCGATTGATTACGAAGCGTATATGCGCGCTAGGCGAGAGGCGTATATCCGTCAGCAACAACAATACTACGGTGGCGGATACGGTTCGCCGTATAACCGTCCTTACGGTAATCCCAACGGTACGCCGTATAATAATCCCTATAATCAGCCGCCCCGTCCACAAGAACCCGAAGAACCGTTTTCGGAGTTTGGCGGTAAAAAACAGGGCGATCCGTTTGAAGAATTTGAGGATAAGAAACCGCACGATACGAACAACCCCGACGAGTTTTTTGATTAAAAATGTATAACGTAAGACGGAAATATAATTTCCGTCTTTTTTTTCGCCGTAAACCGCGCAAAACGGTTTACACCTTGGCTCGGTTATGATATAATAGATATAAACGTAGGTTATAGATAAAAAAGGACGGGAGTGGCATGAAAGAAGAGAACATAGCGGCAATAGCAACGCCTTCGGGAAAGGGCGGCGTGGCGATTATCCGTATCAGTGGTAAAAATCCGCTTTCTATTGCGGAAAAGATGTTCACGCCCGTAAACGGCGTAAAGGTAAGCGAGTTCGAGCCGTATCGTATGTACCCCGGGAAAATTAACGGCGGGAATTTTACGGATTTTGGGCTTTGCGTATATTTTAAAGCACCCGCGAGTTATACGGGCGAAGATATCGTTGAGTTTCAATGCCACGGCGGGGAAACGATAGCGCGGGGAATTTTGTCGCAAACGTTTAAACACGGCGCGCGTAGCGCAACCCGCGGCGAATTTACGCGCAGGGCGTTTTTAAACGGTAAGCTTTCTCTTGCGTCGGTGGAAGGCGTTGCGGATATGATCAACGGCGAATCGGAAGCGGAAGTAAAAGCGGGATATCTTTTATACAGCGAAAAACTGACGAAAAAAGTGGTTGATTTACAATCGGAGCTTAAAACCTGTCTTGCAGGTATTGACGTTTCGGTCGATTACCCCGAAGAAGATATAGAAGAACAGCATATTTCCGAGCTGAAAATTACGCTGGAAAGCTTGCGTGATAAATTGTCCGTTTTGCTTACGGGCTATGCGACGGGAAAGAAGATAAAATCGGGTGTAACGGTTGCGATTTGCGGCAAACCGAACACGGGAAAAAGCTCGCTACTCAATACCTTACTCGGTTATGAGAAAGCGATTGTTTCGGGAATTGCGGGTACGACGCGCGACGCGGTAGAAGGCGTTTTGGAGATTGACGGGCGTAAGTTCAATCTATACGATACGGCGGGCGTTCGTGAAAGCGGCGATATGATAGAAACGATAGGAATTGAACGGGCGCAGGCGATTATCCGTTCGGCGGATATAGCCGTATTCGTCGTTGATTTTACGATGGGCGTAGACGAAGAAGACGCACGCGTTTTACAGCTTCTGAAAGGAAAGCCGATTATCAAGGTCGTCAACAAAGCGGATATTTTGAAGGACGAAACGGATTCGGATGCGGACGTGTACACTTCCGCGCTTACGGGTGAGGGGATTGAAAAACTTAAACGGCTATTATATGAAAAGAGTTTTGGCGATCGCAGCGAAGATGCGGCGTTTTTAATCGAAAAACGGCATTTCGACGCGCTTACCCGCGCGAAAGAATCGCTACTTCGCGCCATACTTGCTTGCGGTGCGCAGCCACTCGATATTATCGGTATCGACGTAAAAGCGGCTTGGGACGCGCTTGGGGAAATTACGGGCGAAACGGCGACGGAAGCGATTATCGAAGAAATCTTTTCTAAATTTTGCGTAGGAAAGTAAGGGGAAATCGTTATGGTGAATTTAGATTTATACAGGGTTTTTTATACGGTGGCAAAGAGCGGGAGTTTGACCAAAGCTGCGGAAGAATTATACATTTCCCAGCCCGCCGTTTCCCGTTCGATTAAACAACTGGAAACGCAGCTCGGGGTAACGCTGTTCACGCGTACGCATAGGGGTATGGTCTTGTCCGCACAGGGCGGAAAAGTGATTTTTTCGCGGGTGGAACAGGCTTTAAGTCTTTTAAACGAAGCGGAAAACCGTATCGAAGAAATGCAAAATAGCGCGTCGGGTACGATTAGAATCGGCGCAAGCGATAGCATTTTTGAATACTTCCTTGCGGATAAAATCGTGGAGTTTCACGAAAAATTTCCCGCGGTCAAAATCGAGTTGGCGGCGGACGTTACGCCCGATACGATAGCCAAACTCAAATCGGATAAATGCGACGTAGCGTTCGTGAATCTGCCGATTGAGGCGGATGCGGAACTCAAATTATACGGAAATTGTATGCGTTTAAACGACGTGTTCGTGACGAGTGAAAAATACAAAGAACTTGCAAGCGGGACGTTGCCGTTTGCGGCGCTCAAAAACTATCCGCTGATTATGATGGAACACAACACCATTGCTCGCCGTGCGCTAGATAATTTCATGGGCTCGTTAGGCGTGAAATTGCAACCGTCGATTGAAGTGGGCAGCTGGGATTTAATGAAACGACTCGTTTCTCGCGGCATGGGTATCGGTGTGATTCCCCGCGAATACGCAAAATCGTGTATTGCGGACGGAACGCTTTACGAGATAAAAACCGACCCTGTTTTGCCCGTACGCTCGGTGGGTATGCTCTTGAAAAAGAACGCGCCCGTTTCGTATGCGTTGCATTGTTTTATGGAAAACTTTATCAAAGAAGACTGAAAAAAGAATATAAGGAAAATTTATGGCAAAACCCAATCCGCTTTTAAGAAATTTTTGTATCATCGCGCATATCGACCACGGAAAAAGCACCCTTGCCGACCGTCTAATGGAACGCACGGGGCAGGTTTCGTCGCGCGATATGGAAGAACAACTGCTCGATAGCATGGATATCGAACGGGAACGTGGGATTACGATTAAGCTCACGCCCGTTAGAATGTACTACAAGGCAAAGGACGGGCAGGAATACGAGTTTAACTTAATCGATACGCCGGGGCACGTGGACTTTACTTACGAAGTCAGCCGTTCGTTGGCGGCGTGCGAGGGCGCGATTTTGGTAGTGGACGCTACGCAGGGCGTAGAAGCGCAAACGCTTGCCAACGTGTATTTGGCGCTCGAAAACGGCTTGGAAATTTTGCCCGTTATCAATAAAATCGATTTGCCCAGCGCGCGTATTGACGACGCGAAAAAGGAAATAGAAGAAGTCATCGGTTTGGACGCGTCGGGCGTACCTTGCGTTTCGGCGAAAGAAGGTACGAATATCGAAGATTTGTTGGAGGCGGTTACGCAATATTTTCCCGCTCCCGACGGCGACACGGACGAACCGTTAAAAGCGCTTATATTCGACAGTTATTACGACAATTACAAAGGCGTTATCCTGTTCGTTCGTATCAAGGACGGTACGGTAAAAGTAGGTGATAAAATCAAAACGTTTTTATCGCCCACCGTCTACGACGTAACGGAAGTGGGTGCGTTCGCTCCTAACCCCACCCCCAAGGATATTTTAAAAGCAGGTGAAGTAGGGTATATAGCGGCGTCTATCAAATCCATTCAAGACGTAGCCGTCGGCGATACGGTAACAAGCGCGTTGCGTCCTGCGAAAGAACCGCTCCCTGGGTATAAAAAAGTCCAACCCGTCGTCTTTTGTGGTATTTATCCGCTTGATGGCAGTAAGTTCAACGACTTAAAAGAAGCCATTTTGAAATTACAGCTCAACGACGCGTCGCTCATATTTGAACCCGACAATTCCGTTGCGCTCGGGTTTGGTTTCCGATGCGGGTTCTTGGGGCTTTTGCATATGGAAATCATTCAAGAACGTATCGAGCGCGAGTTTAATTTGGACATCATCACCACCGCGCCGAGCGTTAGTTATTTGGTGCATAAAACGGACGGCACGGAATTTTTCGTGGACAATCCTACCCACTTGCCCGACCCGTCCGATATCGAATATATGGAAGAACCGATTGTAAAAGCGGAAGTATACACGCCACCCGATTATATGGGTTCTATCATGGATTTGTGTAAGGAAAAACGCGGCGTGTTCAAGAATATGACGTACGTGGACGAACGGCGCGTGAAACTGGAATACACACTTCCGCTCAACGAGATCGTATACGACTTTTTCGACGGTTTGAAATCGCGAACGAAGGGATATGCAAGCTTCGATTACGAGCTTGCGGGGTATCAGCGTTCCAAGCTTGTGAAGTTGGATATTTTACTCAACGGCGAGATTTGCGACGCGCTTTCTACCATCGTGTTTGAAGACCGCGCTTACGAGCGGGGCAGAACGCTTTGCGAAAATTTAAAAGACGCGATTCCCCGTCAACTGTTTGAAATTCCCGTACAGGCGGCGGTGGGTGGAAAAATCATCGCGCGTGAAACGGTGAAAGCCGTTCGCAAAGACGTTTTGGCGAAGTGCTACGGCGGCGACATTACGCGTAAAAGAAAACTCCTCGAAAAACAGAAAGAGGGGAAAAAACGTATGCGTAAAGTGGGCAGCGTAGACGTGCCGAGCGAAGTATTTATGGAAATACTCAAAACCAACAAAGATTAAAACAACGTATATATTTTCGTATTTATAACCTTTTAGAAAAATCAGAACCTAAAAAAAGAGAGAAAAGCCATGGCAGGAATTTACGTTCACATACCTTTTTGCAGACACAAATGCTCCTATTGCGATTTTACTTCCTTCCCCGATAAAGTGGAATATGCGGAAGCGTATATGGCGTGCGTTTACCGCGAGATGAAAATGCGCGGAGAAGAACTCAAGGATTACACGTTCGATACGGTGTATTTCGGCGGCGGCACGCCGTCGTATATTCCGCCCAAGCTTATTTTGGGCGCGATGAACAGAATTCGCGAATGTTTCAACCTTACCAAGGACGCGGAAATTACGCTTGAACTCAACCCCGGCACGATTGCGGAAGGGAAAGTAAAAACCTATTTACAAGCGGGCATTAACCGTTTTTCCATCGGTTTGCAAACGGCAATCGACGAACAGCTCGCCGATTTGGGGCGTATCCACAACGCGCGCGATTACGTGTATGCAACCAAGCTTTTGAGGGGTCAAAATTTCAGCACGGATATCATGTTGGGGCTTAAAAACCAAACGAAAGCGGATATCCAAAAAACGGTGGAACTTGCTACCGCGTGCGGTTCGAGCCATATTTCCATGTACGCGCTCACCGTCGAAGACGGAACGCCTATTTACACCGATTATTTAAACGGCGAGCTGCCCGATAGCGACGAAGTGGCGGATATGTACGAATACGGTAGAAAGCTTTTGGAAGAAAAGGGCTATAAGCGCTATGAAATTTCAAATTTTGCCAAGGACGGGTTTGAAAGTAAACATAACTTAAATTACTGGAAACGTGGCGAATATATCGGGTTCGGCGTGTCCGCAAGCTCGTTTATGCGCGGCAAACGTTTTACGAACACGTTCGATTTAGACGAATATATGAAATGCGTAATTTCTGGATTTTATCCCGCGGTAACGAGCGAAGAAGTGAACGAAAACGACGCGAAATTCGAGTTTGTCATGCTGGCGCTTAGAACGAGCAAGGGTTTGAGTTTGACCGAGTACGAACGGACGTTTAACAAAAAACTCGCCGAAGACTTCCCCGTTGCGCTGAAAAAATCCGTGCAGTATTTACAGCTCGACGGCGATAATTTGAAAATCAAAGACGAGTATTTGTACGTACAAAACTCTATTTTAATGTCGTTCATGGAAGAAGAGAGAGATAACGCATGAGAATTTTGATTGTTCGTCACGGCGATCCCGATTACGCAAACGACTGTTTGACGGAAAAGGGAAAGCGTGAAGCTGCGCTTTTGGCGGAAAAATTGAAAAAAGAAAAAATTGATTATATCTATTCCTCGCCACTTGGCAGAGCCAAGGAAACGTGCGAAACGTACGCGCGCGTAGTGGGTAGAGAAAAGGAAATTGTCGTAAAAGATTGGTTGCGCGAGTTTAACCACCTCACCACCTTTCCAAGCGGCAGAACAAACAACGTGCCTTGGGATATGCTTCCCGAAGATTGGGCGAACGAACCCGTTTTATACCGCCACGACGAATGGTTTGATCACCCCTGTTATGAAGGCTCGGGCTTGAAAGAAAAGTATTTGGGCGTAATAAGGGATTTGGATGCGCTTATTACAAACCACGGCTATACGCGCGATAACAATATCTACCGCGTAGAAGGTCGTAATCGCGACACGGTTGCTATATTTTGTCATTTCGGCTTGGAATGTGTGCTGCTTTCACGGCTTTGCAATATCTCGCCCGTGATGCTTTGGCATCATTTCGTCGCGCCGACCACGTCCGTAACCACTTTATATACGGAAGAACGTCGTGAGGGAAAAGCGGTGTTCCGTTGCGCGGGTTTTGGCGATGTCGGGCATTTATACATAGGCGACGAGCCGCCGTCTTTTTCCGCGCGCTTTTGCGAAACGTTCGATTGCGAAACGGAGCGCCATGATTAAAAGGAGTGCCATATGAAGAATATCGTTTTGGTCGGTATGCCCGGGTCGGGTAAAAGTACGCTGGGTATCGTCCTTTCTAAAAGTATTCATTACGGGTATATCGACAGCGACAGCGTTATCGTCGCTATGCGTGGTAAGCGTTTGCCTGAACTGATTGAAGAGCTTGGCAACGACGGGTTTTTAGACGTTGAGGCGCAAGTAAACGGTATGATTTGCGCCGACCGCTGTGTGATTTCCACGGGCGGCAGCGCGATTTACCGCCCCGACGCGATACGCAAAATGAAAGAACGCGGCGGCGTGGTGGTGTATTTGAAAATTCCGTACGAAGAAGTCGAACGTCGTTTAGGCGATTTAAAAAAACGCGGCGTAGTATTAAAAAAGGGGTATACGCTCCGCGATTTATACGACGAACGCGCGCCGTTATATGAAGCGATTGCCGATTACACGGTAGAGCTTGATAATTCGTCCGTGGAAGAGAACGCGGAAAAAATTCGGAGAACGATAGTATGCGAGATATCCGAGAATTAAAAATAGCCGTGTACGGTGCGGGCGCAATGGGTACGGTTTTGGGCGCGTTGCTTGTCAAAGGCGGGCTTGAAAACGTGCAACTGATTACGCGCAACCAAGCCCACGCGGACGGTTTAAACAAAAATGGCGCAACCGTCGTTTGCGTGGCGGACGATACGGAGTTTAACGTTCCCGTAACCGCGCTTACCCCTGCGCAAATGCAGGGCAAATACGACGTAGTGTTCTTAATGACCAAGCAACGTCAGAACAAAGACATTTTACAATTTTTATTGTCTTTCTTGTCCGACGATAGCGTGGTTTGCACGACGCAGAACGGTTTACCTGAACCAACGGTGGCGGAAATCGTTGGCGAAAATCGCACGTACGGCGGCGTAGCGTCGTTCGGGGCGACCATGTACGGTGGGGGCAGGGTTGCGTTGACGTCCAAAACGGCGGCGGCAAGTATGCAAATAGCAGGCTATGCCACTAATGCAAAAACTCCGCTGATTCTTGAAGTGTTGTCGTATGCGGCAAAGGCGACGGGTAATGAGAATTTTGCCCAAAGAGCAGAGAATTTGTCGGGCGCAAGGTGGAGCAAGCTTGCCATCAACGCGGCGTTTTCAGGACTGTCGGTTGTAACGGGGCTTTCGTTCGGCGAAATTGCAAAGGGTAGAAAATCCCGTAAAATTGCGCTCGGGATTTTGCGCGAATGTATGGACGTTGCGGCTGCGCAAGGCGTGGTTTTAGAGAAAATGCAAGGCCACGATATGCAAAAAATGCTTGGGAAACGCGGTTTCTTTGCAACGCGGTTGGCTTTGTTTGTTTTGCCGATAGCCATGAAAAAACACAAGAAATTGTATTCGGGTATGCTCAAAGATTTACAAAACGGCAAGAAATGCGAAATTGATTTTATAAACGGCGTAGTGGTGGAGAACGGTAGGGAAGCGGGCGTTTTTACACCGCTCAATGAAAGGGTGGTACGGCTCGTCCACGATGCGGAAAACGGACTGTGTGAAATCACGCCCGAAAATTTGGATTTTTTTGAATAAAAGAGAGAAAGGAAGTATACATGTATGGATTTAAACAAATTAGCGGATAGACTTATCCCCGACGAAAACGTTAAAGAACTGGATTATTACGAAACGAAATATCCCTTGCGCGATTTGGAAAAGGGCGCGCAAGTAACCCGTCTTGCACCTAGCCCCACGGGCTTTATGCATATCGGGAATTTATACGTTGCGCTTGCCAACGAACGGATTGCGCACCAAAGCGGCGGCGTGTTTTTCTTGCGTATTGAAGATACGGACGAAAAACGTAAGGTGGAGGGCGCAGTAGAAGTTATTCATCAATCGCTGAAATATTTCGGTGTTCGCTTTGACGAGGGCGCGGACCTTTGCGGCGATTACGGACCGTATTATCAACGCCAACGCGCGGAGATTTATCACGCGTATGCGAAAGATTTGATTAAACGCGGTTTGGCGTATCCCTGTTTTTGTACGGAAGAAGATTTGGAAAATACGCGTAATTATCAAACGGAGAACAAGCTGTTGCCCGGGTATTACGGCGAGTTTGCAAAATGCCGTCATTTGACGGAAGAAGAAATTTATGCGAATTTAGACGCGGGCAAACCGTACGTTATCCGCTTGAAATCGCAAGGCGACGTGGACGTAAAGCATACCTTCCACGACGAAGTGAAAGGGGATATCACGGTTACGGAAAATAACCAAGACGTCGTTATTTTGAAATCGGATGGGATTCCTACCTACCATTTCGCGCATGCGATTGACGACCATTTCATGCGTACGACGCTTGTTATTCGCGGCGAAGAATGGCTTTCTTCTTTACCTATCCATATCGAACTTTTCAAAGTGCTTGGGTTCAGACTTCCCAAGTACGGGCACAACTGTTCCATTCAAAAAATCGACGGTGAAACGCGCAGAAAGCTTTCTAAGCGTAAAGACCCCGAAGCGTCGCTCAATTATTATCGCGAACAAGGTTATCACCCGACGGCGGTGCGTACGTATATGCTCACACTCTTGAATTCTAACTTTGAAGAATGGCTTTTGAAATTCCCCGATAAGGATTTGGACGAATTTAAGTATTCCATAGGCAAAATGGGCAAGAGCGGCGCGCTGTTCGATATCGTCAAACTCAACGATATTTCCAAAACGTATATGGCAAAGCTTTCCGAAACGGAAACGTACGAATTTTTCAAAGCTTGGGCGGACGAGTTCGGTACGGACGAACAAAAAGGCTATTTTGCGGATAAAGAATATATGTTGAAAGTGCTTGCGCTTTGCATGGGCGTAGGTGGTAAGAAACGCAGAAAAGACTTTGTTTGCGCAAAGCAAGCGGTGGAAATGATAAGCTATTTCTTCGACGAAAGCTTTACGCCGAATTACGAGTACCGTTTCGATAAACAAACGGTGAGCAAAGTTTTGCAAGGTTTTAAGAATATTTACGATTACGCAGACGATTGTTCGGCTTGGTTTGAAAAGGTAAAAACGGTAGCGGCGGACAACGGTTTTGCAACGGATATGAAAGCGTATAAAGCCGATCCCACGGCATATCCCGGCAACGTTTCGGACGTAGCTGAAATGCTCAGAATTGCAACGACGGGGCTTTCCAACACGCCAGATTTATGGACGATTATGCAAATTTTGGGCAAAGAAAAAACGCTTTCTCGCTTGGAAAAAGCAATCAACGCGTTATAAAAAACAGAACAAAAAAGCAACCGATTTCGTTAAGAAGTCGGTTGCTTTTACGTTGCATTAATTTTACATTTCTTGTGCAAGCAAATCTTTCATGTCGTATTTGCCTGCGGGTTTATCGCAAAGGAATTTCGCCGCGCGAATCGCGCCGACCGCGAATACACGTTTGCTTCTTGCGCTGTGCGAAATGGTAATGATTTCGTCTTCGCCTGCAAACATTACTTCGTGTTCGCCTACGATCGTGCCGCCACGTACGGCGTGTATGCCGATTTCGCTCTTTTGTCGTGCTCCGACGATACCGCTGCGCCCGTTGATAAATTCCTTTTGGTTATCAAACGCTTCGTTTACCGTTTCGGCAAGCATAAGAGCCGTACCGCTCGGCGCGTCCTTTTTCAAATTGTGGTGGCGTTCGATGATCTCCACGTCGAAGTTATCGCCCAAAATTTGTGCCGCTGCTTTGCAAAGGGCTTGCAAAACGTTAATGCCAAGAGATAAATTGCCCGTTTTGAAAATGGCTACGTCTTTTGCGTATTCGTCGATAATTTGCAAGTCTTCCGCGGTGAAACCCGTACTTGCAAGCACGATTTTTAAGTTGTTCTTCTTCGCGTATTCCAAGCGTTCGCGTACGTTTTCCGCCGACGAAAAGTCGATGATAACGTCTGCTTGTTCTTGGATATCGTAAAAGCTCTTATATACGGGTATGCCGATTTCGCGGGGGAACAAATCCACGCCGCAAACGGCGGTTGCTTGCGTATCGTTTGCAAGCAAAGAGAGTACGTTGCCGCCCATTTTACCGCAAGCGCCGCAAAGGATAATTCTTACGCTCATGCTTTTATCTCCAAACCGTAATTTTGCATAGCCGCTACGAGTTTTTCCTTGTTAGCGGGTTCGATTTCCGTCAACGGCGCGCGGGGCGTACCTGCATTGAAACCGCAAAGGTTCATCGCCGCTTTTACGGGGATAGGGTTGACTTCCACGAAACATGCGTTGGCAAGGGGAAGAAGTTTGTCGTTCAGAGCAATCGCGTCCGCGGTTTTGCCTGCGAATACAAGTTCGCACAGCTTTTTCACGTCGGCGGGAACGATATTCGATAAAACGGAAATAACGCCTGCGCCGCCGCAAAGCAAAATGGGCAAGTTCAAAGCGTCTTCACCCGAATATACGTCGCACTTTTCGCGAACTAAACGGAACGTTTCCATGGTCTTGCTCATATTCCCGCCCGCGTCTTTAATACCGGCGATATTGGGAATTTCCGCGATTTTCGCCATAGTAGCGGGTTGGATTTCGACGCCCGTGCGCCCGGGTACGTTGTATGCGATAACGGGGATATTTACCGCGTCGCAAATAGCCTTATAATACGCGACCAAACCGTTTTGCGTACATTTGTTGTAATAGGGGGTAACGGCGAGCAATCCGTCCGCGCCGTACGATTCCGCTTTTTTCGCCGTCATAACGGCATCGGCGGTGTTGTTGCTGCCACAACCGAAAATAACTTTCGCTCTGCCAGCTACTTTTTTTACTGCGTAGTCCATTAAAACGTGTTCTTCTTCAAAGGACATCGTGGACGGTTCGCCCGTCGTGCCCAAGAATACGATAGCGTCCGTGCCGCCTGCGATTTGATGTTCGACAAGTTCGCCTAAAACCTGATAATTTACGCCGTTTTCGTCAAACGGGGTAATCAGCGCCGTAGCGCTCCCCTTAAAAAATCCTTTCATAATATTAACTTATGCTCCTTTCCGTTTTTTGCGTGCGTAGAAACGGATTTTTTAGTCCATATAACCTTTTGCAGCCAAGAGTTCGGCAAGCAATACCGCGCCACCCGCCGCGCCGCGCAAGGTGTTGTGGGAAAGACCTACGAATTTGTAATCGAATAATACGTCTTCGCGCAGTCTGCCTACCGTCACGCTCATGCCGTTGCCTTCCATTCTGTCGAGCTTAGCTTGCGGGCGGTTGTCTTCTTCAAAATAACGGATAAACTGCGCGGGTGCGGAGGGCAGGTTCAATTCCTGCGGTACGCCTGCAAAGTTCGCCCAAGCCGTTAAAATTTCTTCTTTCGTCGGCTTTTTATCAAAGCTTACGAACACCGCCGCGGTATGCCCGTCGGAAACGGGTACGCGCAAGCATTGTGCAGTGATAACGGGAGCGGTTGCGCAAACGATTTCGCCGTTTTCCACGTTGCCCCAAATTTTGAGCGGTTCTTTTTCGCTCTTTTCTTCTTCGCCGCCGATATAGGGGATTACGTTATCCAAAATTTCGGGCATCGTCGTAAACGTCTTGCCTGCGCCCGAAATAGCTTGATAGGTACAAACTGCCGCTTGCTTAATTCCAAACGCTTTCAAGGGATGCAAAAGGGGTACGTACGATTGCAGCGAGCAGTTGGATTTTACCGCGATAAAACCGCGTTTCGTGCCAAGACGAGCCTTTTGCGATGCGATAACGTCCAAGTGCTGGGGATTGATTTCAGGGATAATCATGGGCACGTCCGCTGTGAAACGGTGCGCCGAGTTGTTGGAAACGACGGGGATTTCCTTTTTCGCATACGCTTCTTCCAACACACAGATCTCTTCTTTCTTCATATTTACCGCACAGAACACGAAATCGACTTTTTTTGCAATTTCGTCGATATCTGCTTCCGCGTCCATAACGACCATGTTGCGGTATTTTTCGGGCATAGCGCAATCGAACGCCCATTTATTACCTACGGCTTCTTGATAGGTTTTTCCTGCGCTACGCGCCGACGCCGCCAACACGACGACGTTGAACCAAGGGTGGTTTTCAAGCAAGAGCATAAATCTTTGTCCGACCATGCCCGTAGCGCCGATAACGCCAACGTTGTACTGTTTCATAAATATATTCTCCTTAAAAATGAATTGCGAAATGAAAAAGACGGGATACACCCGTCGGAAAAGCGTTTTACAAGCCGCGTAAAGTTTGCGGTATAACGTAAATAGCTCTTCACGAAAGGTGACAGTCATACGGGTATTCTCCCGTATGCCCAGCGCGGCGCGGACAAACGCAACGCTTCGGCGGAGATACCCTTTCCCGATACCGTAATTTTTGCTCCGATAGTCCTTTTCGGCATAACGATAGGGGTACTTTTGTTCGTCCGCTCCTCTATTTAACAAATTTATTTTAGCACATTATACGGCAAAAGTCAAAGAAAAAACGGAAGATTTTTAAGAACTTCTAAATTTTATTTGATTTTTTTCTTGAAAACCCTTGAAATAATCTTAAATTTGTAGTAAAATAGAATGGTAGCGTTTAAACGTTTGGAAAAAGTGGTATATATTACCGAGCGTTTTTTTCGCGAATGATTTTATCGGAGTAAGCTATGGCACAACAAAAGAAAGGGCTGATTACCCGCCTTCTCGAAGGCAAGGAAAAAAGTGAAGAATATGCAAGGAGTACGTTGCCGACCAACCGTTGGGCACTCTTTTGGGATATTTTTAAAGGCAACTTCGGGAAGATTGTCAAAGTTAATTTGTTGACGATTCTCTTCTTTATTCCCATTATCGCGATTATCGTTATTTATAACATGTTGGTGGATGCGCAAGGCGTAACCTATCCCTTCTCGGCAAACTTAGGTATCGGTTATCCTGCCGTACCCGCACAGCAAGGGCTTGCGGAAATGATAACGCTCCAAAACAATTTTATCTTGTTTATCGGGCTTGCGCTCTCGTCGGTGATTGCGGCTGTGGGGCTTTCGGGCGGTATGTACGTTATCAGGAACATGGTCTGGACGGAAGGTATTTTCGTTTCCAACGACTTTTGGCGCGGGATTAAACTCAATTATAAAAACGCGTTGCAAGCGGCTTTGTTCTTCTGCACGTTTTTACTTTTAAGCGGTTCGCTTATCAGCTTTGCGGATTTCTCGCTTGCCGTAGGCGAAATGAGTAAATGGCAAAAGATATTTTTGACCGTTTCCAAGGTCATGAGCTACTTGCTCGTATTCTTGGCTGGGTTTATGACGTTTTGGATGATTTCCTTGGGCGTAAACTATAAAATGAAATTCTTTACGCTTGTGCGGAATTCGTTCTTGATGACGATAGGCACGCTTCCGCAAACGATTTTCTTCATCGCGATGGCGTTGTTGCCGTTTGCGTTGTTGCTCATTCCCAGCACGTTCTTCTTGGTGCTTGCGATTTTCGTCGTGTTGCTGTTTGCGCTTTCTTGGGCGCTCTTGGTATGGATCGATTTCTCGCAATGGGTGTTCGATAAATATATCAACCCGAAAATCCAAGGCGCGAAAGTGGGTAGGGGTATTTATAATAAAGACGGATCTTCTGCGCTCACGGGCGACGACAGCGCGGCGGCGGTGGAATACCAACGCACGATTTTGTCCTACGGTCGATCCCGTTTGGTTGCAAGACCGATTAAACCGATCGACGATTCGTTGCAGGTTTACGAATTGCCCACTTCCTTCTCGCGTGAGGACTTGAAACGCTTGCGTGAAAGTAAACAAAACATTATCGAAGACACGGAAGCGTATGCCGAAGAGCATAAGAACGATTTGCGCTACGTGGAATACAACAAGACGTTTGACGAACGCGAAAAAGCGCTCCAAGACGAAGTGGATAAAAACGGTAAAAAGAAAAAGAGAAAACCGCCGAAATTGCTTGGCGAGTAAGACGGACGGGTGTTGGAGATGGAACGGAATACGGCGTATGCCCATCTTGCTAAATGGTTCGAATATCTCAACGACGACTGCGACTATGAAAACTGGTCGCAGTATTTAATTTTGAAACTTTCCGCCTTTCCGCTTGCGACGGGACTGGATATCGGTTGTGGCGGCGGTTGGTTCACGCGCGCGTTCCAAAAACACGGCTATCAAATGACGGGTATGGATATTTCCCCCGAAATGCTCGATTTCGCGCAAGAACAGGCGTTTAAAACGGGCGTTCGCAGCGAGTATATCTTGGGCGATATTTCCGCAAGGAAATTACCCAAACGTTTCGATTTTGCAACCGCCGTTAACGATTGCGTGAACTATATTCCCAAAGACAAGTTAAACATCGCGTTTAAAAACGTTGCGGCGGCGCTTAAAAAGGGCGGCGTGTTTTTGTTCGATATCAGTTCTAAACGCAAATTTGAAGAAAAGATTGCAAATACTGTCAGCGCGGACGATCGGGAGGATATAACCTATCTTGCGTTCAATCGCGTGGACGGGGATAAAGCCGTTTTGGACGTTACGCTGTTTGTTAAGCGCGCGGACGGCGCGTTTGAACGGTTGGACGAAACGCATATACAATATATATATACGCGCGAAGAAATCGAAACCGCACTCAAAAATAACGGCTTTTCCGTGGTTAGAGTAGAAGGGCATTTGGGTACGGACGCGGAAACGAGCGATCGGATTTGCTTTTTGGCGCGAAAGGAGAACGTGAGATGAAAAACCTGCTCCGTACGCTCGTGTTCGACGGGCAAATTTCTTTGACGGTTGCGGATACGACGGCGATCGTGCAAGAGGGTGCAACGCGGCATAACCTTTCTAAACCGTCCGCCTACGTTTACGGCAAAGCAATTTCCGCTATGACGTTTATGAGCGCGTGTTTAAAATCGGACGTTGGCGAAATTTCGCTTTCGCTCAAAAGCGACGGCGAATGTGGCTCGATAGGCGTTTCCGGTAATCGCAATTTGTATATGCGCGGCTATATTGAAAATACGCAGGCTGTCGGCGACGAGAGCGCGTGCCTTGGGGCAAACGGTGCGCTTACGATTGTGCGCGACGACGGGTATAACCGTCCGTTCGTCGGCTCTTGCGCGATTTCAGAAAAGGGTGTGGACGCGTCGTTTGAAGAATATTACGCGGTCAGCGAACAGCTGCCTACGCGCATTTATACGACGGTAGAATTTGACCTGACGGGCAAGGTGGCGTTTGCGGGCGTAGCGGTGTTACAGGCGTTGCCGTTTGCGGACGAAAGCGCGCAAACGGGTATGCAAACCGCGCGACTGGATAACCTGCTTGCGGCGGTAAAAGAGCAGGGCGTAGAACGCGCCGTAGAAAGGGTGTTTGGAAAATCGGACGAGGTATGGGAAACGCGCGAGGCTGTGTATCAATGTAACTGTTCTCGGGAAAGATTGCTTGGGGTGCTCGTTACGCTTGGCGAACGACAGGTGCGGCAAATTATTCAAGAAGACGGAAAAATCAACGCGCATTGTCATTATTGCAATACGGATTATATCTTTACGGAAGAAGATGCGAACGGATTATTTTCGGGCGTTTAACGGTGAAATATGAAAGAAAAAAAGACGAAAAAAATCGATTTCGGTTATGAGCGGCTTGCGGATTTAGCGGATAAGTACTATAACGACGGCAAGCTGTTTTCCGCGCTCAAAATCGCACATAAACAATACGATTTACACGGCGGCGACGGCAACGTGTACGTTCGTCTTGCGGATATTTACGAGGGCATGGGCTTGCATGCTTCCGCGCTCAATTACTGGTATAAATTTTTGGATATAGCCGAAGAACAGGATTTGTCTGAAATTTACGAAGGTATAGCCGTTAATTACTTAAATACGGGCAACGAAAGCGCGTCGGCGTATTATTATAATAAGCTGATGGATACGGACGATACGTTGCCTGACGAAGTGAAAATGGATATCGTGGACGCGTTTTCCAAAGAGAAAAAATTTCCGTTTCGGTTTGTGTATCCGCCCCGTCTTGCCGACTATTCTAAAGAGTTGGAAATCGGTTCGCGCGCGCTCAAACTCGGCGATCCCAAACGTGCCGTGGAATATCTTTCGCGCATCGAACGCGGTTCTAAACAATACGCGCCCGCCAAAGAATTAAAGGCGGTTGCACATCTCTTAACGGGTGAAGTGGAGCAAGCGGAAAAGGATTGCTTAGAACTGTTGCAAGAACAGCCCGACGACGTACGCGTACAGGCAACGCTTGCCGCCGTGTACTTGGAACAGGGCAGAACGGACGAGAGTAAAGCCTTAGCGCTTGCACTGTACGAGCGCGAACAAACGGATGGCGAGGATTTGTATAAGGTGGCAACCGTTTGTTGCGAAAACGGCTTACACGAACAGGCGTACGAGAAGTTTAAGCAGTTAGAACAAAAATTGCCGTATGACGGGCGCATGTTGTATTTCAAAGGCGTAGCGGCGTATAAATGCGGTAAGTTGGACGAGGCGGAACGCACACTTTCCGATTTGTGTACGCTCTATCCCGATGCAGAAGTGGCGAAGTATTATTTGCGCGTTTTGCGCGAACGGGACGAAACCGCGCCTGTGGAATTTACCTATTTTTATCATTTGCCGCAAGAGGAACGGGAAGAACGTTGTCGTGCGCTCATTCGTATAGGCGAATTGCCCAAAGACGAAGCGCAGTTGTTCGGTTTGGTAATGTTGCACGACGGGTATTTTCAATGGTGCTTTGACGAAATGGACGGCGCGGATCACGATTTGCAGTATCTTGCGCTCGTTACGGCGGAACGCGTGCGCGCGGACGAATTTATTCGAGAGGTTATGCTCGATAGCGAAGTTATGGACGTGTTGAAGATAGAAACGTTGCGGCTTTTGTATATGCGTAACGAAAATATGCGCTTGGGCGTGGTCCTTTGCCATATCTATCGTAAGCTCGATTTATTGCGTATCCAAATCGGTAGAAAACGTAGAAAACGGTTTTTGGAATCGTATGCGAAAGTGGCATCAAAATTCGTTATCTTAAAGGAAACGAACGGCAAAAAAATCAAAGCGGCGGCAGAAAAACTGTATCAGGCGTTGGCGCAGTACGAGAGTTTGGATTTAATTGACAATACGGACGATTGCGCGTGTGCGATATTTCTTTTGTCAGGCTTGAAAGAACTGGGACAGGATATGGAAAAAATAGCCTCTGCATTCGACGCCAATCTCGCGCGCGTACGGGTGCTTTTATCCGTCGCAGTCAGCGCAGAGCACGGTCTGAACCAAAGCGGAAAAATACAACGAAAAGAGGACGAAACGAATGAAACTGATAGACTTTGACGGGTTGTTTGATGAAAAATTGACGCAGTTCATGGAAGAGAATAAGAATAAATATACGGAAAAACAATGGGAAGATATTATCCCTAAGCTTTATAAAAAGTTCGGCGATACTTTCGTTGCAAAAATCAAATGTACGCCTAAGGAATACTACGCAAAAATGACGGATAGTCAGCTGGTAGAAACGCTGAGCGCGCATTTGCAATCGGACGTGCCCGTGCCTGAATTTTTATGTGCGGAAATCGAAACGCGCGGCGCGGTGGAAACGCTTACGCCTATGCTACTTAGCAGTGATTCCCAAACCGCGGCGTACGCTTTGAATTTAATCGGCGACGACGCGCGCGCGTACGATTGTTATTTTGCGATTTTGCAAAGTGAAACAGCCGACGAGGATTTGAAAAACGACGTCGTGGAAATTTTTAAATTGCACGCGGACGAAGTGAAAGAATTTGCGCTTTCGCTGTATGAAAAACAAATCGCAAGCGAGGCTATGCTCGAAATTCTTTCACGGATAAAAGAACGGGACGAACGGGTGTACGATTTGCTCGTTAAAGCGTTTAAGACGGACGAGAATTTGCCTATGCGCGCAAGCTATTTAGCGGCGTACGGCGACGATCGCGCGTTGCCTATGCTCCTTGCGCGGATTGAAGATAAAACGCTTGGATTCGTGGATTTCCAAGAACTCAAATACGCAATAGAAGCGCTTGGGGGCGAATACGACGAACCGCGCGATTTTTCGGACGATAAGGATTATATCGCCGTAGAAGCGAGTCAAGCCAGCGCAAAAAACAAATTCGTAAGCTAAAATAACGCAGATATTTCATAAATGAAAAATTTTCCGCATATAGTAAATCGTGTCAGATTTATTTTGCGGAAATTTTTATTGCCCGAAAGCGTAAAAACCCAAGGTTTCCGCAGGGAAAAAGGGAGGTCTAATGGACAATTACAGCGTATACGAAGATATGGCAAATCGTACGGGCGGAGATATTTATATCGGCGTGGTAGGCCCTGTACGAACGGGAAAATCCACCTTTATTAAGCGGTTTATGGAAACGCTCGTTTTGCCGCAGGCGACGGGTGAAAAACTCCGTGAAATGACGGACGAATTGCCTCAAGCTGCCGCAGGGAAAACGATTATGACCACCGAACCCAAATTCGTACCCGCAAAGGCGGCGAAAATCAGCGTTGCGAAAAATGCAGAGGCGGCGGTGCGGTTGGTCGATTGCGTGGGATTTGCCGTGGCGGGCGCGAGCGGTTTTGATGAGGAAGGCGAACCGCGGCTTGTAAAAACGCCTTGGCAAGAACAGCCTATGCCGTTTGAAAAAGCGGCGGAAATGGGTACGGAAAAGGTCATAAAAGAACATTCCACAATCGGCGTGCTCGTAACAACGGACGGGAGTATTACGGATATAGCCCGCGCTGATTACGTGCCGGCGGAAGAGCGCGCGGTGTCGGAATTGAAAACGATCGGAAAACCGTTCGTAATCGTGCTCAATTGTAAAAAACCGTCTGCGGCAAACGCATTAAAAAAGAGCTTGGAAGAAAAATACGCAGCACCCGTCGTTGCCGTTAACGTGGAAACGATGGGGGAAACGGAACTTTGTGAAATTATGCAAAAGGCGCTCTTTGAGTTTCCGCTTACCTGTATCGAAGTGCAAATCCCGCTTTGGCTGCAAACGTATGACGAGGACAATCGCGTGATAAGCGGTTTGATGTCGGCGCTGAAAACGGTTACGCCGAACATGACGAAAATGCGCGATTGTTTAGGCTTGGAAACGTTGTTTGATGCGGACGCGGATTTTTATAACCCGCAGGAAATTAAAATGGATTTGGGCAAGGGCAGAGTGGAAATTTCCCTTGCGGCAAAGGAGGATTTGTTCTATCGTATCGTCAGTGAAGAATGTGGCGAAGAGATTGTAGACGAACTCTCCGTACTCCGTTATATCCGCGCGTTGGCGGGTTCTAAACGCGAATACGATAAAATCAAGGACGCCTTTGCGGAGGCAGAACAAACGGGTTACGGAATCGTCGAGCCCACCGACGCGGATTATGCGTTGGAAAAACCCGAACTGAATAAAAAGAGCGCGGGCTACGGCGTGCGGTTTAAGGCGAACGCGACGAGCTATCATATCATAAAAGTGGAAGTAAACGGCGCGGTCAATCCCATTATCGGCACGAAACAGCAGGGCGAAGACTTTTTGGACGAAACGTTGCGCTCGTATGAAACGGACGATAACCGCGTTTGGGAAACGAATATTTTCGGGAAATCGTTGCGCGCGCTTGTAGGCGACGAGCTTTCGGGCAAGAGCTGCGCTATGCCGCCTGAACTGCGGAAGAAATTACGTCGGATAACTTCCCGTATCGTCAACGAACATAAGAACAACCTAATATCTATTCTGTTTTAACGGAATAAAAGACGGTGAAAACGGATATACTCGTTATGAAAATTTCAAACGGAGGAAATGCGTATGAGTAAACCGTCCAAACGCAAAAACGGCAAAGTACCGAAAATTACCGAGGAGGAGTATGCGGCGTATTTATCCGCTCTAAAAAACGCGTCTACGGCTACGAATCCAACCGCACAAGCGGAAAAACCGCACGATAACGAAAATGAAAATCGCCTGTAAAGGGCGATTTTTGTTTTCGCAAAAATTTAGAATATATATGTAATCGTAAAAAAAATAATATGTTTTTATATTGAAAAAGGAAAAAATATAGTGTATAATAAAAATAATAAAACGCTTTTAGAAAAAAGTGAGCTTTAAGGAGAAAAAAATATGGACAAACTTATTCCCGTAGTAGTCATCAAAGAACTGTCCGAAACGGACAAAATTTTATCCGCTCTTAAAAAGAGCGATATCATGTGTGCGGAAATCACGTTCCGTACTGCTTGTGCGGCGGAGGCGATTGCTTACGGCGTGAAAAACTATCCCGATATGAACATCGGTGCAGGTACGGTTATTAATGCAGAGCAATGCGAACAGGCACTTGCCGCAGGCGCGAAATTTATCGTTTCGCCCGGTCTTTCGCCCGCAGTTGCGAAGATTTGTAAGCTGCGCGGCGTGCCGTATTTCCCCGGCTGCGTAACGCCTACGGAAATTATGCAGGCTTTGGAACTCGGTATTACCACCGTTAAATTCTTCCCTGCAAACGTATACGGCGGTTTGAAAGCGATGAAAGCGCTTGCAGGACCTTTCCCGCAAATCAAATTTATTCCTACGGGCGGGGTAAATCGCGACAACTTGGACGAATTCCTTGCGTGGGAAAAAATTTATGCCGTGGGCGGCAGCTTTATGGTTGAGGAAGCTCTGAAGAATGCAGAAAAATAAGGTTTGGACAAAGGATAAGATTTGGGACGAACTGAAAGGATATATATTCATGCTCATAGGCTGTTTGGCTTATGGGACAAGCACCAGTTTTTTCCTTGCAGATAACGAGATTATCGCAGGGGGTGTAACGGGGCTTGCCGTACTTATCAATTATCTTAACGAGAATATCCTTATCGGTATGATTTCCATAGCCATCAATATCCCGATTTTGATTTTGGGCGTTAAATTCCAAGGCCTTAAATTCGTGATACGGTGCTTAATTACCGTTGCTACGCTGGGTGTTGTTACCGATTTGTTGGATTTGCTTTCTGCAAACCCGTTGACGAACGACGGCGTGTTGGCATCGCTTTACGGTGGGATTTGTCAAGGTATCGGTATTGGTCTGTTCGTTCGCTACGAATTTTCTAGCGGTGGTACGGAGCTTTTGGGACGCGTGATTGCGCGTTTTACAAAAGGAGTCAAAATCCCCGTTTGGGTAGGTATTTTGGACGGGATTATCGTCGTCGTTGGTTCTATCGTTACGAAAAACCCGCAGAACATGCTCTACGCGCTTATCGTAGTGTTCGTTAGTACCAAAGTTTCCGAAATCGTTTTGGTTGGTTTGGAAAAATCCAAGCTTTGCATTATCATTTCGGACAAGGGCGAAGAAATTTCGCAAACGCTTATTGAAAGAAGTCCGCGCGGGGTAACCATGCTTAGCGGGCAGGGTATGTATTCGCATAAAGAGCACAACGTCGTGCTCACCTGTGTCAAAAATCATCAGCTTACACAGCTGAAACAAATCGTGAAAAGCATTGACGACCACGCGTTTATTATCATTAACGATTCGGTGGAAGTGCGCGGTCAAGGCTTTCAATCACTCAATGACGAAAAATAAAAAATATATTTATTAGGAGAATATAAAAATGAAAAAAGTTGTAACTTTCGGTGAACTTATGTTAAGACTCGCGCCTGAAAATTATCTTCGTTTCGTGCAAAGCGAAAAATACGAAGCGACGTTCGGCGGCGCGGAAGCAAACGTAGCGGTGTCGCTTGCAAACTACGGCGTGGACGTGGCGTTCGTGTCCAAATTGCCTACGCACGAAATTGGTCAAGCGGCGGTGAACTCGCTCCGTAAATTCGGCGTAGATACGAGCAAAATCGTACGCGGCGGCGAAAGAGTAGGTATCTACTACTGCGAAAAGGGCGCGTCCCAACGTCCCTCCAAAGTTGTATACGACAGAGCGTACAGCGCAATTGCAATGGCGAAAAAAGACGATTTCGACTGGGATAAAATTTTCGACGGGGTGGAATGGTTCCACTTCACGGGTATTACCCCCGCTCTTTCCGACGAAGTTGCGGAAATTTGCGTAGCGGCTTGTAAAGCAGCGAAAGCGAAGAATATCACTATTTCTTGCGATTTGAACTTCCGTAAGAAGCTTTGGACGAAAGAAAAAGCAGGTCAAGTTATGGGCGAGCTTTGCCAATATATCGATTACTGTATCGCAAACGAAGAAGACGCGAAAGACGTGTTCGGTATCGAAGCGGATAACACGGATATCTACGGCGGCAAACTCAACAGAGAAGGCTATATCTCGGTTGCGAAAAAACTTACCGACCGTTTCAACTTCAAAGGCGTTGCAATCACGCTTAGAGAAAGCAAGAGCGCGAACGACAACGACTGGTCGGGTATGCTTTATACGAACGGCGAAGCGGTGTTCTCGAAAAAATATTCCATGCATATCGTTGACCGCGTGGGCGGCGGCGACAGCTTTGGCGGCGGCTTGATTTACAGCCTTTTGAACGGTTACGACGCGCAAAGCGCTATCGAATTTGCGGTTGCGGCAAGCTGCTTGAAACATTCCATTGAAGGGGACTATAACATGGTTTCCGTTGCGGAAGTGAAGAATCTTGCGGGCGGCGATGCAAGCGGTAGAGTACAAAGATAATTTTATAAAATAAGGAGCGTAATCATGATTTCATTAAAAGATAAAGTCGTTATCATTACGGGCGGCGGTAGAGGTATCGGTTTCGGGCTTTCGACGGCGTTTGCAAAAGCGGGCGCGAAACTCGTTATTACGGGTAGAACGGAAAGCACGCTTTTGTCTGCAAAAGAAAAGTTGGAAGCGGCGCACGGCTGTGAAGTGCTTTGCGTTACGGCGGACGGCGCGGACGAAGCGGCGATTCAAAACGTTATCGACAAGACGGTAGAAAAATTCGGACGTATCGACGCGGTGGTGAACAACGCGCAAGCGTCGGCATCGGGTAAAATGCTCGTAGACCACACCAAAGAGGATTTGGATTTGGCGATTTATTCGGGTATTTACGCGACCTTCTTCTATATGCAAAAAGCGTTCCCGTATCTCAAAGAAAGCAAGGGTTGCGTGGTTAACTTTGCTAGCGGCGCGGGCTTGTTCGGACGTATCGCGCAATCGTCTTATGCGGCGGCAAAAGAAGGTATTCGTGGGCTTTCCCGCGTAGCGGCAACCGAATGGGCACCCTACGGCGTACGCGTGAACGTTATCTGTCCTTTGGCGATGACGGAAGGTTTGCAGAAATTCAAGGAAGAATATCCCGAACGCTACGAACAGACGATTAAGGGCGTACCCATGGGCAGATTCGCTGATCCTGAAAAGGACGTTGGCGGCATGTGCGTATTCCTTTGCTCGGACGAAGCGTCTTACGTGACGGGTGAAACGATCACCTTGCAAGGCGGTAGCGGTTTAAGACCGTAAAGGAAAATTAATAAAATTACGCGTGAGCTTGACGGCTTGCGCGTATTTTTTTATGCTGGAATGAACAATATAATAAAAAAATATAAATTTCTTACGAAAAAGCAAAAAAGTTGGCAGTGTAACCTTGACAAAAAAAACGTTTGGGTGTATAATTATAATGCGGAAATTTAGAAATTCTGGAAAAAGCAAGAAACAAAGTTTCTTTATACGAGGCGGATATGACGGAAGAAATGATCAAATCAATAACGGACGCGGAAACGCAAGCGGCGGAAATTAAACAAGCGGCGATGGAGAAATCGGCGCAAATTTTAGCTGAGGCGGAAGAACGAGCGGTAGACGTGGAAAAAGCTTGTGATATGCGCTTGAAATCGTACAGAGAAACGGAATTGAAGAATGCAAAAGCGGCGGCGGAAGTGCAGTATAGCCAAACGCTTGCCGATGCGGAAAAGAACGCGCGCGTATACTGCGCTAACGTTTTGAAAAATGCGGAAACGTGCGTAAGCGAAATCGTAGGGAGAATAGTTCGTGGCGATTGTTAAGATGCGAAAACTGAATCTCGTCGGGCTTTCTTACGATAAGGACGCCGTTTTAAACGCGCTCCATAAGACGAACGCGACGGAAATTACTTTGCACGCGTACACGGACAACACCGTAGCGTTGGAAAGCGATACGGAGGGTATGAAATCGTATCTCGCGGCGGTGGAGAACGCGCTTGGCGCGCTTTGTTCGGCGGTAGAAACGGCGGAAAAGGCAAACGGTGAAAAGAAACCCGAAGTATTGAAAGACGGGTTTGACGTGGCGTATTCCGATTTTATCGCGGCAAAGGAGAGCAAAGCGAATGTGGACGCGACGGTGGAAAAAATCAACGTGCTCACGGACGAGAAGAATAAATGCACGGCAGAACTTGCAAGGGTGCGCAAACAGATTAAGGACGCGGAAATTTACGCGGATTTAAAAACGCCGTTTGCAGCATTTGCCGATACGCAAAACACCCGCGCGCGGTTGGGGATTATTCCCGCGCAAAACAGCGACGGTTTAGAAAAATCGCTTGCCGAAATCGAATTGTGTTCCATGGAAACGTTGCAAGAAAACGGCGACTACGCGCTCGTGTTCGTAGTTGCGCATAAGAGCGTTGTTTCCGAGATGGACGGTGCGTTGTCTACTTTTGGATTTACCGTTTGTCCACATAAAGGGAACAAGACGGGCGAAAAGGTTATGCAGGACTTGCAAGCGGAAGAACGGTCGGTTTTGGTTGCTTTGGAAGAAAACGAACGGGGTATGTACGCGTTGAAAGACGAAATACGCCCGATGAAGATATATTGCGATTATTGTGCGTTCACGATGGAAAAGGAAGAAACGTCGGACAAGCTCCGCGCGACGGAAAAGACGTTTTTATTACAAGCGTACGTGCCCGTAGATGCGGAAGAGTGTGTAAAAGAACAGCTTGTCGGTTTGGAAAATCCCGTTTACTTTGAATTTTCCGATCCGACGGATGAAGAAACACCGCCTACGCTTATGCGGAATAACGCGATTGTAGCCAATTTTGAGGGGATTACCAACACCTATTCCGCGCCCCATTATCGGGAATTTGACCCCAACGCGGTAATGGCGTTCTTTTATAGCCTGTTCATGGGCTTTATTATCGGCGATGCGGGCTACGGTTTGATTATGCTCCTTGGCGGCGGAATACTTTGGTGGAAAGGTTTGAAACGTCCCACGGGTACGTCGCGGCTTGCGGGTGCGTTTGCGGTTGGCGGTATCTTTGCCATTTTTTGGGGCTTGCTCTTCAACTCCCTGTTCGGGTTTGCGCCGTTTGCAAAGGCGGTGATGCCCGATCCGCAAAAGGGGAGATGTACGCTCGTGGGGATTCAAGTGCCCAGCGTGTTGCTTATTTGTATGGAGCTTGGCGTATTCCAGCTTTGCGCGGGATACGTTTGTAAAGCCGTGCAAGAATGGCGCAGGGGGAATTTCTTCGACGGCATTTGCGACGGAGTTTTGTGGGCGATCTTCTCGATAGGCGTTGGAATGGCTATCGTGGGCTTGGTCGCGGAAATGAATTTGCCCAAGCTTGCTTTAATCGGCGGGCTTACCGCGGGTATTTCGTTGGCGCTGGCTGTGGTCTTGGCGGGCAGACACGAGAAATCGTTTGGGAAACTGACGAAAAGTTTCGGTTCTCTTTACGGTATTATCAATTACGCGTCGGATATTTTAAGCTACGCGCGTTTGTACGGGTTGATGCTTTCGGGCGCGGTTATCGCGCAAATCATAGCGACGTATAGCGGTGGATTTATCGTGAGTGGAAACGTGCTTTTGATCGTTCTCGGCGTGGTGCTTTTATTGATTGGGAATGCGTTTAACCTGATTATGAACCTGTTGGGCGCGTATATCCACGACGCAAGATTGCAATACGTAGAATTCTACGGTCGGTTCTTTGAAGGGGAAGGCGAATTGTTTACGCCGCTTGGGGCAAGCTGTAAATATATCTATCTTTTGCCCGCGCAAAATCAATAACGTTAATAACGGAGCGATCCGTGAAAATAAAAAATAAAAAAGAAAAAATAAAAAAATCGGAGGATTTTTATTATGGGTTACACAATCGCAATGATAGGCATCGCACTCTGTGTTCTGCTTTGCGGCATCGGGTCTTGTATCGGTTTGTACAAGACGAGTACGGCGGCGGCCGGCATTTTGGGTGAAAATCCCAAGATGTTCGGTAAAGTCATGGTTCTTGTTTTGCTTCCTGCAACGCAAGGTATTTACGGCTTTATCATCGGTATTATCGCATCGGGTTCTATCGCGCAAGATATGAGCACGGCTATGGGCTGGGCTATGTTCTTCGCCGTATTGCCTATGGCAATTTCCGGTCTTGTATCCGCATGGTTCCAAGGCAGATCGGCGTCTAACTGTATTTATGCGGTAGGTAAGCAAGAATCGTTGTCCGGTAAGCTCATCGTTTACCCCGGTATGATCGAATTCTACGCGATTTTGGGCTTGATCATTTCCATTATGCTTTCGGGTAACGTAGGTGCGTTGCTTTAATTAGAAACGGGATTTTGATATGAGTATGCAAAAAGTGGTGGAAAGAATACTTTCCGATGCGCAAGCAGAGGCGGCGGCTTTGATAAGCGACGCGGAGAATAAGGCGGCGAAACGGCTTGCTGACGCTTCCGCATACGAAAACGCCGTGCAAGCGGAAACGGAAACGGACGTGAAAGCGAAAACGGATAGTATCTTTGAAAAAAGAGCTGCCGACGCAAGGTTGGAAAGCTCGAAAATCTTGCTTTCCGAAAAGCGTAAAACGGTCGATTCGGTTTACGAATTGGCGCTTTTGCGGCTCGTTGCGTTGGACAAGGAAGACTGTTTAAAGTTGGCTGCGGCTTTGCTCGAAAAGTACGCGGAACAGGGCGACGAAGTCTTTTTCGCGGAGAATTTCAAGTACGCAAAAGAAGTGTCGGCTTTGCCCGTTGTTCAAAAACGCGGTTTAAGCGTTTCTTCTACGTGTTTGCCTTTGGACGGGGGAATGCGGCTTGTTGGCAAGGTTTCGGATAAGGACTTGTCCTACGGGGCGTTGCTGGCAACGGATAAAGATGCGCATCAAGCGGATTTGGCAAAAGAACTGTTTAAATAAGCGGCAAGGATTGTTAAATGGAAAAGAGATTAGACGTTAGTTATACGAACGGCGTTATCGCCGTGCGCGAAAAATACCTGTTGAAAGACAAGGTATCGCGTATGTGCGAGCTTACGGCAGACGACGCGTTTAGACTGCTTCTTGAAAGCGGCTTTGGCGGCGGCGCGGAAACGGCGACGGGCGTATACGATTACGAAAAATTGATAGCGGCTGAGAACGAAAAACTCGACGCGTTTATTCGCGAATACGCACCGTCCAAAGCGGAGGCGGCGTATCTTTTAGCGCCGCGTGATTTCCATAACGCAAAGGCGCTTATCAAAGCGGCGTATTTAAACGAGAGTGCGGAAAGAATGTTGGCGAGCGAAGGTTTGATATCGGTTGATACGCTTTCTGCGTGCGTAAAAAACGGCGATTTTTCCGCTTTGGATATTTGTCCTGCACTCAAAAAGGCGTGTCAAGACGCTACGGCGCTTTTGGCGGAAGACGCGTCGGGCTCGAAAGTGGGCGCAATCTTTGAAAACGCGTTATACGGGTATTTGCGCGGCGTGGTAAAACGCAAACCCGTTTTGAAAAAGCTGTTGACGGCGAAAGCGGACATGACGAATATTTTGACGGCGTTCCGCTTGGACGATAAGGACGGCGCGGTAGAAAAATACGTACCCGCAGGTAGTTTAAAAGCGGACGATTTGGCTGTGATTTTAGACGGCGATTTGGACGCAATCAAAGCGGCGTTTAAAAAGACGGCGTACGTGGATTTCGTCGCGGCGTGTGCGGCGGCAAGAGAAAAGGGCGTACCGATGACGCAAGCGGAAAAAATGCTTGGGGCGTACGATGCGGCGCATTTTTCGGCGCGCAAATACGCGCTCGAAAAAACCGAACCGTTTTTGTATTACGTATACCGTCGAAAGACGGAAAGCGCGAACGTACGTATTATTTTCGTATGTCTTTTGGCGGGCTTGGAAGAACAGGATATAAAACGTCGGATAAGGACGTTTTAATAAGGGAGCAAGATTATGACGGGAAAAACGGCAATCGTTGGGAACGGCGACGGGATTATGGTATTCAAGGCGGCGGGAGTGGCAACGTTCCCCGTTTCCGATGAGAAAAACGCGCGGGATACCCTGCGTAAAATCGCGAAAGAATATCAAATCATTTTTATCACCGAGGATTTTGCTCGACCTTTGACGGAGTTTTTGAAACGGTTCGACGAAGAACCGTACCCCGTCGTAGTGAGTATTCCGTCGGGCTCTGGCTCGGACGGGTACGGTATGGAAGTGTTGAAACGCGCTATGGAACGCGCGTTGGGCGTAGATATACTTTTTAATAAAGATTAAAAAAGAGGACTTGAACAATGGCAGGTAAGACAGTAAAAATTTCCGGACCTTTGATCATTGCCGAGGGCATGGCGGACGCAAAATTGTACGACGTCGTGCGTGTATCGGATAAGGGTCTTATCGGGGAAATTATCGAACTTCGTGGCGATAAAGCGTCTATTCAGGTATATGAAGAAACGTCGGGGCTTGGTCCGAACGAGGACGTGTATTCCACGGGCGAGCCGCTTTCGGCGGAGCTTGCGCCTGGGTTAATCACGGGTATATTCGACGGGATTCAACGCCCGCTCACCGCTTTGTATTTCAAATACGGCGACAGAATTTCGCGCGGTGTATCCGTCAATAATCTCGATAGAGAAAAGAAATGGACGTTTATCCCCAAAGTAAAGGTTGGCGACACGGTCGCCGAAGGGGATATTTTGGGCGTTGTCAACGAAACGGAAATCGTAGAACACCGTATTTTAGTACCCGTGGGTTGCGCGGGTAAAGTCCTTTCTATTGGCGACGGGGATTATACCATCGAAGAAACGGTTGCCGAAATTCAAACGGCCACGGAAAAGAAATCGGTGGCGATGCTTAGAAAATGGCCCGTTCGTAAAGGCAGACCGTATAAGGAAAAGCTCACGCCCGATATGCCTATGGTTACGGGACAACGCGTTATCGATACGCTTTTCCCGATTGCAAAAGGCGGCGTGGCGGCAGTTCCCGGTCCGTTCGGTAGCGGTAAGACGGTCGTCCAGCACCAGCTTGCAAAATGGGCGGACGCGGATATCATCGTATACGTCGGCTGCGGCGAACGCGGTAACGAGATGACGGACGTTTTGAACGAATTCCCTGAACTGAAAGACCCGAAAACGGGCGAACCGCTCATGAAACGTACGGTGCTTATCGCCAACACGTCGGACATGCCCGTTGCGGCGCGTGAAGCGTCTATTTATACAGGTATCACCATTGCGGAATACTTCCGTGATATGGGTTATAGCGTAGCTATTATGGCGGACTCGACCTCGCGTTGGGCGGAAGCGCTCCGTGAAATGAGCGGGCGTTTAGAAGAAATGCCCGGCGACGAAGGTTATCCTGCTTATCTTTCTTCTCGTCTTGCGGAATTCTACGAACGCGCGGGGATTGTGAAATTGCTTGGTTCTACCGAACGTATCGGTTCGGTTACGGCTATCGGCGCGGTGTCGCCTCCGGGTGGGGATTTGAGTGAACCCGTCGCACAGGCAACCTTGCGTATCGTAAAGGTGTTCTGGGGTTTGTCGTCCGCGCTTGCCTATAAACGGCATTTCCCTGCTATCGACTGGCTTATCAGTTATTCGCTGTACGCAGATAAAATGAAAGAATGGTACGACGAAAAAGTGGGCGCTGAGTTCTTGAAATACCGTCAATTCGTCATGACGATTTTGCAAGAAGAAGCGGAGCTGGACGAAATCGTACGGCTTGTCGGTATGGACGCGCTTTCGTCTAAGGACAGACTGACGATGGAAACGGCGAAGATCGTGAGAGAAGACTATCTCCACCAAAACGCTTTCCACGACGTAGACACGTTCACGTCCATGCAAAAGCAGTTTTTGATGTTGAAACTCATTTACGAGTTTAACCGTTTAGCGGGCGAGGCGATTGCGAATTATGCGGATTTGAACGATATACTCGCTTGCTCGTGTAAAGAAAAAATCGGTCGCGCAAAATATATCACCGAAGAAAATTTATCCGATTTCGACGAAATTTTCAAGGTTATGAACAGCGAACTCAAAGCCGTTGCAGAAGGGGGGAACGACGATGTTTAAAGAATATAAAACCATTCGCGAAGTCGTCGGACCTTTGATGGTCGTTGAAGGCGTAGAGGGCGTAAAATATAACGAACTTGTCGATATCGTCAATTCCAACGGCGAACTCCGTCGCGGTAAGGTTTTGGAAATCAACCGCGATAAGGCGGTCGTGCAGTTGTTTGAAAATTCGCAGGGCTTGCAAATCCAAGGCGCAAAAGCGCGCTTTTTGGGGCACAGCCAAGAACTTGCGGTATCCGAAGATATGCTTGGTCGCGTATTCGACGGTATGGGCAATCCCCGCGACGGCGGCGCGGCGATCATTCCCGAAAAGAAAATGGATATCAACGGCGAACCGATTAATCCTGCGGCGCGCGATTACCCCAACGAATTTATTCAAACGGGTATTTCGGCAATCGACGGGTTGAACACGCTCGTCCGTGGTCAAAAATTGCCCGTATTCTCCATGAGCGGTTTGCCGCACGCGGAACTTGCGGCGCAAATTGCCCGTCAAGCCAAGGTTAGAAGCGGCGATTGTAAATTCGCCGTCGTATTCGCGGCTATCGGTATTACGTTTGAAGAGGCGCAGTATTTCGTGGACGATTTCAAGCGCACGGGCGCGATTGAAAGAACGGTGCTTTTCACCAACCTTGCAAACGATCCTGCGGTTGAGCGTATTTCTACGCCCCGTATGGCGCTTACGTGCGCGGAGTACCTTGCGTTTGAAAAGGGTATGCACGTGCTCGTTATTATGACGGATATTACAAACTATGCAGAGGCGCTCCGTGAAGTTTCGGCGGCACGGCGCGAAGTGCCCGGTAGACGTGGTTATCCCGGGTATTTGTACACCGACCTTGCAAGCTTGTACGAACGCGCAGGGCGTATTCGTGGTAGAGAGGGTTCGATTACGCAAATTCCTATTTTGACCATGCCCGAAGACGATAAAACGCATCCTATTCCCGACCTTACGGGCTATATCACCGAAGGACAGATTATTCTTTCGCGTGATTTGTATAAGCGCGGTATTAACCCGCCTATAGACGTTTTGCCGTCGCTTTCACGTTTGAAAGATAAGGGTATTGGTAGAAACAAGACGAGAGAGGACCACGCGGATACGATGAACCAACTGTTCGCGGCGTACGCACGAGGTAAGGAATCCAAAGAACTTTCCGCCATTTTGGGCGAAGCGGCGCTTTCGGACGTGGATAAATTATATGCAAAGTTCGCCGAGGCGTTTGAAGAAAAATACGTTTCGCAAGGCTTTGCGACGGATAGAAAAATCGAAGATACGTTGGATTTGGGTTGGGAACTGTTGAAAATCTTACCCAAAGGCGAGTTAAAGCGTATCCGTACGGAATATATCGAGAAATATATGTCGGATAACGAAAAGGAAGAAACGAATGGCAAGGCTTAACGTCAACCCCACGCGTATGGAGCTGAAAAAACTGAAAGCAAGACTTTCAACGGCTGTACGCGGGCATAAACTGTTAAAGGATAAATCAGACGAAATGATACGCCAATTCACCGTGATTTTGCGCGAGGCAAAACGTTTGCGCGAAGCGGTGGAATTGGAGCTTTCGGCTGTCTTGAAACAGTTTTCTATTGCGCGTAGCGTTACGCCGTCTTTTGAGGCGGAAACGGCGTTCGCATTGCCGTCCGTCGCCGTATACGCGAACTGTGAAACGCAAAGCGTAATGGGTGTAGACGTGCCGAAAGTTACGCTCTCGGGCGAAAAACGTGCGGACGGACTTCCGTATGCGTATTCGGAAATCACGGGCGAAGCGGACTATTCCGTGCAAAAGGCATCCGAATTGTTGCCGAAAATGGTAGAGCTTGCGCAAACGGAAAAAACGGTGCGTATGCTTGCGGAAGAAATCGAGCGCAACAAACGCCGCGTAAACGCGCTTGAATACGTTATGATTCCACAATTAGAAGAAACGATAAAGTATATCAAAGACAAGCTGGACGAAAACGAACGCGCGGCAGTCGTTCGTCTCATGAAAGTAAAAAGTAAAGCCTAAACATAAAACTTAAACATAAAACCCTGTCTAAGCGGCAGGGTTTTAAAAATTAAAAAAACTTTAAAAATACGGATAAAAATAATTGACAAATAAAAAAGAAAAGTATATAATAGGTAATGCTCATGGGGTTATGGCTCAGTTGGTAGAGCGCCTCGTTCGCAACGAGGAGGCCAGCGGTTCGAATCCGCTTAGCTCCACCACGAAAGGACGGCAATCAGCCGTCCTTTTTTCGTGGTGGAGCTAAGCGTTTACCGAATCGCTGATTTATCAGCGGTTCGTGCGAGCAACGTCCGCAAACGTAAGTCTGAATAGCATACGCAATCCGTCGGCGTTGCGAAGCTCCCACGCACAGCGTGGGTATGCGCTTAGCTGTTTCTTTTTTTGGTGGCTAATCATGAGAACCGTTGAATTATTGGATCGAGATATGAATGTTATATCTATAATCTTAGAAAACTAAGAAGTCAAGTATATTTCTTAGTTTTCTGATAAAATATATATACTATGAAAGGTTTAGGAGAAACAATTAAAGCCTTGCGGCAGGAAAAAGGGCTAACCCAACCAGAACTTGCTAAATTAGTCGGCGTATCCAATGGAATGATTTCTATTTGGGAGAATAACATCAACGAGCCGAAAGCAAGTTATCTACAAGCGTTAGCGGTCGCTTTAGACGTTACCGTAAACGTTCTTTTTGGAGAGGACGCTTGACGGTTTTATTTCGAGTTGGAAAGGAACAGGTTCAGCCTGTTCCTTTTTGGTTGCTAATCGTGAAAAACGCTTGAAGTATTTTGAAAGATATGTTATAATGTATTTTATGAGAAAGACGTTTAAAAAATGGTTTTATATTGTGCTTAGCGGCGTTTTGTCGCTCGGCTTTTCTGCGTGTGATAATTTAGTACCCAAAACGGTAAGTATTGAGAAGGTGGAAAAAACGGGCTCGGAAGGGCTAGTAGATACGTATACCATTTTTTATACGGACGGCACGACAGGTACGTTTACGATTACAAACGGTCAAGACGGTGTGGATGCGGAGGGGCTTGTGAGTATCCGTTCTATTGAAAAGACGGCGACGAACGGGCTTGTGGACACGTATACGATTTATTTTACCGACGGCTCGACGACGACGTTTGAAGTGGAAAACGGCAAGGACGGCGACGACGTTTCCGTAGATGCGCTCTATCAAGAATACGTAGAACGCTACGGCGATATTTCCTATCAAGAGTTTTTATCGTTATATTTATCGTTCGGCGCGGACAACAGCGCGACGATTAACCGTTGTTTGCAATCGACGGCGCGGGTATACGCTGAGTTTGCGGGCAAGGTAACGGAAGAGAATAAAACGCCCGCGCCTGCGGTGTATACGGGCGGTGCGGTCATATACCAAATCGGCGAAGAAAGCAGTTATTTGCTTACGAATTATCACGTGGTTATCGACGACGAAGCGGACGGCGCGCCCGTTTCGGATATCATACATTGTTATTTATACGGCAGTTATAACGGACCTAATAAGGAAACGGACGAAAGCGGCGCGGTGACGGTTAACTACGGCGACGGGGCGATTGCCTGTGAATACGTAGGCGGTTCGGCTACGTACGATATGGCGGTACTTAAAGTGAATACGGCGGATTTGCTTGCGAAAAATCCGCAGGCGACGGCGGTAACGTTTGCCGACGAATATTACGTGGGGCAAACGGCGATTGCCATAGGGAATCCGAACGGCGACGGGATTAGCGTAACGCAGGGGATCGTAAGCGTAGGCGACGAGTTTGTAACGTTGACAATCGGCGGTGAGACCCGTTCTTACCGTTCTTTGCGCATGGATACGCCCTTGTATAAAGGCAATTCAGGCGGCGGGCTTTTCAACGCCGACGGGGAATTGATCGGTATTACGAACGCGGGCGATTTGGGGGATCAGAATATCAATTTTGCCGTGCCTATCCAAATCGTAAAACGCACGACGGATAATATTTTGCATTACGCAAACGACGGCGACGTGATGACGAGAGGCGTTTATAAAATCACGCTCGGCATAACCGTTACAGGGCAAAATTCGCGATACGTATACGATACGGCAAAGGGCTATGGCTCGATCAAGGAAGAAGTGTTGATTAAAGAAATCACGGAAAACAGTATCGCTGCGCAAATGGGATTGCAGGTGGGGGACGTTCTTACGGCAATCACGGTTGACGGGGAAATAATACCGATTAACCGTTATTTTGCAGTCGGCGACGTGCTTTTGACTATGCGTACGGGTGCGCAATTCTCGCTTACAATAAAACGTGGCGAGCAAACGCTCACCACGTTAATATATACAGTTAAAAAATCCGATTTAGCTTTGACGGCTTAAAATTCTGATAATTTTTTATACAACGCAAACCGTTCAAGACAGTCTTGTTCGGCTTGTGCAAACAGCGCATCTGCATCGTCGGGTTGCGCTTTTTTCAATGCCCTGAATCGGTTTTCACCCATCAAAAATTCACGGAATTGCCCGTTCGGTTCTTTGCTGTCCAGCGTAAACGGGTTTTCGCCCGATTCACGTTTTACAGGGTTATAACGGTATAAAGGCCAATATCCACATTCGACGGCGCGTTTTTCTTCTTCCATAGACTGTTGCATGGGTACGCCGTGAGAGATACAGGGCGAATACGCGAGAATCAGCGACGGACCGTTATACGCTTGCGCTTCCGTCAAGGCGCGTATCAATTGTTGCTTGTTTGCACCCATAGCCACTTGTGCGATATACACGTTTTGGTAGGTGGTCATCATGAGCCCCAAATCCTTTTTCGCGCGCCGTTTTCCCGCCGTGGCGAACCTTGCAACCGCGCTACGAGCCGTGGCTTTGGACGCCTGACCGCCCGTGTTGGAATACACTTGCGAATCTAATACCAGCACGTTGACGTTCGCGCCCGTAGACAGAACGTGGTCTAAACCGCCGAATCCGATATCGTACGCCCAACCGTCGCCGCCGATAATCCAAACGCTTTTCTTGTTTTCCGTATCGCCGTTTGCGTTCCAAGCAAGGCGCATACCCAGCCCGAATTCTGCGTTGTCTTCAAACAGCGAGTTTGCCCAAGCAGGACCGTGTCCGTCTCTGTTTTTCGTATACGGGCAGGTGGGGGACGAGCCACCGTAAATAGACGAGCAACCCGTGGCGTTGGCGATTAGCATATTTTCCCCGAACAGTTGGGTAAGCAGTTTGACGTACGGCGTTTCGCCACAACCTGAACAAGCGTAGGAGAATTCAAACAGCGGTTGATAAAATTGGCTACCTTTTACGCTTTCGCGGGGGAACGGCGTTTTGTAAGCGGGCAAGCTCTGCGCGTATTCCCAGTTCGCGCCCTCGGTGGGCATACTTTCCGTCGCGGGGCGCATAACCAAAGCCTTTTCCTTAGCAGGGCAGGTTTGCGCGCAAACGCCGCAGCCCATACAATCGTGCGGGGAAACCTGTACGCGGAATTTCGCGCCTTTAACGCCAGTCGCCGTAATCGTTTTAAACGCCTCGGGCGTAGCCGTGTTTTCGTCGCAAACGAACGGTCGAATGGACGCGTGTGGGCATACGAACGAGCATTGATTGCATTGAATACAATTCTCTTTTATCCAAACAGGCAAAAGATAGGGTGCGCCGTGTTTTTCAAAGCGCGTAGTGCCTGTCGGTACGCTTCCGTCGGGATTGAACGCGGAAACGGGTAAGCTGTCGCCTTGCATGGACAAAATCGGTTTAATAAAGCCTTGGAAATACTCGTCGTCTGCGCCTTTAATAAGCTGTGCGCCGTTCGTCGCGGTTTGCCAGCTTTCAGGGTACTCGATTTTCTTTACGGCGGCTTTAGCGGCATCTACGGCGGCGAGGTTCATATTCACTACTTCGTCGCCTTTTTTAGCGAAGGTCGTGCGCAGCTGTTCTTTCAAAAGCGCGATAGACTGTTCGTAGGGCATAATTTGTTCGTTCAACAGGAAGAACGCCGCTTGCATAACGGTACTGTTTCTGCCGTTTAAGCCCGCTTTGTTTGCGATTCCCGTTCCGTCGATGACGAAAAATTCTAAGCGTTTTTGCGCGATTTGCCGCTTAACGGTTGCGGGCAGGTGTTCTTCCAAGTCCGCAAGCGTTTCCCATGGACAGTTGAGCAAAAACACGCCGCCGTCTATTGCGGAGGATAACATATCGTAGCGCGTGAGATAGGACGGGTTGTGGCAGGCTGTAAAATGCGCGTGTTCGATGAGATAAGTCGAGCGGATAGGCGCGTCGCCAAACCGTAAATGTGATACGGTAATACCGCCCGATTTACGGGAATCGTAATAAAAATACGCCTGTACGAATAAATCCGTGTGATTGCCGATAATTTTAATGGAGTTTTTGTTCGCGCCTACCGTACCGTCCGAACCCAACCCGTAAAATTTACAAGCGCGCACGCCGTTGTGATTGACGTGAAAAGAAGGCTCAACGGTTAAAGACGAATGGGAAACGTCGTCGTTGATACCGACGGTAAACCGTTTTTTCGGTTCGTCAAGCGCTAAATTTTTGAAAACGGCATGACACATAGCGGGGGTAAAATCCTTTGAACCGAGTCCGTATCTTCCGCCGATGACGCGTACGCCCGTCGCGCCCCATTCCGAAAGAGCGGCGCATACGTCGAGATAGAGCGGTTCTCCTAAACTTCCCGCCTCCTTGGTACGATCTAAAACGGCGATTTTCTTACAGGTTTGCGGCAGGGCGGCGATAAACCGCGCGCCGTCGAAAGGACGGTAAAGACGTACTTTAATAAGCCCGACTTTTTCGCCTGCTGCGTTCATTTTTTCTACCGTTTCTTCCATTGCGCCTACGCCGCTACCCATCATGACGACGACGCGTTCGGCGTTTTTATCGCCGAAATAATCAAACGGGTGGTACTGCCTGCCCGTGATTTTCGCGACGGCGTTCATCGTTTCCTGTACGATATCGGGCACGGCTGCATAATAGGGGTTGGCGCGTTCGCGGTTTTGGAAATACGTATCGCCGTTTTGCGCCGTGCCGCGCTGTATCGGCTTGGCAGGGTCGAGCGCGCGGGCTTGAAAGCGTTTGATATCCTCCTCGCAAACGAGCGCACGCATTTCCTCGTATTCGGGAATTTCAATCGTGTTTAGTTCGTGAGAAGTGCGGAAACCATCGAAGAAATGCAAAAACGGCACTTCCGCGCGGAGCGTCGCGAGGTGGGAAATAAGCGCCATGTCAGCCGTTTCTTGTACGGACGATGCGGCAAGCATAGCAAAGCCCGTTTGTCGGCAAGCCATTACGTCTTGATGATCGCCAAAAATGTTGAGCGCGTGCGCGGCTACGGCGCGTGCGCTGACGTGGATAACGGTAGGCAATAATTCGCCTGCGATTTTATACATATCCGGAATCATGAGCAATAACCCTTGCGACGCCGTATAGGTGGTGGCAAGAGCACCGCAGGTAAGCGCACCGTGAAGAGCACCCGCCGCGCCTGCCTCCGATTGCATTTGCACGACGTTCGGTACTTGCCCAAACAGGTTTTCTTTGCCCGCGCTCGACCATTCGTCTGCGGCTTCTGCCATGGGCGATGCAGGCGTGATGGGGTAGATAAGCGCCAAAGAAGAAAAAGCGTAGGAGACGTAGCTTGCAGCTGCGTTTCCGTCCATAGTAGTCCGTTTCATAAATGATACCTCTCTTATTTTTCATTATAGCCAAAATCGCATTAAAAATTACGCGCAATAAAAGCGAATTTGGCTCTTTTCGATTTTTATAATTCTATTTTATAATATTTCCGACAGATTTTTATATGACTAAACAAACAAGAAAACATAACAAAACAAACATATTAAAGCGAAAACAGTTTTTGGGGGTAACGGGATTAAATATTCCAAACGCGGAAATTTTGCTGCTTTTATAGGACAAGCAACGCGTTAAAAGTTGCGTTTGTATCGTCGTTCTTGTGTTTTGATATAAAATATAGTTATATATAACTTACGGATAAATTATGACAAAAACAAATAAATATTAATTTCCGCTTTTGCGTTAGGAAGATTTTGATTGTTGAATTTGCCACATTATACGAAAAACACAAAAACTCGAAATAATCCCAAATCACAGTTCTTGACAACCGTTTCAAAAATAGCTATAATAAAGGAAAGGAGTTACGGTTATGGAGAAATATATCGTTGGTATTGATTTGGGTGGCATGGGCGCAAAAGGCGCGCTGTTTTCAAGCGCGGGAGAATTGCTTGCGTTTGATAAGTTGCCAACGAATAAGGCGGACGGCTTTGAGGGCACGATGCAGATTTTAAAGAGCTTGGTTGATTTGTTGGCTGAAAAAGCGGGCGTTGCATTGCAAGACGTTGCCGCTATCGGTTGCGGTGCACCAGGGGTGGTGGACAGTAGAAACGGCGTAGTGCTCCGTTGGAGTAATTTCGATTGGAACAACGTCCCGTTTGCCAAGCGGTTGGAAGAGCTTACGGGCAAACCCGTGTTCGTCGCTAACGACGCGAACGTAGCCGCACTCGGCGAAGCGAAATTCGGGGCGACGGCAAAATACCAAAGTAGTATTTTGCTCACGATCGGCACGGGGATAGGCGGCGGTATCGTATTCGACGGTAAGCTGATCGAAGGTTATAAAAGTGCGGGGGCGGAGCTTGGTCATATTACCATTCGCGAAAACGGTTTGCCTTGCGGTTGCGGGCGAAAGGGCTGTTATGAAAAATACGCGTCCACGACGGCGCTCATATCCCAAACCCGTCACGCTATGGTGGAACGTTTGGATAGCGTTATGTGGCAAGTTGCGGACGGCAAAATCGAAAACGTGGACGGCAGAACGGCGTTTATCGCCGCGCGGCAGGGCGACGAAACAGCGAAAAAAGTCATTGAACAGTTCGTAGGCTATTTGTCCGAGGGGATTGCCGACTTCGTCAATATCCTGCGCCCTGAGGCAATCGTGCTTGGTGGGGGAATCGCCAACGAAGGCGAGGCGTTGTTCGCGCCCTTGCGCGAGGCGGTAGATAAGCGTAGTTATATCGCAATGGATATCGTACCTTTGAAAATCGTCGGCGCGCAGCTTGGCAATAAAGCGGGCGTATACGGCGCGTACTGTTTGGCAACGGAAAACGATTTATAAAATAGAAAAACGGCGTTTGGATTTTTCGTCCAAACGCCGTGCTTTATAGAACGTATTTAATTTTCTTCGTAGGTAAAGCCTGTCGATATGCGGAATTCATTGGGCGTGAGCAGAGTTTCGCGTTTAAAAATCATGGAAAAATACGCTTGCGACGAAAACCCGCACGCATACGCAATTTCCGCAATCGGTTGTTCCGTTTGGGAAAGTAGATATTTTGCGTTTTGGATTCGCACCTTTTCTAAATATTTTTGCGGCGTAATTTCCATAACGTCCGTGAATAGCTTTTGGAAATGGTTGGGCGTGTAGCCCGTCAATGCGCCCAGCGTTTGCAGGGATATTTTTTGCTCAAAATGCGCTTTCATATACGCAACCGCTTGCTGGATAGGGCGGTTTTTCGTTTGTGGCGAATCTTTACTTACGTGTTGGTTGCGCCGCGCGTCCTTATCCAAATGATAGAAAAGCTCTAAAAGTTTCGCGGAAATAAACCAATCGTCTAAAACGTTCGTCTTGACGATATGCGCAAACAGAGTTTCAAACAACGGCTTATAAGTGTGTTCGTTGATAAAAGAGAAATAATTGGGTAGGGCGGACAGGGTTTCAAAAAACGGACTGTCCTTTTCTATTTGTAAATGTAGACAATAACATTTAAAATGCAGTTTGCTACAACTCACTTGCTCGGGTTTTCGTACGATGAGCATGTTGGGGGATAGCCGCCTACTGTCGTTGTCGATATAAGAAGTTGCGTCCTTATCGCAAGAAAGTAAATAATCAAATTCAAAATATTCAATATTGCGCGGCGGGGTTTTGATGAACCGCGCTCTTTCTTTGCGACTGTTAAATAGCCCGTATTTGATGATATTGCCGATTTTCATACAACACTCCTTTTCTTTAAATTATAATATATTGACAGCCGTAAGTCAAATAAAATCGTTAGATATTATAAAAATATCGTTAAATAATGAAAGACGGAATACGGTCGTTTGTTATATAATGCTGTTATCAACAAAAAAGGGAGAGTATCAAAATGAAGGTTACGGATATAAAAACGTTCGTCGTGGACTGTTTCAGAACGAATTGGGTGTTCGTGAAAGTGTATACGGACGAAGGCGTTACGGGTGTAGGCGAAGGCACGCTTGAATATAAAGAAAAAGCGCTTTGCGGCGCGATTGAGCATATTAAGAGTTATCTGGTCGGTAAAGACCCGCGCCAAATCGAAAAGCATTATCACGATATTTATCGCGACGCATACTGGCGCGGCGGCGCAGTGCTTATGAGCGCGCTTTCCGCCGTAGAAATGGCGCTTTGGGATATTTTGGGTAAATCGTTGAACGTGCCCGTATATCAGCTTTTGGGAGGCAAGGTCAACGAAGATTGCCGTATTTACATAAACGGTTGGTTCGCTGGCGCAAAAACACCCGAAGAATTTGGCGCAAAGGCAAAAGAGGCGGTGAAAAAAGGCGTAACGGCAATGAAGTGGGATCCGTTCGGGAAGAACTATTTGCAAATTTCCAACAAAGATTTGGATACTGCGCTGAAATGTATTCAAGCGGTAAGAGAAGCGGTGGGGAACGAAGTGGATTTGCTCATTGAAGCACACGGCAGATTCGACGTGCCGACGGGTATAAAAATTGCGCAGGAAGTAGCGCAGTTCAAACCTATGTTCTTGGAAGAACCCGTACCGCCTAATAATTTAGAAGCGTTAAAAGCTGTTCGAGATAAATCCCCCGTAGCCATTTCCGCTGGGGAAAGGTTATATACTCGGTTTGATTATAACGAACTTTTCAGACTTCGTGCGGCGGATTATATTCAACCTGATATATCGCACGCGGGCGGGATTATGGAACTGAAAAAGCTTGCGGCGATTGCCGAGGCGAATTATATCCCGTTTGCGCCACATAATCCCAGTGGACCGATTGCGAATGCAGCGACGATGCAAATCGCGGCGTGTTGTCCGAATTTTTGTATTTTGGAAATTATGTATTCGGACGTGGAGTACCGTAAATTTATCACGGATGAGAATTTGGAATATAAAGACGGTCGTATAAAAATCGGTGACAAACCAGGGCTGGGGATTGACCTCAACGAGGAAGAATGCTTAAAACATCCGTACGTAGAACACAATTTACGTCATTATACGGGAGCATTGACGGATATTCGTCCGCCGAAAACGGAGTTCTATTTTTAAGGAGTAATTATGAAAAAAACGGTTTTAATTACGGGCGCTTGTATCAATACGGGCGTAGCCATTGTGGAAAAATTTGCGTTAGAGGGCTGGAACGTCGTGTTCACGGGCAGAAATCCTGAAAAAGTTGCGCTCGCGGAAAAGAATTATCGCGATAAATTTCCAAACGTAGAAATTAACGGATATGCGATGAATTCGCTCGTTGACGAACGGACGGTAAACGAACGGGCTTTGGACGAACTGTTTGCCGATTTGGACAAGAAAGACGTGTTTATCGAATGTCTTGTTTTGAACGCCGCCGATCAAGGCTTAAATATGAAAATTTTTGAAAATCCCGTAACGGATTTTATGCGCGTTTTGAACACGAATATCACTTGGAATTTTTGCATCGTCGAACGTGCGGCAAAGCGCATGAAAGAAAACGGCGGCGGCAGCGTCGTGTTTATCAATTCCAACACAGCGTATCGGGCGATTCCCGACCGTATTGCTTATGTGGCAAGTAAAGGTGGACAGCTTGGTTTAATGCGCGCGCTTGCGTTCGATTTGGGGAAATACAATATCCGCGTGAACGCGGTATTGCCCGGTATGATACGGACGGACAGATGGGAAAACAATCCCGATTTTTATGAAAACGTACCGTCGAGATTTACGCCGCTTGGCGACGTGGCAACGGGCGCGGATATCGCCGATGCCGTTTGGTATTTTGCTTCTGCGGCGAGAAATACGACGGGTGCGGAGCTGGTTGTGGACGGAGGCAATACGATTCAGCTTTATCCGATAATTCCCAAGGAGTAAGAATATGCAAATCACTTGGCTGGGGCAGGCGGGGCTGTTATTTGAATTAAGTGGTAAAAAAATTTTAATAGACCCGTATTTATCCAATAGCGTGGCAAAAATAGAGCCTCAAAATTACCGTCGCGTACCTGTTGACGAACGGTTTTTAGAAATTAAACCGGACGTGATTATTATTACGCATAATCACGCCGACCATTTGGATAAAGAAACGCTGTGCCATTATTTAGACGAAAACAGCGAAGTGACGGTGTTTGCGCCGAACGGGGCATGGCAAGAGGTACGGAAATTTGGTGGACAAAAGAATAATTATATCTTATTTAATAATGGGACGACATGGACGGAAGATTTTGCCTCTTTTCGCGCGGTAAAAGCGGAACATTCAGACGAATACGCGATAGGCGTTATTTTGTCTGCGGAAGGGAAAAATTACTATATTACAGGCGATACGCTGTATAGCGAAAGGGTGTTTGAAAGCCTACCTAAAACAGCGATAGACGTTGTGTTTTTGCCTGTCAACGGCGTGGGGAATAACATGAATTTTGCCGACGCCAAACGTTTTGCGGAAAGGATAAAGGCAAAGAAAACCGTACCTGTCCATATTGGCACGTTTGATAATTTAAATGCGGAGGACTGGGATTGCGAAAACAAGGTAATACCGAGTTTATATAAAGAAATCAATTTATAAAAGGAACACCGCCCTGAAAGCAACTGCTTTCGGGGCAAGTTTTATTTTTTTATAGCATATGATAAAGGGGAGATAAAAGGGGAAATTTTTCGCTTGAAAAATTTTCACGTAAAGGCGGGGCGAAATACTTTCAAAAACCGAAAAAATATGTTATAATAGGAGCTGAGCGATTTGTATACCTTTTTCCAGACCGAAAAATATGCGCGTTTTACCAAAGAAACACCGTATGCGTTTGCAGGACATAGCAGTATCGGCGTAGGGGGGATTGCCGCGGCGGCATTTTCGCCGACGACGGAAGAAGAAACGGTTGCGCTCATTACCGCGCTTGAACAAGACGGCGTACCCTTTCACGTACTTGGTAATCTTACCAACGTCTTACCCGCCGACGGCGTTTCCAAACGCGTGGTCGTGAGTATGAAGAAATTACGCGGTGTGCAAAAAAACGGCAATTTGTTATCCGTACGTGCGGGTACGACGGCGGGAGCGCTGCTTGCCGAATGTAAACGTTTGCGATTATCGGGGGCGGAATTTTTAACGGGTATACCTTGTACGGTAGGCGGCGCGCTATATATGAACGCGGGAGTAGGCGGTGCGTATATCGGTAAAATCGTGGAAAGCGTGACGGCGCTTTACGACGGTCAAATCATAACGCTTACGCAAGCGGATTGTGGGTACGCGTATAAGCATAGCGCGTTTATGCAGGGTGGATTTGTTATCTTGCGCGCGGATTTGCGTTTGTCGAATGAGAAAATCGAGATTATACAAGACAGAATACGCGATTTCGACGAACGAAGAAAGCATTTACCAAAAGGCAAAAGCATGGGTTGCGTGTTCAAAAACCCCAAAAACGCGGTGGCGGGTCGGCTTATAGAAAACGCAGGGTTGAAAGGTATGCGCGTGGGTGGCGCGGTAGTGTCGAGAGAGCACGCGAACTTTATTATCAACGACAACCACGCGACGGCGCGGGATATTAAAAAATTGATTGCGCTTGTAAAAAACGCGGTATTTGCGCAATATAAAATAAACTTGGAAGAAGAAATTAGGTATTTGGATTGAGATATGATTTTAACGGCTGATTATCATACGCATACGCCTTATTCGCACGGTAAAAACACGGTTGCGGAAAACGTTTGCGCCGCAAAGGAAAAGGGCTTGCAGGAAATAGCCGTTTCCGATCACGGTTTTGCGCATTTAGCGTTCGGCGTTTCGCGAAAAAAGATTCCCGCTTGTAGGGCGGAATGTCAAGCGGCGGAAAAGGAATACGGCGTGAAAGTGCTCCTTGGTATGGAGGCGAATATTTTAGGCAAGTCGGGTAAGACGGATTTAAAGGTGCAAGACTACGACGATTTTGATATCTTTCTTTGCGGCAACCATATCTTCGTCGCATACGAGAGCTTTGGACAGTGGTGGAGCTACGGTATGGGGAATATTTTCTCCCGCAAATTCCGTTCCCGCCCGTCGGACAAGCTGATAGCGTTGAATACGAAAGCGTATATCCAAACGATTAAAAATAACCCTGTGGATATCTTAACGCATTTGAATTACCTTTGCCCTGCCGACGCGTTGGAAGTGGCGAAATGCTCTGCTGATTACGGCACGTATATCGAGCTCAATTCCAAAAAAGAACATTTGACGGACGAGGAATTAAACGACATCGTGCAAAAGACTTCCGCGCGTTTCGTCGTGGATTCGGACGCACATTCCGCGTCGCGCGTTGGAGATACTGCGCGGGTGGAACAGCAGCTTGCGCGGCTGAACTTCCCCATGGATAGAATAGACAATATCGACGGGCGTACGCCTACGCTGCGTTTCAAGGACTATAAAAGCAGATGAACTTCACTTCGGAGATAAAAAAAGAACTCGTATCCCGTTTCGGCGGGGGAGAAACAACGGACGGGAAACGCGCGGCGCTTTCCGCGTTCGTACGTACGAGCGGTACGCTGGGTATAGCGCAAAACGCGCCCACGTTCTTTCTCGTCAGCGAAACGGAAATCGTTGCCGAACTGTTCATGCGTTTATTTTTTGAAACGTTTGAAACGGAGCTTTCCGTAACTCACGCTACGACGGATAAAAAGAGCGGGAAAGGCAAGCTCGTTTTGCAAAGCCACGGCGCGGATACGTCGGATATTCTGCGCGGTTTAGGGCTTTTAAAACGCGACGAGAAGGATTTTAGGACGGGGATTGCGAATTCCCTTTTGAAAAACGAAAGAGCGGAAATAGCGTATATTAAAGGCGCGTTTTTGGGCGGCGGCAGTTGTACGTTACCCACGGGCAAAACGGTAGGTTATCATTTAGAAATCGTGTTTTCGGATAAAAAAACGGCGCTGGATTTTTGCTTGCTGTTAGAGCGGTACGAGTTGATTGCCAAATGGATAGAACGCAAGGAAAATTTCGTGGTATATATCAAGAGTAAGGAGCTTATTTCCGATTTCTTGTCGCTCGTGGGGGCGGAAAGTTGTTTAAAAAAATTTAACGCGTTCGTGGAAAAACGGGACGAAGCAAATCGCGATAACCGTGCGAAAAACTGTTTTGCGGGTAACGCGGATAAAACGGCGATTGCCGCCGTAAAACAGGTGGTGGCGATCGGGAAAATCGAACAGGAAACGGGGCTTGCGAGCTTGAGCGAGGATTTGTATGCGCTTGCCAAAGCGCGACTGAAACACCCGCACAAGTCGCTGAAAGAATTGTCGGAAATGCTTGGCGTGAGCAAGAGTTGTTTAAATCACCGTATGCGTAAGCTTATGGAAATAGCGGAGGAGCTTTAAAAGATGACGGATTTTGTACACTTACATCTACATACGGAATACAGTCTTTTGGACGGGGCGGCGAAAGTCGACGACCTCGTAGATTATCTTGTTAAAAACAATATCAACGCCTGTGCCGTTACTGACCACGGTAATATGTACGCGTCGTTGTATTTTGCCGAAGAATGTGTAAAAAAAGGCATTAAATATATTATTGGTTGCGAGTTGTACGCCACGGACGACCATTTGGACAAGCGCGTGGGTACGAAAACGGAGCATATCGTTTTACTTGCCAAAAACAAAACGGGGTATAGAAATATCGTCAAGCTCGATTCGCTTTCGTATATCGACGGTTTTTACGGTAAACCGCGTATCAGTTACGATTATATCAAACGCTACCACGAGGGCGTAATTTGTCTTTCCGCGTGTTTGGCGGGTAGAATGCCGCAGCTCTTGTTAAACGGCGATTACGACGGGGCGAAAGCTTGGGCAGCGGATATGAAAGCGGTGTTTGGCGACGATTTTTATATCGAATTGCAAGACCACGGTATACAGGAAGAAAAACAGGTTATTCCCGACCTTATCAAAATTGCAAAAGAACTGGATATCGGGTTGGTGGCGACAAACGACGTGCATTATATCGAAAAGGAAGACTGGGAAGCGCACGACGTTTTGCTTTGTATTCAAACGAAGAAAACGCTTGCCGACCCTAAGCGTATGAAATTCGACACGCACGAATTTTATATGAAATCGGGCGACGAAATGGCAGAACTGTTCCATTACGTGCCCGAAGCGATTACAAACACGCGCGTGATTGCGGATAAGATAGAAGAACCCGCGTTCGATTTAACGCCTAAGGGCGATCCGATCCGTGATACGTCGCTCATTCCCTTGTACAAGCCCGACGACGGTTCGACGTCGCCCGATTATTTAACGCGCCTTACGTGGGAAGGATTGAAAGGCAGATACGCGGATATCACGCCCGAAATCAAAGCACGCGTGGAATACGAGCTCGGTATTATTATCAAGATGGGCTTTGCCGATTATTTCTTGATCGTGTGGGATTATATCAACTGGTCGCGTTTGAACGGCATACCCGTAGGACCGGGGCGTGGTTCGGGGGTAGGTAGTATCGTTGCGTATTCCATTGGGATTACGGACGTTGATCCGCTTAGATACGATTTGATTTTCGAGCGGTTCTTGAACCCCGACCGTGTATCCATGCCCGACTTCGACGTGGACTTTTGTACCAAGAGAAGATACGAAACGATTGAATACGTTCGTGAAAAATACCACCCCGAAAACGTAGCGCAAATCGTTACGTTCGGTACGCTTGCCTCGCGCGCGGTTATTAAAGACGTAGGGCGGGTTATGGGCGTTCCGTATTCGGAAACGGACAAGGTTGCAAAGCTGATGGACGGCAAATCGACGATCGGCGAATTGTTGGGACGGAAAATACCCAAATTAGAAGAAAAGCTTGCCGATCCGAACTTGGACGAGGAAAAGCGCAGGGATATAGAAAAGAACCTTGCCGAGCAAAAGAAAAAGAAAAATTCGGAATTTATCGACGTGTACGAGAGCAACGAAGAACTCCGTCGCGTTATCGATATGGGCTTGAAACTTGAAGGTATGCCCAAGAACACGTCCGAACACGCGGCGGGCGTCGTTATCTGCAATAAAGTGCTTTCCGATAACGTTCCGCTTGCGCGAAACGGTGAAGATATCGTTACGCAATTCGATATGAAAGAAGTGGAAGCGGTGGGAATGCTCAAAATGGACTTCTTGGCACTTACGACGCTTACCGATATCCAAAACACGCTGGAATATATCAAAGAGGGCTTGGGGATTGATATTGATTTCAACGCCATCGGCGTGGACGTGCCCGAGGCGTACGAGCTTATCTCGTCGGGGGATACCGACGCGGTGTTCCAACTCGAACAAGGCGGCATGAAAAAGTTCATGAAAGAACTGCAACCGAACTGCTTGGAAGATTTGATAGCAGGTATTTCGTTGTATCGTCCCGGACCTATGGACTTTATCCCCAAATATATCTATAATAAACACCACCCCGAAGAAATCGTGTACGATACGCCTTATCTTGAACCGATTTTGAAAAATTCGTACGGGGTTATCATATACCAAGAACAGGTTATGCAAATTTTCCAACAGCTTGCCGGGTATTCGCTTGGACAAGCGGACTTGGTTCGTCGCGCCATGGCGAAAAAGAAGAAAAAAGAGCTGATGGAACAAAAAGACAAATTTATTTACGGTGCGCCCGCGGAGGGGATTACGGGCTGTGCGTCGCTTGGGATTCCTGCGGAAGTGGCGGGCAAGATTTTCGCGGACATGGAAAGTTTTGCTTCCTACGCATTTAATAAATCGCATGCGGCGGCGTACGCGGTGGTAGCGTACAGAACGGCGTACTTGAAAGCGTTTTATCCTAAAGAATTTTTGGCGGGTATTTTAAACGACCGTATCGATAAAATTGAAGAAATTTCCAAGTATATTATGTATATGAAGGAAAAGAATATCGACGTTCTGCCGCCCGATATCAATAAATCCAAGGAGATTTTCTGGGTGGAGGGTAACGGCTTGCGGATCGGGCTTGGAGCGCTTCGCGGCGTTGGTCAAGACGCGATAGCCGCCGTTATTAAGGAACGTAACGAACACGGTCTGTTCAAGGATTTTGCGGATTTTGTCGTGCGCTGTGCGAAATATATCAATAAGCGTATCGTCGAAAGCTTGATTTACGCAGGCGCGTTCGATTCGTTTGGATACGCCCGCGCGCAAGTGGCGGCGGTGTACGAAGAAGCGCTTTCACGCGTAAACGCTATGGATAAACAAAAGGCTGGCGCGCAAATTTCGCTCTTTGGCAGTATTTTGGAAGAACAGGCGTTGGAAATTTCCTATCCGAATATCCCCGAATACGAAACGATGGAAAAACTGTCTAAGGAAAAATCGGTGCTGGGCGTGTACGTCAGCGGACACCCGTTTGAAAAATTCTTGCCCTATTTTAAGGACAGAACGTTTAACTGTTCCATGCTCAATAATTTTGTGGAAGACGAAGAAACGGGCGTGAAAACGTATACAGATATTGCCGACGGTATGCAGGTTAGTATGGGCGGTATGATTTCCGCGTATAAAAAACTCAAAACGCGTACGGGCGCGTTTATGGCGTTCGTTACGGTGGAAGATATGTACGGGTCTATTGAATGTGTTTGTTTCCCTAAAACCTACGAACGTATGCGTGATTTCTTGGAGGCAGACAGGGTTGTTTCGCTTACGGGAAAAATTAGCATCGACGACGAAAAATTACCCGCGATTATCGTCGATAAAATTTTTGAGTTTACCTTAAACGACGACGGAGTAGCGCGTGAACAACCGCAGACGTATTCCCGCGCTTTTGACGAAACGTCGAAAGAGGAACGAGTTCAACCCAAAACGGAAGAAAAATCGGACGCGGACAAAAAACTTTGGCTCAACGTTTCGGGCATGATAAGTGAAGACGTTGAAGAACTTATGGAAACGCTTACCTTCTACGCAGGTGAAACGGTAGTGTATTTCGTAAAGGACGGCAAAAAAATGCTTTGTTCCCAACGCGTGAACCCCAATCGCGCGCTCATGGCAGAGCTCCGTTCGTTCTTGCCTGAAAATGCGATTAAACTCGTTTAAAAAATAAAATGTGAAAATTTTCAAAAATAACCATTCAAATCGTTTGTTTTTTTCAAAACTTTTGCTATAATATATTATGTGCGCCTTGTAAGCGCGCGTATGAAAAAAGAATATTATCCAAAGATAAAGGAAAGAGGTATATAGATTATGAAACGTATAGGTCTGTTGACGAGCGGCGGCGACGCCCCCGGCATGAACGCGGCTATTCGTGCGGTTGTCCGTTCGGGAATTTATTTCGGAATGGAAATGTTTGGTATTGAACGCGGTTATGCAGGTTTGATTGAAGATAAAGTAGTGCCGATGGAAATGCGTAGCGTTTCCAATATCGTGCAATTTGGCGGTACGAAACTCCGTACGGCAAGATGTTTGGAAATGATGACTGTTGAAGGTCAGGCGCAAGCGGTAAAAACGCTTGAAAAACACGGTATAGAGGGTTTGGTTGTTATCGGTGGCGACGGTTCGTTCCGCGGTGCGAAAGAACTTACCGACCGTTTCGGCGTGCCTACGATCGGTATCCCCGGTACGATTGATAACGACTTGGAATATACCGATTATACGCTTGGTTTTGATACGGCGGTTAATACCTGTTTGGACATCATTAACAAACTCCGCGATACGATGACTTCTCACGAACGCGTTTCCGTCGTGGAAGTTATGGGTAGACATTGCGGCGATATCGCGCTTTACAGCGGTATTGCGTCGGGTGCGGAAATTATCGTTGTGCCTGAAATCACGTTTGATATGGACGAAATCGTTTCTAAAATCAACCGTTCGCGCGCGAACGGTAAACATTCTAATATCGTCGTGGTAGCGGAAGGCGTTATGGGCGCGGACGAATTTGCAAAGCAATTGCAAGCGCGCACGTCTTATTCCGTCCGTCCTACTTGTATCGGACACGTACAACGCGGCGGTTCGCCTACGATGGCGGATAGAATGTTGGCTGCACAGTTCGGTAACAAAGCGGTACGTTTGTTGAACGACGGTATCGGCAACCGAGCGGTAGGGATTCGAGATAATAAGATTATAGATATGGATATCATCGAAGCCGTTTCTATGAAAAAGCAGTTTAATTACGAACTGTACGAAACGCTGCAAATGATTTCAATGTAACGAAAAGCGAAAGGACCGTTTTTTTGCAACGGTTCTTTTTTACGGAGAGTGTATTGTTAGGCGAACTTTTTTTGATTTTTGTATTCAAAACAGGAAATTTGCGTTATATAATATATAGGGGAGAAAAAAGGGAAAATGATTTTAACAGTTTGTATGAGTCCGTGTACGGACGTAACCGTAGAATTAGACGCTTTGAACGTCGGTAGATTAAACGTCGTAAAGAGCAAACAAATGACCTTTGGCGGCAAGGCGTTAAACGTCGCGATCGGCGTAAAACGCTTGGGCGGGGATTCGTTTGCAACGGGCTTGATGTATAACGAAAACGGCAATACGTTTGAAAGCGCTTTGAATAAAGAGGGCGTGCCGTTTACGTTCGTTTGGAATAAGGGCAGAGCGCGGGAAAATTATAAAATTATCGACAACCGTTCCATGCTCACGGAAATTAACGACGTAGGCGAGGAAATATCTAAGGAAAAAGCGCAAGAAGTTTTGTCCATGGTAAGTATGCTTTCCGCGAAAAGCTCTATCGTGGTTTTGTCGGGTAGCCTGCCGCGCGGTTTAGACGCCGATTATTACGGCAAGCTTGCAAAAGCCGTCAATCCCGCTTGCATGAAAATCGTCGATGCGGAAAGCGCGCGCGTGTTCGCGGCGCTTGAAACGGGCGTGGATTTATTAAAAGTCAATTTGGAAGAATTTGAAAATACGCTCGGTAGACGGATTGCGGATAAAGACGATATGCTTGCAGGTTGTAACGAACTGATTTCGCGCGGTGCAAAACGCGTGCTATTATCGCTCGGCAAACAGGGCGCAGTACTTACCAACGGTAAACAGGCGTATTATTGCAAGAGCATGAACGTAGCCGTCAATTCCACGGTCGGCGCGGGCGACGGTATGGTCGCGGCGGCGGCGTTGAAACTCAAACAAGACGCGCCGCTTTCGGAAATTTTACGCGCGGGCGTTGCGGCCGGTACGGCGACGGTTATGACGGTGGGGCAAGTTTCGTTTGCTAAGGAAAAGTACAACGAAGTCCTTGCAAATTTAAGAGTGACTGAATTGTAAAAAAGTAAAAAAAACAGGTATACAAATTTAATTTTTTCGCATATAGTATAATATGTGTTTTTAAATCCCTTGCTTTTACGGACTGAAAAATAGCGGAAAAACGCGTTTTTCAATTACCGCTCAATGCGTCGGTAAAGGCGTTTTGCAGGAAATATAAAAGGGATAATACGAAAGAAAAAACGGTTGATGCGCTTTGCAACGTGTTCGTTGCAAAGTCGCGAAACGGTAATATAAAAGGCTCTATCGCATTTCCCGTTTGATTTTTGACGGAAAAACACTATGAAATATTTCGCATTTTGCTCGGTTACAGATGTTTGCATTCTGCGCCCTCGCAAAATACTTGTCTTTCTTGTGTTTTCCTCGTCAAATCGTAAAATTACTAATCAAACGTTAATTGTGATATCGCCAAATAAAAAAGCAGCTCCCGCCGTGACGAATAATCCGTCGAGGCGTTTTATCAAAAAAGGAATATTTTTCATAAAACTAACGTAAGATAAGAACAGCAAAAATAGGAGTTTTTATGAAAAAAAGCGAAAAAATCATCACGGCGGCGCTGACCATTGCTCTCGGCGTATTGCTCATCGTTTTAAAAGGGGAAATCGTCAGTATTTTGATGACGGTGCTTGGGCTTGGATTGATTGTTTTGGGGATTTTGGACTTGTTTGAACGCCAAATCCCGCCCGCGGTCGTCAAAGCCGTGATAGGGATAGTGATTATCGTTTGCGGCTGGGTGATTGTAAAAGCGGTGTTGTATTTGCTTTCCGCGCTCCTTTTGATTGCGGGGATATTGCTTTTGTACGAGCGCATAAAAACGCGCGGCGTTTGTAGCACGGTTTTTCAAGCGATTTGCCGTTTCGCCGCGCCCGCTTTGTGTATCTTGATAGGTATTTTGTTATTGTTTAATCAAGGCAACACGGTCGCTTGGGTGTTCGTGTTGAGCGGTGTATTTACCGTTTTGGAGGGCGGATTACTGCTCGCCGAAGCGCTACTGGACGATTGAGAAGATGAAAAAGGGCTTTTCGACAAAAATTATTTGAAAAAGTCCGTTCAAACGGTTGCAAAATTTCCAAAGGAATGGTATAATAAGGATACTTAATTATTCAGATGCTGAGTATTGAGAGTGGTTCGCCACTCTCAATATTTACTATAACCAAATCAATATAATGCGAACCCGTCTCAAAATCGAGTTCGGATTATATTGATTTGGTTAAAGGGGTGCTCCTATGAAAATTAAATCGATAGACGAAATACAAACCGCTTTGCAACCCGTTGCGGACGAACTGCAAATTGAAATTGTAGAGATAGAATTTAAGCAAGGTCATTCGCCCGCGCTCACCGTGTATATCGACACGGAAAACGGCGTGGATTTGGATACTTGCGAAAAGTTCCACCGTGCGATCGATCCCGTTTTAGACGAGATAGATCCTACGTTTGGACAGCCGTATACGCTCAACGTTTCCAGTCCCGGGCTGGACAGACCGCTCAAAACGGAGCGGGATTTTGCCAAGTGCATGGGCAAAAAAGTAGAAGTGAAACTGTTTGCGCCGATGAAAGGGAAAAAGTTCTTTGAAGCAACGCTTATGGGTTTTGACGGGAACTGCGTGGAGTTGCAGACGGGTAAAGAAACGATTAAATTAGAAAAGACGAAAATAGCGAAAATTAACCGCGCGATTGATTTCGACGGTTTGGAATAAAAAATACAATCAACGAAAAATCAAACAGGAGATTATGAAAATGGAAAACAAGGAGTTTTTTGCGGCGCTTACCGATTTGGTAAGAGAAAAGGGTATCAACGAAGAGGCGTTCATTGAAACGTTGGAAAACGCGTTGACGGCGGCGTACAAAAAGCAATACGACGGCGGTGCGGAGGTTTCCGTTTCGCTTGATGCGGAAAAAGGTAGAATTGAATTCCAAGCGACGCGTTACGTCGTGGAAGAAGTCGTGGACAAGGATAGAGAAATTTCTTTGGAAGACGCGCAAGAATTGAACCCCGATCACCAAGTGGGCGACGTTATCGTAAAGACGTTCGTACCCAAGGACTTTGGACGTATTGCGGCGCAAACGGCAAAACAGGTTATTCTGCAAAAACTGCACGAGGCAGAACGCGACAGCACGTTCTCGGCGTTCTCGGATAAGGAAGGCGAATTGATGGAAGGCACGATTCGCAAAATCGACGATAAGAACGTTTACGTAGAGCTTGCCGATAAGAAAGTGGAAGGCGTTATGCCGCCGCAGGATAGAGTGCCCACGGAAAAATACGCTGTTGGCGACAAGATTAAAGTGTTCGTAAAGCGCGTGAAAAACAGCGGCAGAAATTCGCAAATTTTGGTATCCCGTTCGGCGGCAGGGCTTGTTCGCAAACTCTTTGAACAACAAGTTCCCGAAATCGCGCAGGGTATCGTAGAAATTAAGGAAATCGCGCGTGAAGCAGGTCATCGTACGAAGATGGCGATCGTATCCAACGACGAACGCGTAGATCCCGTAGGCGCTTGCGTAGGCAATCGCGGCGCAAGAGTGAACGCCGTAGTAGAAGAGCTCGGCGGTGAAAAAATCGATATCATTCTTTGGAACGAAGATCCCTTGGCGTTTATTTACAAGGCGCTTTCGCCTGCAACGGTGCTTTCGGTTACGTCGCGTGGCGAACGTAGCGCAATGGCAATCGTGCCTGATGAAAAATTATCGCTTGCAATCGGTCGCGACGGTCAAAACGCGCGTTTGGCGGCTCGTCTTACGGGCTGGAAAATCGACGTAAAGAGTGCGTCTTCTCCCGAGGCGGCTGAGGTTTTGGCGGCTATGGAAGCGGAAGAAGAGTACGAAGACGAAACGGTGGAAACGGAGCAAGAATAATGGCGAAAACGAAGTCCGTGCCCATGCGTATGTGTATAGCGTGCCGTGAAATGAAACCCAAAAAGGAAATGTTTCGGGTGGTAAAAAACGCGGACGGTGAAATTTATGCGGACGTAACGGGCAAAGCGCCGGGACGCGGCGCGTATATTTGCAACGCCGACGAATGTAGGAAAAAACTCAACGATAAGAAACTGCTCCATAAAGTGTTTTCTACAAACGTATCGGACGTCGTATATAAAGGCGTGGAGGAAAAAACGCTTGAAAAGTAAAATAGAAACCTATTTGGGTTTTTGCGTGCGCGCGGGGAAACTCGCGTACGGCGTGGACGAAATCGAAAAAAAGCGAAAGGGCGTATTTTTGATTGTGTTCGATGAAACGTTAGGTGCAAATTCTCAAAAAGTGTTAGCGCAAGCCCGACAAAATTTGTCCTGTCCGTTAATGGTTGCGGATGAAGGGGTTTTGGGCGCGTATTTATACAAACCCGCCGTGAAAGCGGTGGCGATAACAGATCATCATCTCGCGTCGGCGATTATAACCGCCGCTCAAAGCGAGCCTCAATTTAAATTCTATTCGGGAGGAACCAACTGAACCTATGGCAATGAAATACGAAAACGTGGAGAAAATCATACAACTTTTGGACGAAAATAAGCTCGGTGGCGTGCAAAAGCGTTTATCTTCCACGGAAAAGAGTCTTTCGGAGATTTTAAGAAATATTTCCGTAATGGAAGCGGAAAAAGCCGAACGCGACGCGATTGAAGCCGCGCGTAGAGCGGAAGAAGAAGCGCGTCTTGCGGCAGAGGCCGCCGCTCAAGCTGCAAAAGCAGCAAAAGAAGCGGAAACGGCGCAAGCTCCCGAAACGAAAGACGAAACGGAAGAAAAACCGAAGAAAACTACGCGGAAAAAGAAAGAAGAACCGATAGAAGAAACGGCGACGGAAGAACCCGTACAAGCGCAACCCGTAGAATCCGCGCAAAAGGAAACTGCGCAAGCTGAACCCAAAGCGGAAAAACCCGTGGCAAAGACGTTCGTGCCGAAAACTGCGACTGGTGCACCCAGAGCGCCCCGTTATTTCCGCAACGGACAAGAACAGGGGGTATACGTAGCGAAACCGGGAACGGAAACGACGGGCGGCGTCGGTTCTACCTATCGTCCTCGCCCGCAAGGCGACAGACCTGCTCGTCCGCAAGGTGCGGTTGGTGCAAGACCGCTCACGCCCAGAGCACCCCGTTTAGGCGGTGTTTCGGGTGGTATGGTCAGCGCGCCCGTGATGCCTACGCGCGACACGAAATCGTTCTCTGCGCCCGCGAAGAAAAAGACGTTTGAAAAGACGTATACGGAAAAGAAAACGCTTTCCAAGCGCGCTTTGATGAAACAACAGGGTATGACGGTGGAGGATTTTGACGAGGATAAGACAGGGTATAGAAAAGTCCGTTCGCCCAAAAAGCAAAAGAAACAGGATATTCCTACGATCAAGATCGAACACGCGGTTGTAACGACGCAGGATATTCCCTTGAAAGTCCTTTCCGAAAAGCTTGGTGTTTCCGCTGTGGAAATTACCAAACGCCTGTTCAAAGAAGGCATTATGAAAGGCATTAACGATTCTATCGATTACGATAACGCGGCGCTTATGGCGGCGGATATGGGTATTGAACTGGAATACAAACCCGAAAAGACGGCGGAAGACGTGTTGATGGATACGACGGCTGCGGAAGACGAAACGAAGCTCGTTACGCGTGCACCCGTTGTTACCGTTATGGGACACGTTGACCACGGTAAAACTTCACTTCTTGATAAAATCCGTGCAACCAGCGTAACGGCTGGCGAAGCGGGCGGTATTACGCAAAGTATCGGTGCATATACGGTTACGGCGAAGGGCAAACAAATCACCTTTATCGATACGCCTGGACACGCGGCGTTTACGGCAATGCGTGCGCGTGGTGCACAGGTAACGGACGTCGTTATTCTCGTGGTGGCTGCGGACGACGGTATTATGCCGCAAACGGTGGAAGCGATTAACCACGCCAAAGCAGCGAACGTGCCTATTATCGTTGCGATGAACAAGATGGATAAACACGAAATTAACCCTGATAAGGTGAAACAGGAACTTATCGAACACGAACTCGTACCCGAAGAATGGGGCGGCGACACGATGGTTATACCCGTTTCAGCAAAGACGGGTATGGGTATTGACGAACTGCTCGATTCCGTCAACATCGTTGCAGAAATGCAAGAACTCAAAGCCAACCCCGACCGTCAAGCTAAGGGTACGATTATCGAAGCCAAGCTCGACAAGGGCAAAGGCCCTGTTGCAAGCATTATCGTACAAACGGGTACGCTCCGTACTGGCGACAATATCCTTTCGGGTACGACCATGGGGCGTGTGCGTGCCATGTTCGACGATAAAGGCAGAGCGGTAAAAACTGCCGGACCGTCTATGGCGGTTTCCATTCTCGGTTTGGAGGACGTACCTAACGCGGGCGACAGCATTATGGCAGTTGACCAAGCGCTCATGAAACAGGTACAGGAAGAAAGAAAGAATAAACAACGCGAAAGCATGATCAAAGAACAAAGCCGCGTAACGCTTGACGACGTATTTGCGCAAGTGGAAGAAGGTAAGATTAAGACCTTGAACCTTATCGTCAAAGGCGACGTACAAGGTAGCGTGGAAGCCGTGAAACAGTCTTTGGAAAAGATTTCCAATGAAGAAGTGCGCGTGAAAGTTATTCATTCGGCGGCGGGTGCTATCAACGAGGGCGACGTCATGCTTGCCGACAGTGCAAACGCGATTATTATCGGTTTCAACGTCCGTCCTGATACGAAGGCGAAAAAACTTGCGGAAACGTCCAAAGTAGACGTGAGAAGTTACCGTATTATTTACGAGCTTCTCGACGACATGGAAGCGGCGCTCAAAGGTATGCTTGCGCCTAAACTCAAAGAAGTGCTTACGGGTAAATGTGAAGTGCGTCAAACGTTCAATATTTCGAACGTGGGCACGATTGCGGGTTGCTACGTAACCGAAGGTAAGATCGTTCGCGGCGGTAAACTGAGAATTTACCGTGAAGATATCATGATTTGCGAGGGTGGCGTAAAACAACTCAAACGCTTTAAAGACGACGTTAAGGAAGTTAACTACGGCTACGAATGTGGTTGTGCTATCGACGGCTTTAACGAAATCCGCGTGGGCGATATTATCGAATGTTACGTTACGGAGGAAATCAAAGCGTAATGAAAGTATCGAGAACTTCGAGATTGAACGGCGAATATCAAAAGGAAATCAGCGCAATACTTCGCCGTTTAAAGGATAGAAACCCCGAAATTAAGGGGTTAATTTCCGTTACGGAAACGGACGTTGCGCCCGATTTAAAAACGGCGTACGTGTACGTGAGCATATACGGCTTGGACGAAGCGGGCACAAAACGCGTGTTTGCGCTCTTGCAGGAAAACGCAGGTTATATCCGCCACGAACTTTCGCAGGTCATGCGTATGCGTACCGTTCCCGCGCTCACCTTCCGCATGGACGGCAGTATGACCTACGGCGCGAAAATGGACGAACTGTTTAAACGTATCCAAACCACTTCATCGGAAAACAAAGACGAGGATTAACGCAAATGAATTGCACGTTGGAAGAGATTGCAAACCGCATAAAAAAAGCAAAAAGCGTAGCTATTTTTACGCATATGCGCCCTGACGGCGACGCGTTCGGTAGCTCGCTGTCGTTAGCGTGCGCGGTTCGTGCGCTCGGCTTACAAGCGGAAGTTTGCGTGGAAACGGAAATCCCGTCTAATTTACGGTTTTTGAACGGTATTGACGAAGTAAAAAGATTGCCTGAAACAGAGTATGATTTACTGATAACGGTGGATTGTAGCGAACTAACGAGGCTTGGTGCGCTCACGGACGAGTTCGGTAGAGCTATGCGTAAAAACGTGGATACAATCAATATCGACCATCATATTTCCAACACCCGTTATGCAAAGTACAATTACGTGCGCGAATGTTCGGCAAATTGCATGAACGTAGCCTCGCTCATCGCATACATGGGTGCGCCGCTTGATAAAAAAACGGCGGAATATCTGCTGGTTGGTTTGCTTACCGATTCGGGGAATTTTGCCCACGACGACGTGAATAGTGAAACGCTTTCTTTGGCGGCAAAGCTCGTAGACGCTGGCGCGGATATCCGTTATTATCATTATAATCTTTTCAAGAAACAGCCCAAGGCGCGTGCGACGTTGTTTGCGGCGACGATGGGCGGTATACGTTATTTCTTCGACGACAGGTTCGCCGTTATCACCATTACGCAGGACGCGATGAAAAAATGCGGCGCGGACAACGGTATGACGGAAGGGTTCGTCGATTTCCCGCTCAACGTGGACGGGGTGGAAGTGGCTGCGTCGATTATGGAAGTGAAATACCGTCAATATAAGATTTCCTTGCGCTCCAAGGAATACGCAGACGTGAACAAAATAGCGGGCACGTTCGGCGGAGGCGGACACGTCCGCGCGGCAGGGTGTATGCTCTTTGGCGATTTGGAAGAAGTGGTAGACAGGCTTTCCTACGCCGTATCGCAATATTTGGATTAAGAAAAAAGGAAACTTTTTCTTTTATAAAGAAAAAAGTGCAACCGTAAGGTTGCATTTTTTTGCGTTTTCGTGTATAATTAAATTGCCGAATAGTACGTAAATACGGGCAGGTGATAGTATGGCGCAAAAAGTAAAGAAATGGGAAGAATTTTTATCGATTAACGGCGAGATTGCAAAAGTAGTTTCTTACGCCGATTATTTTGCGCGCCGACCGCTTTTCTCGTCGCTCCAAATCAAGAACACCGCGGAAGAATCCGCAACCGACCTTTCCTTGACGTTGACAAACGAAAACGGAATGATCGTAGGTGCGGAGAAAAACATTTCGGAAATCCCGTTTGAAAGCGTGGTGGAAGTTTCTTTTGACGGCGTTTTATCCCCGCATTACTTTTCGTCTGCGGACGAGGTGCGACAAGAACGCATTTTCGCAACGCTCATCAAAGACAAAAAAGTGGTGGCGACGGCAGAATGGATGATTACGACGCTCCCGTTCGATTATTGGCAGGGTGTAAACGGCGATATTGAACGCTTGGCTGCGTTTGTTCGGCCGCGGCTTGCCGACTGTGCAAAAGTGCAAATGGAAGTGGAAGCGCAGCTGAAAAAATGGAACGCGGAATGTGAGCTGGGCGGGTACGTTGGAAACGATAAAAACGCCGTTCGCCGCATCGTAGCGGCGACGTACGCGGCTATCCGCAAATTCTCTATCGCGAAAAAGGAAGCGGATATTTCCCGTCCCGTAGAAGCGGGCGCGGGGGTAAAAATCCTTTCCGAAAACAAGGCGAGCGCGTTAGAGCTTTCGTTGTTTGTTGCGGCGTGCTTGGAATATATGGGCTTGCACCCCGTGCTCGTCATGGGCGAAAAAGCGATTACCTGCGGCGTATGGTTGTATGAAAATTGCTTTTTAGATACGGTTTCCGACGATATGGATAGGCTGATTGCCTACGTGTCCGACGGTATCAACAACGTAAGCGTGTTCGACGTGGACGACCTGTTCGCAGGCAAAAACGCCGCGTATTCCACTTCGGAAACGCATTTCAAAAGCAAAGCGGAAGCGGGTGAATACGAAAAATTCGTGGACGTGCGCCGTTGTAGAATTTCGCAGGTATTGCCTTTGCCGCTCCGCGCAAGGAGTTTGAAAGGCTATGAGATTTTATCGGAGGAAGACGTGTCGCCCGACGCGTTGCCCGCCGATTTAAAGAGCACGCAAAAGCTTGCTTTGGATAACGAACAAACGAAAGATAAGCTTTGGGAACGTAGACTTCTCGACTTGTCTATGAAAAATACGCTACTCAATTTCTCGCCCGTAAAAGGCGTTGCACACGTGCTTTCCAATGAACCCGACGAAACGATGGACGCGCTTACGCAAGCAGGGGAGATGACGCTTGCGCCCGCCTCGGCGGCGTTAAACGGTTTGAAACAGGCGGATAAGGCGTTCGGTGCGAAAACGGCTTGGAAAGGTTTGAAAGAGCTGATAGAGCTCGAAAACCGTTCGGGAATTTTACGTACCGTTTTAGACGAAAAAACGCTCACGGAAACCGTTTCGCGGCTTATGCGAAAAAGCAAGGAAGCGGACGAGGAATCGGGTACGAAAATTTTGTATTTGGCACTCGGTTTTTTGAAGTGGTATTCCCGTGAAGACGGGGAAGAACGTTACGCTCCGCTCGTTTTGCAACCCGTTACGTTGAAAAAGAGCAAGGGCGGTGCGGGGTATGCGATTGCTCTTACGGACGACGACGTTTCCGTTAACGCAACGCTCCTTGAATATTTGAAACAGGAATTTAACGTGGATATCCGCGGTTTGGAAGGTATTACGCAAGGCTTGAAAATTTCCGAAATTTTGGCTATGGTGCGTATGGAAGTGGTGGAAATGCGCGGCTGGGAAGTATTCGACGACGTGTATTTATCCGCGTTCTCGTTTGCACGTTATCAAATGTGGAACGATTTACGCCAAAACATCGACGAGTTTTCTAAAAACCAAATCGTACGGGCACTTTTGGATAATTCCGTTATGGTCGGGTTAGGCGACGGGGTTTTGCGCGAAGACGACGCGCGCCCTGAAAGCACGCTGACGCCACTGTCGGCGGACGCGTCGCAGTGGTCGGCGATTGCCGCGTCGCAAACGGGTAAGAGCTTTGTCTTGCACGGCCCGCCGGGAACGGGGAAATCGCAAACGATTACGAATATCATTGCCAACGCGTTGTTTGAGGGTAAACGCGTGTTATTCGTCGCGGAAAAACAAGCCGCGTTGTCCGTCGTGAAAAAGCGTTTGGACGGGCTTGGTTTGGGTGATTTTTGCTTGGAATTACACTCGAACAAAACGAACAAAGCGGACGTGTTACAAAAGCTCACGACGACGCTTGCGCTTGCGGGTGGACAGGAAAAAGTGAACCTGTCCGAAAAATCCAATTCGATTATGAAACTGCGCGACGACCTTGCCGAGCCCGTAGTCGCGCTCCATAAAAAACGTAGGCTTGGTGTGTCCGTTTACGAAGCGTTGCTCATTTGCCTGCGCAACAAAAACGCGCCCGATATCATGAATATCGAGAGCACGTTTTACGACGGCTTGACCAAGGAAAAAATTGAAACGTACGAACAGATGATGGTGCAAGCGGCTGCTGCGGCGAAGGAGTGCGGCGGCGTGCACAATTCGCCTTTTTCCAACGTCAATCTCACCGAATACGATTTGCCTACGCGCGATTCGCTGTATTGTTCGTCCGAAGTCGTGCTTGCGGAAATCAAGCATTTGAAAAACTATATCGCGCTGTTTTTGGAATTGTACCGTCAAAAAATCAGTACGCTTACGCGCAAAAAATTGGACGCTTTATACGAAATTTCTAAAATGCTTGCGGGCGATACGCTGAACAAGTATTATAAAGAAAACGAAGAAGAATTTTACGCGTTTTTTAATGCAAATTTGCGTTTGGACGCGTGCTTTGAAAAATATTTTAAATTCTTCAAAAAGCTCGTAGACGTATCTAAAGAATACGAAGAACTGGGTAAATGGTTAGAACGGGGCGAAACGGATTACGAGCGTAGTAAACCGATTAAGACGGTGGTGAAAAAACTGACGAAAGTTGCGCTCGCGCCTCTTAAAAAAGAGGAGATCGTGCCGCATTTGGAAACGCTGCACGCCATTTACGAGGCAATGGAGCGGGTGCGTAGCGCTACGAATTTGTCGCAATATTTCACGTTTGCGTTCGGGCGCGTGGATTATTTCGACGCGCGTGAACATTTCTTAGAAGATTTGTATAAGCTCCACGAGCTTTGCGCAAGCGTATTTATGGATTACAATCCCGACAGCTTTAAC
>SVHY01000045.1 GCA_015055545.1 Clostridiales bacterium
CAATCTTCCGACGAATCGGGGTCCCAACCGTCGCCGTTTTCCACTTCTTGCATCTTCCACGCGCCGTCGTCGCTTTCCCAGTCCGCCGACAAAATACGGCAAGCGTACGTAAGGATATTTTTGGAATAGGTAAAATGTATATTCCACGACGCACCGTATCCAAGCGTCAAACCGCCGATTATCACGTTTTCTGCGTTGCAAATATGAATCAATCGCCCGCGTGCACGCCCTGCTATCGTATGCGGGGTTTCACACGTTTTGACGTATTCTTGGTTTTCTTCTAAAAATTTTTTCAACGCAATCGTTTCCGCTTGAATAATCGCACTACAAAGCGGATCACCACCGCCGAAGATAGTCCCTTTTCCGCGGATAACCACGTTTCCCGTCGTATAGCCCGCCGTATAATCTAACCTGCCGATATTGAGAAGGGAACGGTAGCAATCCTGTTCTATCCCTTCAAAACGGCTACGGATTTTCGGCAAATAATCTTCGGGTTGTTCCGAACCTTTCAAACCCCCGCCTTTTTCCACGTACAGTTCGCTGCCTGCGTGCATATCCAACGCACCCGTCAAAAACGTACCCTGCGGAATATATACGCAATCGTTTTCCGTACAATCGTCCAGCGCTTTTTGGATAGAAGAAGTGTTCAGCGTTTTCCCGTCGCCTACCGCAAAATACGGTGCTTTCGTAATATCCAGCCTGCGTTTTTTCGCTCGCGTAGAAAGCGTAAACTCCCGAGAATTTTCCCCTGCGTCCATACGAATACGGTAGGTAGTTTTTTCTTTTAAAGAAGCAAAGGTATAATGCGTCTTCGACGTTTCACCGTGCAATTTTCCGTCCAAATAGAAACTGTAAGTTTTTGCATCTTGGTATTCGTCGATATCCCACCAAAAGGTAATTTCGTCATCAAAAATAATCGTATTCATAATTACTCCTTAGTCACGAATATTATTTGAGTGTCTTTAAGTCAATCACGTGTACCGACGGAGTAAAGCCGTCCGTTTCACCAAGATAGATTTTCCCCTCGTGAATACAAGAAGAATGGAAATAGCATCTATAATTACCGCTATTGACAGGTCCGTAATCTACAAACTTATGCAGCGAAGTTGATTTCGGATTAAATTTCACAAGGTGCATATCGGGATATCCTGCCCCTAACCAAATATTCCCTTCTTCGTCTTCGTCGAGCGTAGCAACGCGTCCACCACAAGCAGCTTGCCCTATCAACGTAAACGTTTCCGTTTTCCAATCAAAATGGAAGAATAGTGAATTAGAAACCGTACCTACGTACATCTCACCATCCCTTGTGATGATCCATTGATCTATACCTTGATTGCCTGCCACCTTATTTCCGACGTCACGAAGTATCGTTTTATCCGTGTGATAAAGAATCTTTGTTTCAGGAGAGTATTTGAGAAGTTTCAGCGTTTTGTTGTAATAATCCATCCAACCGCCGTATACACAACCGTTCGGGGCGACCACCATATTATGATGCCCGTATTCAGAAATTCTACCGTGGTCGGTCACTTCACCCGTTTGATAGTTAACCACTACGAAATGGTTATCCGGAATAGTATTTATGTAGGCATAACCCCTTTTCGCGTCGACAACCATACTTTGCGAATAACAAAACTTCGGCAAATCCGCAACAATCTTAACCGTATCCGTCTTTGTATCATAACGAACGATTTTTCCACCAGGGTCGTCTTTAATACGATTCCAATCCTGCAAACGTTCAAGCGCAAAATCAGAATAGGTGATATCTTCATACCCTTGTTGCTTTTTTCTTTGAAGCATAATTTCAGGAAGTTCCGATTTTAAGTATTGATTATATACGGGAAGTCCGTCCCACGTCAAGTGGCTACATTCGCCCGCCAACAACGTGCCATCGCCCAGCGAGCAAAGGCTATTGTGTATCTTTGTACAGTAGGATTTATTTTTTACCCACGGAAACGTTTCGGCGCAAAGCTTTATATCCAACGCCTTGGGATTGATAGCGGCTATAGCATGGCTACCGCCCGTAAGCCCACAATAAATCGTATCTCCTTCTTTCACCATTGACGTCACCGCTATCGCTTTACGATCGCGAACAAAAATTTCTTTAACTTGCATTATCCTGCTCCTTTACTTAACAAACTCTATGCTAACCATAGTCGTTAAATTTTTCAATTCTATATGTACTTTTTCGTCTGTAATCTCGTAGCTTTTTATACTGCAATCCCCATCTATTGAATAGGCAACGGGTTTCGCTCTCGTATCTACGTATACGTTCTTAAAATCTATACCCACCGACGGCAACGTCCCTTCGTTATCTATCCTTAACACGTGCAACGTTACGTTGCCTTTTTCGTTTCGCTTAATATCAACAAGCGTATTTTCCGAAGTCGTTTTAAATTTGACGTCTTCAGGCAAATCGGTAATGACGCCTTGCAATCCTTCCAAATTTCTTATCTTATTCTTATGATCGCGTTCTTTTCCGTTTTCCGTACAAAGCCCGTATTCGCCAAGCATCAAAATCCGCACCCCGCGTTCGCTTGCCTTTTTCAATTTATCGTATTGAGCGTTTGACGCATATTTATAATCGGGTAAAATGATTACGTCCCCTTCTTCCGTTTGGTCTATCTCATCGTCTGTAATTAAGACGTACGGCACGTTGTTATCGCTTAACCACATAGCCTTACTTTGGAAATACATATAACTTGACTTGATAAAACCGTAGAACGTATCCGTGCAGTACAAAAGTTTTACTTTTGCTATGGATTTTGCATGATAAAGTTCACCGTTCTCTTTAAAATAATCAAATGCGTGCTTTACTACGTGGAAGTGATTCTCGTCGTCCATAGCCACCACCGAGCCTGTTTTTTTGCTTCTCACAAACCACGGTGCACCTGAAATTCCGCCGTAAATCATGCCTTGCGCTAAAAAACGATCGATAATCGGTTTTTCATTAGGAATAACGACGTCGGAATCACCCATTCTCTTTTTCCCAACGTGCAACCAAGGCGCGTCAAACAGCTTAAACCCAAACCGCTCGGCAACTTTATAAGCCAAAACCTGATTGACGTTTTTATCGTTTTGACGAACGATAAATTTGTTATTTTCCGCAAAAACAAAATCGCAAGATTTGGGATTGAGCGCGGGATCGCAATAGCCTACGAAATCATCACGCAACATGCCCGGATTATGCAAAACGTATTTTCCACCGTTTGCCTTAATAAAATCGAATAATTCCGTTTCCGCTTTATGCAACTGATAATGACGAAAACGTCCACGATACAGCGCCAACACATCGTGAATTTCATCCGGTTTTTTGTCCCAATCCTCGCTCAACGGCGGGATTTGAACGTGATTGAAATGTTTTAAACCAACCAACTCCCGCGGATTTTTAATATGCTCCGTAAGATATTCCCTAAACGCTTTTAAACACTTATCGCAATAACACTCTCTTGCTCTAGCACCGTCAAAATGGAATCCGTCAAGCCCAACGTGTTCAAGCCCGTATAAAAGCACTTTTTTGTAATATTCAATAAACTCCTTACTTTCCAAGCACGGACGCCAACGATAGTAATGTTCGCCATACGTCAAGGGTTTTCCGTATTCGTCGCGCGTAATCCACTCCTGCAAATTAGGAATTTCGTCCAAGAGCGTTTCATAATTGAGTGTTCCAAGTTGAATATACCCTATCACTTCTACGCCATACTTATGCGCAATTTTTACAAACTCACGCATTTTTTCCATATCGTCGTATTCGTGAATAAGCCCAAATCCCTTAAAAAAATGCGTATAAATAGTATTTACGCCCATTTCCGCCGCTTTTTTAATCAGTTCTTCGCCGTGTAAGCGTTCATACCATTCAGGCAACCATTCCCCAAGCGTAAAGATGGAAATTCTTGATTCGCCCAATCTTCTAAGGTGATCAATTGGTTCGTGATTCCAGTTCGACCATATAATCTGTTTCATTCTGCATACTCCCTATTGTGTAATAATTTTTTCCATCAACGGAATATCAAATTCTTTTAATATCCCCGTGATATTTATTTCGTTGGTTTTCAAATATTCTTTATCGCGCACCACGCTTTCAAACGACGCTGGTAAACAATCGACCCTTGCCGTCGTATCCGTAATAGCGGCCGCCATAAGCGCGTACACCGCCTCCACGCCACGTCCTGCAAAAGTGACGTCAGTATAGCTTTGTTTTATAAAATCAAACGCGCGGACACAGTCGTAAACTCTCAGCGCGCACACCGAAGTTCCCATCATTTGCGCATCACAATTTCGCCGATACTCTGGATTTGCCAACAAACCAAAAATAGATTCCCTGTTCATTCCACCCGCATCCAACGATTTGATAGCACCCAACCCCCGCGCATAAAAAATAAACACGGCATTGTTTTTAGATAAATAATCGTCAATAATATCGCTAACGTCGTCGTTATCCGTTATAACAATCACGCACGATTTAGGGGATTTAGGCTCGAATAATACACCCGCAACGGCGATTCTCGTGCCCATAAAATCTTCTTCCCCAACGGAGAAAAACCATATTTTACGCGTTCTAATCCCGTCCGCCACCTTATCCGTTATTATACGCGGATATAAAATAGGCGCTCTGTCTTCCAACGATTGAGGAATATTCAACGTTTTGATTATCCGTTCTTTCAGTTGTGCTCTATCACAATCCGTGTATTTGTGTGCGGTGTAGTAGTCATTATAATAATCGTAAACGCTTTTTGCGTCCGCATATTCTATCAATACGTTTCCGCTGACGGTAGATTGCACGTCACTTTCATCTGTTTGCGCTTCTTCGACGTACTCTTGATTGACCTTATCGGGATAAAAAAGCTGCGTAAAAAAGTTTACGATGCCTTCACGGCCATCTTTGTACAACCCATGCGTCGTTTTTGCAATATGCAGTTGCAAATTGTTTTCCGCGCCCAAAAGTGCATACGTCTTTTTCGCACGTTTGTACGTATATATCGTACCTGCAATATCCGAAGCATCATACGCCACAGCGGAAATAAGAAAAGGTTTTGGAGCAAACAAACTGACGAAATCGTCGTTGTTAATGCCTTCCGATATCACTTTCGGCAAAACTTGTTCAGAATCTTGGTTGCGACCCGTTTCCAAAAAAGCTACACGCGTGGTTGTATAACAATCGGGCGCAACCGCACACAGCCGTTCGTCGTATAACGCCATATAGCTGGTAAGCGTTCCGCCGCCCGAATTCCCCGTCAAACAAATTTTCGACGAATCAACGTAGGGCAACGTTTCCAAAACGTCGATACCACGCTGTAAATCACGGATAAAAAACGCCGCAAGTTGAATCCCAGCCAAACTACAAGGAAGCCCCATATGCAAATGCTCGCCAACCGGATTTGCGCCAAGCTTCGCCGTACCGTCCGCGTTTAAATATTGTTTTCTTTCGTGCTGTCCAGGCGGGTCGATAGAAAGGACTACAAAGCCCCGCTTTGCAAGCGTTCTTGCAAGGATAACGTATTGATCAAACGCGCGCCCTTCGCTTGCGTGTCCTGTTGTAAAGAGTACGGCAGGAAATTTTTCTCCGCTTTGATAACGTTCAGGCAACCATAAAGACGCCGTCACGTACAATTTAGGCAAGGATTCGTACACAACGTTTACTATCGTCACACCGCCGTCAAGAAGTTTTGAATTGCAAATGGTAAGATTAAGCGGAGCGTTTCTATGTGGCAACACGCCGACAATTTCTTTAAACTTTTCACGCACTCTTTCCTTTCGCGCAAAAAAATCTTCCTTTGTCAAAATATTTTCTTTCTCTTTCGCTTCTTTTTTAAAATATTCTTTAGCGAGCGCGCGTATATACGCCGTTTCCTGATAGGACGTATCGTAATAACCGTTTAATCTTTCCCCAAAATGTATATCGTATTTTTTCATAGCAACCTCATTAGCCGTGCATTCTAAAATCAAGCTCGTATGGCAGGGGGTATTTTTCCATCGCGACTTGTTGCGCAACTTCACCCGTCAAGCCCGTTTCTTCGCGTATAATCGCCGTATAAATTTCTCGCCACAAATAAGAAAGAGATAATTCGCCTTCTTTTACGTCGCTTAAAATAAAATCTTTCGTGATAATCTGTGCCGCCTGCTTGGGCTTTCCTACGTGCAGTAAAGCAATCGCCAAATACACTTGCAACCGCCCGTTGCCCTGCATTTCTTCGCTTAACGTGGAATAGGTATCAATCCATTGCTGGTCTTTTCCCAACCCCGTCAGCCACGCCGCGTATTCTTTGACAAGCGAAAGGCAAGCAAACGCTTCCTTGCGCGCAAACGCTTTCTCTTGATAGGAAAGCGCCGTTTGCACGTCGTTCCACTCGTTTTTATACAGCGCCGACAAATTCCGCCACGCCCAAACGTTGGGCGAAAGCTTTGCGGACTGTTCCCAAGCGTCCTTCGCGGCGTTGCGATTGCCCAGCGCGTATTCTACTACGCCCAGTTGCAAATAGGTATACCAGTGGTTGCCCTGTTCCGTTTTTGCGGACGTTTTCAGCGCGTCGCGCCAAAACTCGTCCACGACGTAAGACGTAGGCGTTTCTTCCACCGACGGACAAGGCAAATACCCTTTTTCAAGCAACTGTCTAAAATCCGCCGTCGCTTTATCATCCACTTCGGGATACCGTTCAAACGCGCTCACGCCGATTTTTCCTTGCTTTGCGCGAAGCTTATTTTCCAGCGCGCCCCAACCGCTTGCCGTATGTACGAGTTCACCCTGCGTTGCAATCGGCATATCCGCCAGCTTATCGGGCGCAACCGCACCGTTTGCGATTTTCTCGTCCAGCACTTTTTCTATACGGGCAATGGCTTGTTCCCAATCGCCGTAGTAATCGTCTGCGCCGTTGATGGACGTATAACCTTCCGTCCACTCCCAAACGGATTTTGCCGCCATAGGAAGATGTTCAAGTTGCGTAGTTGCCACGCCTGCTTGAATTTCAACGTACGCTTGCCCTTTTTCGGATAAGAACTCGTTCCAATGTCTACCGCCCCTTTTGTTGCCCCAAAGGAAGAGCTTTCTCGTCTTTAAGAAATCGTTGGAATAGTGTAATAACCCTACGCCGTTAGGGTCTACCCCTGCAATCCATTTTCTATGCGCGTCGGGAATCCGATAGAAATAGTCTGCCGAAGCCCCCAAGTTCATAGAATAGGAAACGTCGACGCCCCTATCCACGGGAATAGACGTTTTATCCACTACGTAGTGGTCTTCTTGATAAGAACAATGAATCGCGGAATTTGCAGGCACGATTACGCGTGTTTTTTCCGTTTCGGGGAACGCGATATTCGACCACCAGTACATAAAAATTTCGTTATCGGAAGTATTTTCGATACGCGGACGGATATACAGCGTTTGCGAGCCGTCGGGCAGGTACGCCGTAATCGAATAATTAACCTTTCTAATCCGCTCGAATTCAAAGAATTTCACGGTGTGCTCGTCGATTTTTTCGCAATGCATTGCTTCGCACGTAAGCGGAGTATGCCCTTTAATACCGACGTTAAATTCCACACCACCTGAAAGCCAAGCGTTCAAGATGGCGAAATTGCAAGGCTGAATCACCGTGTTGGTGTATAAGATATCGCGGTTGTTTTTCTTATCGAACAATTGCCAAAGCCGTCCGCCGTAATCAGGCAGGAACACGGCTTTTAAAAATTCGTTTTCCAAAACGACCGTTTTTATTTTTTGCAATTTTTTATCGCGCGTATATCCATCTTGGATCATATACGGTAAGACGGTGTTAATCATCCCCTTGCCAAGATGTTCGCTTTCTTCTTTGGTGACGTTTTTCGTCACTTCAAAGCCCGCGTGAATATATTGCACGTTTTTAATATCGGGAAGCGGATTCGCTGCGCCCATATCCGCCGCCATAATTTCCAAACAATCAATACTAACCATTACTATCTCCGTTATACTCTATCTTGACCGTTCCACGAAAGGGGCAAAGGCAACCAAGCCGATGCAAGCCCATTAGCAGCCGCCGTACTATCAGGTGGCAACACGCCGAACAAATACCGCGTCGCTTCCAAAGCGTTTAACGTCACTTCGCAATCCCCGTCAAAACGTTCGCAACCTACGCCTACGTCGTTGACAAACAATCGTATGCCGCCAAAGCCCGTTATATGCAAAGTCAACTCGCCTTTGGGCATAGCAGTGTAGGATGCTTTCAAACGCATAAACGCGCCAACCACTTTATCCCAATGGATAATTTTAAAATGGCTAGGCGAAACAACCGCCATATTGCACACGGCAGAAAAGACGCGGATATTCTCCACTTCGTGCGGTTGGAAACGGAACGAAATCGTATCGCCTATACGGTTTTGCCAAGCCGCAAGCATTGCCTGCATACCATCCGTATCGTACGCATAATTTTCCGCAACCGCCCCGCCTTTTGTGCACAAATACCCAATTACTTTTCCGTCCTTTTTTGCAAGCCACGGCTCGTTTTGCCAAGCCACCATCGATGCATATACGTCCGCATAATCGTTAGCGGAATCGCGCAAAACGGCAATTTTACTTTCCGCGTGCAACGCTTGGGCAATGCGTAAACTTTCCAAATCGTCGCGCGCAATTTTCGTAAACGTCACGCCGTTTACTTTGTCCGCCCAAGCCTTTTTAACAACCTGTTTTTCAAGCGTAAACGAATATACCCGTCCGCTCATTTCATAGCCGAAACGATTATATCTTTGCCGAAGCCCGCCAAGCCGTGACGCGTCCGCGCCCATTTTATCCAACTCTTCCATAGCGCGATTGATAAGCATCGTCATATACCCGCGCCCTTCGTAATCGGGGTGTGTGGCGATATTTCCAACGGTGGAAAACAGCAAACGTTCGCCTGCGATATCGACAGGCAAAGGATAAATCCCGATAACGGAAACAAGCTTTCCATCTTCTTTCACTGCGAGATGTTTTCCCATATGCTCGTCGTCGCGCGCCCACATCTTCGGCATATTCTTCTGAAAATCGGACGAGCCGTTTTTCAACGTAAACACATAATCCAAAAGCCCAACTAGTTCGTCGTAATTTTCCTTTTTTAAGCGTACGATTTCCATTTTAATTCTCCTTATTTCTCACTTCAATATCCACCAAATGGTAGACAAAGCCATCCTTTTTCGTCTGCATTGCAAATTGCACGTACGGGTATTCACCCCCACCCAGCTGACAACATAACGTGTATACACCGCTTGGAACACTGCTGGGAATTTTTATAGATATTTTTTCAATCGAATCCCCAGGAAGCCAACTGCGCACGTCAATATCGGTGGGACAAACCATTTCAAAATGCTCGTTTTTCAAAAACAACACGAACGGCAACGGATAATATATGGGAGCAACTCCGCGGTTTTCTATCCAAAGGAGCAGTTCCATTTCGTCACCGACGGCAACGATTTTAGGATAACGGATATTGCGCACCGCAAAACGGTAGCCCATTTTTTTCAGCCAACCGTCGATTTTCTCTTTCCACTCGATAGGACAAGCGGACGATTTCGCGTTGAACGTCGAAACGTGCCATTTGAGCGTTTGCTCGATGACGTTATCTATATCCCAACCTTGGCGGTACCACTCGTTTAAAAACCAAAACGATTCAAACGAAACGGGCGCGCTTTTCCAAAACTCGCGCACGGGATAAAAGCCTTCGGGATAATACATATTCATATGGTTGGGATCGGCAACGCCGTCCGCGCGCAAACCGATGGGTCGGCTTTTTTTACCGTATTGCAATAAATTCGTCGCCGTAAACTGCCCTAAAATATGCGTATTCTTAAAATTTTTCGTATATTTATCGTATAATTCCTGCAATTTTTCTTGCGGGTAGGACGAATACGCGTGTCCTTCGCCCCAAGCGCCCGTCAAGGAAATATCCACGGCGTATAACGTTTTGTCGCCGTCGAAACGCCTTGCAACCGCTTCTATCATATTCCCGAATTTTTCTATCCAAATCGGGTCTTTGGGCGATTCCTTTACACGCCCTTCGTCGGGGCGCAAAGGACAATCGATTATCTCTTTCAACCAGTCGGGTACGTCTTCGTTTTGCCTAGTCGTGTGTGGCATAATCCGAAGAACAACCGTTTGGTTGCGTTCTTTCGCTTTTTTTAATATTTCTTCTATAAACGGGAAATCGTATTTCCCTTCCATAGGCTCAACGTCTTTCCACAGCACGCGGAAATACGCCACTTCCGTGTCGGGATAATACCCTTCTTCCCGACCCTTTTGTTCTACCCAGTCGTATACGGGATAGCGTTCTTTTACCCAGCCCATTTTCGTTCCCGTATCCGAAAATAAAGGCTCGTTTCTAAAATGATTGAAACTCATAAACCCGATATACGGGTTTTGTAATACTTCGTCGCTCGGCAAAAAAGCCTGATAGCCGTCGTTTTTTACTTTCATTGATTTCACCGCCTTTTCAGCGTTTTTCTCTACAACAAAATAGGCTCTCCCGTTCCCCCTTGAAAAACGGGAGAGCTTTTTTCGCTATTTTTTTACTTTCAACAATGTTTATTATTTGTTGAAAGTAGCCCAAACGGGTGCACCCGAAGATGTATCCCAGCCGTTTACAGCTTTAAAATTACTAAGATTGCCAACTGCATAACCGCTTACACCGTCATTACCAAACTTCGTTTGATTTGTAAATGCCGATGCCATATCCGCTACGCTATTGAAACGGAAGGTGTTCAATAAGCAATACACACCGCCCGTTGCGTCTATGCTACGTTCCGACAAAGCCGTTCCTTGCACGTTCGTACCGATTGCAAGGGCTAATTTACCGTTGTTCGTAGCGTCGCTATCCACCGCGTTTTTCGTCATTTCGACAACGTCCGTCACCGCCACTTGTCTTTGGTCGCGATTATTGCTCGTCCAGTTGTCGTCCATACTCATAAACATAGGCGTTTTACTGATAACAAGCACTTGCGATTTTTTACCCGAGTCCGTACCACGCGAAGTGTCCGCAACGTATAATGCACCCGACGCGCGCGTATTTTCATCACACACTACGTCGCCGATATTCATCACCACACGCGTGAGATACACGTGCGGTTTGGGGTAAACCAAAAGCGCCGTACCGCTACTATTATTCGCCGTTCTAAAATCGTCTACGTTGACGTATACGTCCTGTATCGTCACCGCGTTCGCCGCCGAAGTAGATTTCAACGCCGAATAGGCGATAATCCCTGCCGAAGCCACCGTATCGCTTTCAAAGGTGATGTCCATACCTACGTTTTTAATAAGCGCCCCAGGTTGCAATCTGCCGAACAAACCGCCTTGGTATACGTCGAACGCCATCGTATAGCCCTGTCCGTCGAATACGCCGTAAAAACCTGCATCACCGTTATAGTACAAATTGGAAATTTTATCCGCTCTTTCCGTACCACTTTGACGTTGCAAACCGTCGTGTCTGTTCGCTAAAACGTCTGCATCATTTTCAATATTGTTCGCAAGCACGTAATAGCCCGTTATGGCAGTAGCCACTTCCGTAGCCAAATTGTCATCGTCGTCTACAACGTCAAACACTTTCAAATCCGCTTCCGTTTTCAACGCTTTCGTCACGTACATTGCGTTTTCCGCATTGACGTTAAGCACGTTATTGTTGCTATCGAACAGCGTAAAGCTAACCGCCGCTTTCGAACCAAGCGTTTCCCCAAAGGTGGTTGCCGTAGGAAGTGCGCCTGCAAGCGTATCTTTATACGCGTATACTTTAGCACTTGCAAAATCGAACGTGTCCGCTACGCCTTTTGCCAAGACGGGGGAAAGCGTTTCGCCTGCTTCAAAATAGATATCTTCCGTCACTTCCGTACGAGCTTTGAAATATTTCGCTACGCGCGCCGCTTTGTCCGTATTATATTTATCGGACGTTTCGTCCGCGTACGTATCGTACGCTTCGTTTGCAATCGTACGCGCCGAACGGGTGACGGTTTCCACTTCGTTGGTTGCCGTAAGTTTCACAGGGTCGTTTACGCCGTCGCTCACTTCGATATACATTTCCGCTTTCAAATCGAGCGCAACCGCTTCTTTGATATCGTCCGCGTCCGCGTTTTGGAACAAGTCTTCAAAGCTGATTGCGTGATAGAAGTTGGCTTCTTGCTTTGCCGTAAACGTCATATTGAGTGCGTTGTCGCCGATAAGTACCCAGTCCATCGTCAAATAACGGTTTTCGTTCGCCGCGTCGGAAACTTTACTCTTCAACGTGACCGTTTCGCCGTCCGTATATTCCGCAACCAAATTATTATAGTAATCTTTGCCGATTACCGATTGGAAACGGATGGCTTCCCCCAAGCCGTCGTCTACAAGACGAACTGCCGCGCCGTTTTCAAAATTGAAATAATTGCTACCCGTCGTTGCCTGTTCGCCCGTTGCCGTCGCTTGCACGCCTGCCACGGAAAAACCGAACGCCAAAACTGCCGACGATACGATTAACCCTAACTTCTTCGTACTTCTCATGAATTTTCACCTCCTTCGTCAAAACTACTAAACCAACTGTTTATGTTGGAAAACCCCTCGTATTCACCACTTGCGGTTAATACGTCGTTCATTTGTCCTACAATCAGCTTGATTTCAAGCTTTTCGTATTTCTTCATAGTTCTATTCTCCTTTTTTTTATTTTTATCTATAAACACGCTGGGGGTGCGTGTTTTTGGATACTGATTTTTTTGTGTTATGCTTCAAAGTTTGCCCAAACGGGTGCGCCCGAAGTAGTGTCCCAGCCGTTTTGCGCTTTGAAATTACTAAGATTGCCGACGGTGTAGCCGTTTCCTTTATTGTCGTCTTGGTTATATACCGTGCCGTTTTCAAACGCCGATGCCATATCCGCTACGCTATTGAAACGGAAGGTGTTCAATAAGCAATACACACCGCCCGTTGCGTCTATGCTACGTTCCGACAAAGCCGTTCCTTGCACGTTCGTACCGATTG
>SVHY01000046.1 GCA_015055545.1 Clostridiales bacterium
GTTTAAGAACCCGTCTTTCCGAATTATATTCGGTGAATCAGAAACAAGTGCACGCTTACGTTTTGGGCGAACACGGCGACAGCTCGTTCGTGGCTTGGTCGGCGGCGGATATTTCGGGGATTCCTTTGAGCGATTACGAAGAAACGATAACGAAAAAAGGCTCGCTTAACGTTACGCCGTATACGCGCGAAGAAGTAGAGGAATACGTAAAGAAATCGGGCGGTCAAATCATCGCGGGTAAAGGCGCGACGTTCTACGGCATCGCGGCAAGCGTTACGCAAATCGTCAACAGCATTTATTCGAGCGCTTATACCGTATTGCCCGTATCCACGGTCCTTGACGGCGAATACGGCATTTCGGACGTAGCACTTTCCACGCTTTGCGCGGTTGGTAATGAAGGTATCGTAACCACGCTTACGCCTAAACTTTCGGACGCAGAAGTGGAAAAAATGCGCCACAGCGCAGACGTTTTGAAAGGCGTTATCGCACAACTGGATATATAATTTTTTGGAGAAACAGAACATGGAATACCGTATTGAAAAAGACACGATGGGGGAAATGCAAGTCCCCGCAGACAGATATTGGGCAGCACAAACGCAGAGAAGTTTTCAAAACTTCCGTATTGGCGAGGAAGTAATGCCCCGTGAAATTACGCGCGCGTTCGGCATTTTGAAAAAGGCGGCGGCGCTTGCGAATCATAAGCTTGGCAAGCTTTCCGACGAAAAGCTTGACGCGATTTGCAAGGCTTGCGACGAAGTTATTTCGGGTGAACTCAATTCCCACTTCCCGCTCGTCGTATGGCAAACGGGTAGCGGTACGCAGTCGAATATGAACGCAAACGAAGTTATTGCAAACCGCGGCAACGAGCTCGCAGGCGCAAAAATTTTGCACCCCAACGACGATATCAACAAGAGCCAAAGCTCCAACGATACGTTCCCGACGGCTATGCATATCGCGGCGGTGGTAGCGATTGAGGACAACCTGTTCCCTGCTATGGATACGTTGATTGCTACGCTCAAACGCTTGGAAGCTGAAAACGAAGGTATTGTAAAGAGTGGTAGAACGCATTTGCAAGACGCAGTTCCCATTGCTTTTTCGCAAGAAATCAGCGGTTGGAGAAATATGGTCGAAAAGACGAAATCGCAGCTTTTGCTTGCGCTTGACGGGTTGAAAGAACTCGCGCTCGGCGGTACGGCTGTCGGCACGGGTTTGAACGCGCCCAAGGGCTTTGCGGAAGAAGTAGCGGCACAAGTCAGCGCGCTCACGGGCAAGGCGTTTGTGACGGCGGAAAATAAATACCACGCGTTGACGGCGAAAGACGAGCTCGTGTTTGCGCACGGCGCGCTCAAAGCGCTTGCGTGCAATTTGATGAAGATTGCCAACGACGTAAGATGGCTTGCAAGCGGTCCTCGCGACGGGCTTGGAGAAATTTTCATTCCCGAAAACGAACCCGGTTCGTCCATTATGCCCGGTAAGGTCAATCCCACGCAATGCGAATCGATGACGATGGTTGCCGTGCAGGTTATGGCAAACGACGTAGCGGTCGGTTTCGGCGCGTCGCAGGGTAATTTTGAACTCAACGTATTCATGCCCGTTATTATTTATAACTTCTTGCAATCGGTGCGCTTGCTTTCGGACGGTATCCGTTCGTTTGAAAGCAACTGCGTGACGGGTATTAAAGCGAACAAGGAAAAGATGAAACACAATCTTTATAACTCGCTCATGCTCGTAACCGCGCTCAATCCGTATATCGGTTATGAAAACGCGGCGAAAACGGCAAAGAAAGCGTATAAAGAAAACATTTCCTTGAAAGAAGCTTGCGTAGCGCTTGGATTTTTGACGGCGGAAAAATTCGACGAAGTGTTCCGTCCCGAAGAAATGGCGTATCCGCAAAAATAACCGCAGAAAAAGGAATCAATAAACGATTATGAAGATTTGTTATTATCCCGGTTGTACGCTCAAAACGAAAGCCAAAGACATGGACGTTACGGCGCGTCTTTGTGCAAAAACGTTGGGCGTAGAAATGGAAGAAATTGAAAATTGGCAATGTTGCGGCGCGGTGTACCCGATGGGTACGGACGAAATCGCAACCAAGCTTTCAGCGGTGCGCGCGCTCGATTATGCAAAGCATAACGGCGGGAAACTGTTGACCCTTTGTTCGGCTTGTCATAACGTTATCAAACGCGCGAACGAAGACATGAAAACCAATGAAGATATGCGTTTGCGCGCGAACAATTATATGAAGCTCGACCAGCCGTACGGCGGCGAAACGGAGGTTTTGCATTATTTGGAAATGCTGAAAAACGTAGTCGGGTTTGATACGATTAAAAAAGCAGTGGTAAAACCGCTCAATCGCAAAGTGGGCGCGTACTATGGCTGTCTGTTGCTCCGTCCCAGCGGCGTAATGGCGTTCGATAACCCCGAAAACCCGACGATTATCGAAGACTTTATCCGCGCAATCGGCGGTACGCCCGTGGTATATCCGTTCCGAAACGAATGTTGCGGCGCGTACGTGGCGTTGAAAAACAGCGAATTGCCAAAGCAAAAAAGTAAAAAAGTATTGGAAAGCGCAAAGGAAAAGGGCGCGGAAGAAGTGATTACGGCGTGTCCGCTTTGCTTGTATAACTTGCAGGTAAACGGCGGCGGGATATTGCCCGTAAAATACTTCACGGAACTTCTTGCCGAAGCGTTGGGGGTACAGGCATGACGAGAGAAGAATACGTGGAATCGATCAAAGCAATTAGCGGCACGGACGTAAGAAAGTGTATGAAATGCGGTAAATGCTCGGGGCGTTGTCCCGCGTTTAAGGATATGGATATCAAACCGCATCAATTCGTGACGTTGCTTGGTCAAGGCAAAATAGACGTGCTTTTGGAAAGCAAGGCGATTTGGAACTGTCTTTCGTGTATGGCTTGCGTAGAACGTTGTCCGCGCGGCGTTGCGCCTGCGGCGGTGGTGGAAGCGGTACGGGATACGGTAGTGCGTATGCAAGGTAAAAACGGCATAAAAGCCGAAGACATACCCCCGATCGTAGACGAACTCATTCCCCAACAACTGCTCGTCAGTGCGTACAGAAAGTATAATAAATAAGAAAAATCAAAAGAAAGAGAGTATAAAAATATGCAAAGAATCGGTGTTTTTATTTGTTGGTGCGGCAGTAATATCGCGGCAACGGTAGACGTAGAAAAGGTCGCTGAAATCATGAAAAGCGAACCGGGCGTCGTCTATTCCGCGAACTATCAGTATATGTGCTCCGAAAACGGTCAACAGCTCATTAAACAGGCAATCAAAGAACACAACCTTACGGGTATCGTCGTAGGCTCGTGTTCGCCCAGAATGCACGAAGCCACCTTCCGCAAAACGGCGGAAGAAGCGGGTTTGAACCCGTACATGGTAGAAATCGCGAATATTCGTGAACACTGTTCGTGGATTCATAAAGATATGGACGAAGCAACGGAAAAGGCTGTTATTCTCGTTCGTACGGCGATTGCAAAAGTAAAACTTAACGCTCCGCTCACGGCAGGCGAAAGCCCCGTTGTGAAACGCGCGCTCGTTATCGGCGGCGGTATAGCGGGTATTCAAGCCGCGCTCGATATCGCAGACGCGGGCTTTGAAGTGGACATCGTGGAAAAGAACGCAACGATTGGCGGTAGAATGGCGCAAATCGATAAAACGTTCCCCACGCTCGACTGTTCCGCGTGTATCTTAACGCCGAAAATGGTGGATTGCGCGCAACACGAAAAAATCGATATTTTATCCTATTCGGAAGTGGAAGAGGTTAAGGGCTTTGTCGGCAACTTTAACGTAAAGATCCGCAGAAAAGCAAGATACGTGGACGAAACGAAGTGTACGGGTTGTAAAATCTGTATGGAAAAATGTCCGTCGAAAAAGGGCTTGAATACCTTTAACATGGGCTTGAACACCCGTCCCGCTATCCATATCCCGTTTGCGCAGGCGATTCCCAACGTAGCGGTAATTGATCCCGAACAATGTATCAAACTCAAAACGGGTAAATGCGGTATTTGTCAAAAATTCTGCGGCGTAGGCGCAATCGACTACGAACAGAAAGATACGTTCGTTGAACGTCAATACGGCGCAATCGTCGTAGCGACGGGCTTTAAACCGATTGATTTGGATAACTTCAACGAATACGGCTATGCGGACAATAAAGACGTTATCACGTCGCTCGAACTCGAACGTTTGATGAACGCGGCTGGTCCTACGAACGGCGTTTTGTTGCGCCCGTCCGACGGCGAACACCCGAAAGTCATCACCTTTATCCAATGCGTAGGCTCGCGTGATACCAGCGGTTGCGGTAAACCGTACTGCTCGAAGATTTGCTGTATGTATACGGCGAAACACGCTATGCTTATCCGTGAAAAATACCCTGATACGGAAGTGCACGTATTCTATATCGACGTGCGTACGCCGGGCAAGAACTACGACGAATTCTTCCGTCGCGCGGTGGAACAGTACGGCGTGGACTATATCAAGGGCATGGTAGGCAAAGTATATAACGAAAACGGCAAGCTCATGGTACAAGGTTCTAACCTTATCGATAACGAACAGGTAACGATCGTCTCCGACTTGGTCGTTTTGGCGGCGGCAATCGAACCCGAACCCTCGGTTAGAAAGGTAGCCACGCTTCTTACGGCAAGCATCGATACGAACAACTTCCTTACGGAATCGCACGCTAAACTTCGTCCCGTAGAAAGTCCTACGGCGGGCGTATACCTTGCAGGCGTTTGCCAAGGCCCGAAAGACATTCCCGAAACGGTTTCCCAAGCCTCGGCTTGTGCGGCGAAAGTTATAGGGCTTCTCGTGAAAGATAAATTAAAGACGAATCCTTGCGTAGCTACGCCCGACGAAATGATGTGTAACGGTTGTAGCCAATGCGCAAACGTTTGCGCGTACGGCGCGATTACGTACGTGGATAAGGAATTCCGCTTAGGCGGTGGCAAGACGGAAATCCGTCGCGTAGCGTCCGTCAACCCTGCGGTTTGCCAAGGCTGCGGCGCATGTACGGTAACCTGTCCTTCGGGTGCGATGGACTTGAAAGGATTTAGCTCCAAACAAATCATGTCGGAGGTAGAAGCAATATGCAAGAAGTAACGACGGAAAAGAAAGAATTTGTGCCGAACATCGTAGCGTTTTGCTGCAACTGGTGTTCGTACGCAGGCGCGGACTTGGCGGGTTCAAGCCGTTTGACGTATCCTGCAAACGTAAAAATCATTCGCGTGCCTTGTTCTTGCCGCGTTAATCCTACGTTCGTATTAAAAGCGTTCCAACAGGGCGCGGACGGCGTGATTTTGTGCGGTTGCCACCCCGGCGATTGTCATTACGTGACGGGTAACTATTATACGCGTAGAAGAATGTCGCTACTCTTTAGTTTCTTGAACTATATGGGCATTGAAAAAGAACGTACGCGCGTGGAATGGGTATCCGCGGCGGAAGGCGCGAAATTCTCGGCGGTCATGAACGATTTCGTGAAAACGGTTACCGAGCTTGGCGAAAATAAAAAACTCACCGACCTTCGCGTAAAGGAGGGCGAATAATATGAAAGAAGTAGAATTGAAAATGCTGGAACGCGCAAAGGCGCTTTTGGAAAGAGGCGAAGTAGCGCGCGTTATCGGTTGGAAAAAGGGCGATTTCTGTTTCGACCCTACGCCCGCAAGCTTTGAAAGCGTAGACGAACTCAAAGATTTTACCTACGATTGGTTCTGCGGCGCTAACCTTTCCAAATACCTTATCCAAATGAGCAAAAAGGACGGCAAAACGGCGGTATTCTTAAAACCTTGCGATACGTACAGCTTTAACCAGCTCGTAAAAGAACACCGTATCGCGCGCGAAAAAGTGTACGTGATTGCCGTAGAATGTCTTGGTAAATTGAATATCGAGGCCATTAAAGAAAAAACGGACGGCATCGTGGAAAGCGTTTCCGTTGTAGATAAAGACGTGAAAGTGGTAACGACGAGCGGCGAATTTACGCTCTATAAACCCGAAGTCGTTCTTTCCAAGTGCGCGGTATGTAACAAGACGCATCAGGTCAAAGACGAGGAAATTATCATTCACGAACGCCCTGAACGGGACGTGAATCGTTTTGAGGAAGTGGAAAAATTAGAAGCGATGACGGCGGAAGAACGGTTTGCGTTCTGGAAAGCGCAACTTTCCAAATGTATCCGTTGCAACGCGTGCAGAAACGTTTGTCCTGCTTGTTCGTGCATTAAGTGCGTATTCGACAACCCGCAATCGGGTATTGCGGCGAAAGCAAACGATTCGGATTTTGAAGAACAGCTCTTCCATATCATTCGCGCGTTCCACGTATCGGGACGTTGTACGGACTGCGGCGAATGTTCGCGCGTGTGCCCGCAAAACATTCCTTTGCACCTTCTCAACCGTAAATTTATTAAAGATATCGACAACTTGTACGGCGAATACCAAGCAGGTGAAACGTCGGACGGCAAAACGCCGCTCACTTCCTATTCGGAAAACGACGCTGAACCCACCGACGTTGTCAACGGGGAGGCAAAATAATGTTAAAGATAGCCAAAGAAAACTTGAACGCGTTATACGCGAAAATCAACGAAACGATGGGGTTGTTTATCCCTATTAAAAAGGCAGGGGAAGTCAATTACCACGTTTGGGGCGAAGGCAAAGAAGTATCGATAGAAACGCTCAAAACGGTTAAATCCCCGAAGAACATGTTCTTCCCGCAAACGGAAAACATGATGAAATTCAAAACGGACGGCAAAAACCTTGAAATCATTGACGTGCGCGAAAGCTTTAACGAGCGTCGCTCGTTCGTCCTGTTCGGCGTAAAAGCTTGCGATTATAAGGCGATTGAAGTGCTCGACAAGGTATTCCTTGCCGATCCCGTGGACAGTTTCTATCAAGACAGACGTCAACGTACGACGGTAGTTACGCTCGCTTGCTCCAAGCCCGAAGAAAGCTGTTTTTGCGGCGTATTCGGTATCGACGCTACCGCGCCCCAAGGCGACGTAACGACGTGGCTCGATAACGAATATCTGTATTGGCAAGCGAACACGGAAAAGGGTGAAAACTTGACCACGCTGGTAAAAGAACTTATGGAAAACGGCGGCGAAACGGAAGTGGCGGCGCAGCAAGAAGCAACGAAAGCAGTACTTGCGAAATTACCGTTTGCAGCGCTTGATTTAAGCCGTTTCAAACCCGAAAATCTCAACGATTTGTTCAATGATCCCGCGTGGGAAGAAATGAGCGAAGCTTGCCTTGGTTGCGGCACGTGTACGTTCGTTTGTCCTACTTGTCAATGTTTCGACATTCGCGATTTCAAGACGAACGAAGGCGTAGTGCGTTACCGTTGCTGGGATTCTTGTATGTATTCGGATTTCACGCTTATGGCGCACGGCAACAGCCGTACCACGCAAATGCAGCGTTTCCGTCAACGGTTTATGCACAAACTCGTTTACTATCCTTCGCAAAACGACGGACTGTATTCGTGCGTAGGCTGCGGCCGTTGCGTAAACAAATGCCCGCAAAGATTGAATATCGTCAAGGTTATCAAAACGCTTGGAGGTAAAAACGATGATTGAAGAAACTCTCATTCCCAAAGTAGGCGTTATCACGGACGTTCGTAAAGACACGCCCGACGTTAAGACGTTCCGCGTAGTGGGTACGGACGGCAAAAAACTGTTCCAGCATATGCCGGGGCAATGCGCGATGGTTTCCGTTCCCGGGGTAGGCGAATGTATGTTCTCTATCACGTCCTCGCCCACGAACGAAGAATATATGGAATTTTCCATTAAAAAATGCGGTTGCGTGACGGAAGTTATCCACTCGCTCGAAGTAGGCGCGCAAATCACCGTTCGCGGCCCTTACGGCAAGAATTTCCCCGTTGAGGGTGAATTCAAGGGCAAGGATTTGCTCTTTATCGCAGGCGGTATCGGTCTTGCGCCTTTGCGTAGCGTTATCAATTACGTTCGTCATTACCGTCAGAATTACGGTAAAGTCGTTATCGTTTACGGTGCGAGAAGTAAAGACGATTTGGTGGATATCAACGAAATCCAAACGGAATGGATGAACGAGGAAAATATCGAAGTATATTTGACGATCGACCGCCCGCAAGAGGGTTGGGACGGACACGTCGGCTTTGTTCCCGCGTACGTAAAAGAGCTTGGGTTAGACCCGAACATGACGGCTGTACTTTGCGGTCCGCCTATCATGATCAAGTTCACGCTTGCAGGGCTCTTGGAACTCGGTTTCCAAAAATCTAACGTGTTTACGACGTTAGAACTTCGCATGAAATGTGGCGTCGGCAAGTGCGGTAGATGTAACGTCGGCGATAAGTTCGTATGCAAAGACGGGCCTGTGTTTAGAATGACGGAACTCGACGAATTACCTGATGAGTATTAAGGAGAAACGCGGATATACGTCGCAAATACGGCGTTGCGCAAACAATTTTCTCGGTTACGTACGTACAGTACGCGCCCGTCGAAAACCGTTTCCGCGCCTTGTCTTGCTCGTATCTGCGCGTTTCAACAACATATAAGGAGAAAACAAACATGGAAAATATGGTAAACGTATATCTTTTCGGTAAACGCTATCAAGTACCGGAAAGCTTAACGATTATGAAAGCAATGGAATACGCGGGTTATCAACTCGTGCGCGGTTGCGGCTGTAGAAACGGTTTCTGCGGCGCGTGCGCAACCATTTACCGTATCAAAGGTCAACAAGAACTCAAATCTTGTCTTGCTTGTCAACAACAAGTGGAAGAGGGTATGTACGTAGCAACGCTTCCGTTCTTCCCGCTCGTAAAACAAGTTTACGATATGGAAAAAATCAAACCCACGCAGCAGATTATGATGCAGCTCTATCCCGAGATTTATTCGTGTATCGGTTGCAACGCTTGTACGAAAAGCTGTACGCAGGAACTCAACGTTATGCAGTATATCGCGTACGCGCAACGCGGCGAATACGAAAAAGCGGCGGAAGAAAGCTTTGACTGCGTAATGTGCGGCGTATGTTCTTCCCGTTGTCCTGCGGGTATTTCGCATCCCCAAGTGGCACTGCTTGCTCGCCGTTTGACGGGTAAATATCTCGCACCGAAAAGCGAACATCTCGTTAACCGAGTAGCGGAAATCGACGCGGGCGATTGCAAAGCGGCTTTGGAAGCGATTATGAACACGCCTTTGGAAGAACAAAAGAATTTGTATAACCATAGAGAGATTGAGAAATAAGGAGAAGCGTATGTATCACTACACAGAAGAACAACTTGCATCTATGAAAAAGGTGGAAGCGACGCGCGCTTCCCGTATAGAAAAATTGCATGCGCGCATGACTGCGGAAGAAAAAGACGCGGTTTTGGCGGAGTTTCACCCCGATTATATCACTTCGGCGTATGAAGAATTGAAAGTGGGAAAAAATAAGGGTGGCAAGGTTTTGCACGAGCTTGCTGATTTGTTGCAAGGTCATTCCCGCGTGCTGGATATGAATATCGATTTATCCAAGATCGATTACGACGTAGACGTGCTCGTTATCGGTGGTGGCGGCGCAGGTTCGTCGGCGGCGATTGAAGCGCACCAACGCGGCGCAAACGTTATGATTGCCACAAAGCTCCGTCTTGGCGATGCGAATACGGCAATGGCAGAAGGTGGGATCCAAGCCGCAGATAAACCCAACGACAGCCCCGCAACGCACTATTTGGACGCGCTCGGCGGCGGGCATTTCAAAAACAAACCCGAACTTTTGTATAAGCTTGTAAACGAAGCACCCGAAGCCATTTTATGGCTGAATAATTTGGGCGTTATGTTCGATAAAGAAGAGGACGGTACGATGGTTACCACGCACGGTGGCGGTACGTCCAGAAAACGTATGCACGCTTGCCGCGACTATTCGGGTTCGGAAATCATGCGTACGCTCCGCGACGAAGTGTTCAACCGCGGTATTACGGTGGTGGACTTCACGGCGGCGATTGAACTTATCAAAGACACCGACGGCAAAGTAGCGGGTGCGGTGCTCCAAAACATGGAAACGCAAGAAATCCTGATTGCACGCGCGAAAACGGTGGTTATCGCAACGGGCGGCGCGGGCAGATTGCATTATCAAGGTTTCCCCACGTCCAACCACTACGGTGCGACGGCGGACGGTTTGGTGCTTGGTTATAGAGCGGGTGCAAAATTGTTGTACCCCGAAACGTTGCAATATCACCCCACGGGTGCGGCAGAACCTACGCAAATCTACGGCGCACTCGTAACCGAAAAGGTGCGTTCACTTGGTGCACAGCTCGTCAATAAAGACGGCGAAGCGTTTGTGTATTCGTTGGAAACGCGTGACGTAACGGCGTCGTCCATTATCCGTGAATGTAAGAAAAACGGTAAGGGTATTAAGACGACGGACGGTGAAGGCGTATGGTTGGATACGCCGCTTATCGACATCTTGAACGGCGAAGGTACGATTGAAAAACGTATTCCCGCTATGCTTAGAATGTTCGGTAAATACGGCATAGATATCCGCAAAGAGCCCATTTTGATTTATCCGACGTTGCACTATCAAAACGGCGGCTTGGATATCGGCGCAAACGGCATGACGTGCGTAGAAAATCTGTACGTTGCAGGCGAAGCAGTCGGCGGTATTCACGGTACGAACCGATTGATGGGTAATTCGCTACTCGATATCATCGTATTCGGTAGAAACGCAGGTCAACAAGCAGGCGAAAAATATAAGAGCGTAGAGCTCAAAGAACTCACGCTCGACCACGTAGCCGCGTTTGAAAAGGAACTTGCCGATGCAGGTATTTCCACAAACGTGCAATCGCCCAAACTGTTGCCTGATTATAGAAGAAAGGCAAACTAACGAAATTATAAAAAACGGACAACGCACAGCCCGTCTGTGCGTTTCCGTATGTACTTAAAGGAGAATTATTATGGAGAATGAAAACAAAAAAAGCCTAAAATGGCTTTGGATTGCGATTGCTTTGGTCGTAGTTGCGGCGATTGCAGTTTGGTGTATCGTTTGTGCGAATAAAGCGCATGGAACGGATGACGCTTTTAATTTTAGCTCTACGTTCGTCATGTTTACGCTTGTGTTTGCGATTTTAGCGCTTGGATATTTGCTTGGCGGCGTTACAATTAAAGGCGTATCGCTTGGTACGGCAGGCGTGTTCTTGGTTGCTATTTTGCTCGGTTGGCTTTGTACGTTGAATTTCACGAACGTACCTTTGCTCAAATACTTTCATATGTCCAGCACGAGCGATGCGGTCGTGAAGAATTTGAAAGGTCCTATTCAAAACATGGGCTTGATTATGTTCGTTGGCGCGGTAGGGTTTATCGCAGGCCCGAACTTCTTTAAAAACTTGAAAAAGAACTTTAAAACGTATATTTTACTCGGCGCGGTAATTATTTTATCGGGTACGCTCGTAGCGGTATTGTTTACGCTTATCACCGATTACGGTTCGGAATACTGGGCAGGGATATTGTCTGGTGCGCTTACGTCTACGCCTGGGTTCTCGGCGGCGCAAGACGCAGCTACGCAAAATTTGACGAGAATTACGCTTGGGCATGCGATTGCTTATCCGTTCGGTGTTGTCGGCGTCGTGTTGTTCGTGCAATTGATGCCGAAGTTCTTGAAAGCCGATATGGCAAAAGAACGTGAGTTTTTGAAAATAGGCGGCGAAGAAGAGAAACGCGACTATTCTAAGTTCTTCAAATGCGAAAACTTTGGCTTTATGCCGTTTGCGCTTGCTATCGTAGCAGGCTTGCTGTTAGGCTCCATTACGATTCCGCTTACAGGCAAAGGCTACGAAGGTGCTTGTTTCTCGCTTGGTACGACGGGTGGCGTGTTGATTATGTGTCTTGTATTCGGACATTTCGGACATTTTGGCAAACTTTCTTTGGAAGTGAGCGACGGTACGTTGAAAGTTATGCGTGAGCTTGGCTTGGCGTTGTTCTTGCTTGGCGCAGGCTTTGAAGGAGGCGTTTCGCTCGTGCAAGAAATTCGCGAAGCAGGCGGCGCGGCAATCGTTGCTTGGGGTTTCTTTGGCGGTGCAGTCATGACGCTTATTCCTATGGTGGTTGGCTACGTATTCGGCAGATATGTACTCAAATTACCGCTTTTGAACAATATGGGTTCCATTACGGGCGGTATGACGAGTACGCCTGCGCTTGGTACGTTGATTTCCACAGCGAAAACGGACGACGTCGCATCGGCGTATGCATCGACGTATCCGATTGCGTTGGTATTGATCGTACTTGCATCACAACTTATGGTAACGTTATTGTAAAGGTTTTCCCCGTTGCGTATCTTTTTACGCAACGGGGATTTTTCTTTCAAAATACGTTAAAAAACAGTTGCATTTTTTTTTTGGATAGTATATAATATAAAAGCTGTTTGCAGAGATGGCGGAGCGGTTGAACGCGCACGATTCGAAATCGTGTTATGCAGGAATGTATACAAGGGTTCAAATCCCTTTCTCTGCGCCAAACCCAAAAAACTGTTGGTTTTTGAACAAACTGACAGTTTTTTTGTTTGCTTTTTTCATTTCTACAACTGCAAGTTTTCATTTTTATTCTATTTTTTAATGATTTTATGGGTAAATATGGGTAGAAAATGGGTAAATCATTTTAGAAAATTGTCAATGATTTCAAGGACTTCCGCGTATTCGCGT
>SVHY01000047.1 GCA_015055545.1 Clostridiales bacterium
AATGGATTTTCCGAGAAAGTATTTCATTTGCATTTAAGATATGCAGGGGATAACGATGAATTGTATTTTAGGGATTATCTTATCGAGTTTCCCGATATAGCAAAAGAGTATGAAAAATTAAAGATTCCTTTATGGAAAGAATACGAGCATAATCGAGATGCTTATACAAACGCAAAGACCGAGTTCGTAAAGAAATATACTGAAAAAGCGAAATCAATTTATAGTAATAGATACTAACAAATTCCAATTTATAAGTTAGTATTTTTACGATAAAAAATAACTTGTTGCTTGCATAGAGTATAAGGTTCATAAATGATAAGAAGTGAAACGTTTTGTCGTTACTTGCATCGTAGCAAGTAGTGCGTGGGGTTCACTTCTTTTTTAATTAAAATAAATAATCGTCGAAAATTTTTCAGCGTTTGCTATAAACCTAAAAAAGTTTTTAAATCACCGAAAAACGCTCGGCGAATATCGAAAAACGCTCGGCGAATATCGAAAAAAGCTTGAAAAATATCGAAAAACGCTCGGCGAATATCGAAAAACGCTTGACAATCCACGCTGTATTATGTTATCATATCATATGAAGATATGAACATATGAACATATCTTCATATAAAATATAAAAAACGGGTAATTAAAAAAACGAAAAAGAGAGTGATAAAACAGCGGTTGCAACAACCGAGATAATCAACGGCAAGCAGTAAAATCTGCGTGGTCGATAAAATGGGAATAGAACAAACGCTGGAAAGAATACAATAAAAGGAGTTTTATTATGGAAAATTGTTTTGAACACAAAAAGGAACACGAAGCAGTGGTGCAACGCGCGAAAGAAAACGTTTTGTTGCCGTCGGACGTGGAGAAGATTGCGAAAATTTTTCAAGTTTTAGCGGATTCTAACCGCTTGAAAATCGTGCTTGCGCTGATGAACGGGGATATGTGCGTATATCATTTAACGGAAGTGTGCGAATCCACGCAAAGTGCGGTGAGTCATCAACTGCGGATTTTACGCGATAACCATATTGTAAAATCGACTCGATTAGGAAGAACCGTTGAATATTCGCTCGCGGACGAACACGTTCGCCAAATCGTAGAAATGGGCAAATTACACTTGCAATGTCGTTAAGTAGGTGAAATATGAAAAAAGCTATACAACTGCGCGGGTTGGATTGTGCGGGTTGTGCCGCAGAGTTGGAAGAACAAATTTCCGCAATTGAAGGAGTTTTGTCGGCGTCGATTGCATTTGTTAATCAAAAACTTACGCTCGTTTACGAAACGGAAACGGCGTTGCAGGCGGCGATAGATACAGCCAATCATTTTGAAGAAGTGCAAGTGGTGGAACGTTTAGAAACGGAACAAACGTCGCGGGTTAAGGATTGGTGGGCAATTGCGCTCTCCGCGTTCTTTTTCGTTGTGGGATTGTTGCTCGATTTCGTCTTTTCGGGCAAGATAGTAACCGTTTTGGCTTACGTATCGTATGCCTTGGCGTATTTGGCTGTTGCGTGTCCCGTGTTGCTTGCAACGGTGAAAAATCTGGCGAAAGGCAGGATATTCGACGAGAATTTTTTGATGACGGTTGCCTCTATCGGTGCGGTGCTCTTGGGTGAATATTTTGAGGGCGTAGCCGTTATGTTGTTATATAGGATCGGGGAAACGTTGCAAGCCGTTGCCGTTCGGTCTTCGCGTAATTCGATAACCGAGTTAATGCAGCTAAAAAGCGAATTTGCCACGCTGATAGAAAAACGTCCTTGTACGTGTGGACACTGTCACGAGCTTGTTGAAAAGCAGCGACAAGTGCCGCCCGAAACGCTAAAAATCGGGGATACGGTACTTGTAAGGGCGGGGGAAAAGATACCCGTAGACGGTGTATTATTGACGGAAAACGCTACGCTGGACACAAGCTCTTTAACGGGCGAATCGTTGCCGCGAACCGTTCGTGGTGGCGAAGAAATACTTGCAGGCTGTATCAACGCAGGGGCGGTGTTTACGATGCGTGTTATACGCTTATATGAAGACAGTGCCGTGCAAAAGATTTTGGATACGGTGGAAAACGCCGCGTCCAAAAAAGCTGCCCCCGAAAAATTTATTACGAAATTTGCGCGGTATTATACGCCCGTCGTTTGTTGTTTAGCGCTTTGTCTTGGGTTGATAGTGCCGCTTGTAAGCGGTTTGATAATCGATAATCGTTTCTATTTTATGAACTTTGGGCGTTGGGCAACGTCGGCTCTCACTTTTTTGGTTATATCTTGCCCGTGCGCGTTGATTATTTCCGTGCCGCTTACGTATTTTTCTGGGATAGGCGCATGTGCCAAGCGCGGTATTTTAGTCAAAGGCGCGGCGTATTTAGATATCATATCCAAAGCAAGCACGGTTGCGTTTGATAAAACGGGTACGCTCACCGAAGGGAATTTTAGTGTTTGTAGCGTAAGAACGGAAAACGGCGTAACGGAAAAGGAATTGCTTTCCGTGGTTGCGGCGGTAGAGAAAAATTCTTCGCACCCGATTGCAAAAGCCTTTTCAAACGTGGAAACGGATTGTATAGCACAAGACGTTACGGAAACGGCGGGATACGGATTGACAGCAATGCTCAACGGCGAACGAGTGCTAATCGGCAAAGCGGCGTTGTTGCGCGATAACGGAATAGAATGTTCTGATTACGACGGCGCGTATACGCCTGTATACGTCGCGCGTGGCAATACGTGGTTAGGGCTTGTGGAAGTCGGGGACAAACTCCGCGGTAGCGCAAACGAAACGATTACCGCTTTAAAAGAGTTGGGCGTACGGCGTACGGTTATGTTGACGGGCGACGAAAAGGAACGAGCGGCGGTAATTGCTCGGCAAGCTGCCATCGACGAAGTGTGTGCTGGATTATTACCCACGGATAAGTTGGATAAGGCGAATGATTTTAAAAAGGACGGCGTGCTTGTCTACGTGGGCGACGGGATTAACGACGCGCCTGTAATGACGGCGGCGGATTGCTCTATTTCTATGGGTAAGTTGGGGAGCGCAGCGGCTGTGGAGTCGTCTGATTTCGTGCTTATATCCGACGATTTGAAAGCCATTCCCGAATGTTTGCGCGTAGCGAGAAAAACTCGAAAAATCGTTATGCAGAATATTGTGGGTTCAATAGCGTTAAAGATTGCGTTTATGGTTCTTGGTGCGGCGGGGGTATTGCCACTCATATTCGCGGTGTTCGCCGACGTGGGCGTTATGCTGTTGGCGCTTGCCAACGCTTTGCGTGTAAAATTAATAAAACGTCGTTGAAAGACTTTCCGTTTTTCGGAAAATATGTTATAATGAAAGAAAAAAGAGAGAATACGGTTATGAAATTAGTGGTAGCAACGGGTAACGCGCATAAATTGCGCGAAATCGCACAAATCTTTCCAGAATATGAAGTCGTTTCGCAAAAGCAAATGGGTTTTGAAGAAGACGTAGCGGAAACGGGTGAAACGTTTGCAGAAAACGCACTTATCAAAGCTCGCGCGGCGGCAAAAGCACTGAATTGTACGGTGATAGCTGATGATAGCGGCGTATGCGTGGACGCGCTTAACGGCGCGCCGGGGATATACAGCGCGCGTTATTGCGGTCATCACGGCGACGATAAAGCGAACCGCGATTTGCTTTTGAAGAACTTACAAGGCGTTGAAAATCGCAAAGCGCATTTCGCTTGCGCGGTAGCTCTGGTGTGTCCCGACGGTAAAGAAACGGTCGTGATGGGTGAAACGCACGGTAAAATTTTATACGCCGAAGAGGGCGACGGGGGTTTTGGTTACGATCCGATTTTTTATAGCGACGATTTGGGTAAATCGTTCGGCGTAGCCACCGAAGCAGAAAAGAACGCCGTTTCACACCGTTTTCGCGCGTTGCAGGCTTTGAAAAAGGAGCTTGAAAAATGAAGAAGATACTTGTCGTATCGGATACGCACGGCAATGCGAAAGGCTTGCAAAAACTCCGTCCGCTGATTGCTGAAAACGATTATATCGTGCATCTTGGCGACGGTGCGGGGGATATGCGTGAAATTATGCGTGATTTCCCTGAAAAGGTCTATCTTTGCGGCGGTAATTGCGATTTTTTCAGCCGCTATCCCGACGAAGGGGTTTTGCAGGTTGACGGCTTAAAAATCTTGTATTGCCACGGTCATAAATATCACGTCAAATCCACCCTTTCGCATCTTGCAATTGCGGCAAAAAACCGTGATTGCGATATTGCACTTTACGGGCATACCCATACGTCGCTTATTAGCGAGATAAACGGCGTAACGCTGATTAATCCCGGTTCTTTATCTCGCCCTGTGGGAGAGGGTGGTAGTTATGCCTATCTCGTTATTAACGGCGCTAAGCACACTGAGGTCGTCGTTGGGGAAAGCGTATTTTAATCCGTTCCGTTTTTAAAACGGAGCGTTTTATTTTGGCATACTTCCGCTGCTTTTTGTGTATACTGTATTAAAAAATAAAAAAAGAGAAAAAATTTTTTTTCTTTCAAACAGTTGACATTTTTTGGATTTAGAGTATAATAATAAGTGTTGAAAATTATTTTTGCTCATTTCCAAAAACACTTTCCAAAAAACGAGCAAAATTTACAATAAGGTTTATGAAAAAATTTCTATATAAAGGAGGTAGTTTCCGTGAGAAATCACGGGGTAACTTGGCGCAGGGGCGTTAAGTTAGGGCAAACAAAGGAAAAAGTATGAAAATAGTAGAAATTGTAGTAATGATTTTGGCGGGTTGCGGCGCGTTTTTGCTGGGGTTCAAGGTATTGAGCGACAACATGGAAAAAATCGCGGGCAACAGCTTAAAAAACTTATTTAACAAAACGTCAAATAAGCGCATGGTCAACGTCGGTATGGGTATGGTAACGACGGCGGTCGTGCAAAGCTCGTCGATAACGTCGGTTATGGTCGTGGGGTTCGTAAATGCGGGGATTATGTCGCTTTACCAAGCCGCGGCTATTATTATGGGTGCGAATATCGGTACGACGATTACGGCGCAGATTGCAGCCCTTCAAGCGTTTGATATCGATTTAGTATTCATGTTCTTGTTGTTCTTGGGTGTGTTTATGGATTTATTTTCCAAGAACGATAAAGTCAAGAAAATCGGTTTGGCGCTTGCGGGCTTGGGGTTGGTGTTCGTCGGTTTGGGGTTGATGTCCGATCCGATGTCGTCGCTGAAAGAAAGCCCCGCTGTAATGAACACGCTGGCAAAAATAAGCAATCCCGTACTCTTATTGCTCGTTGGCGTGGCGTTGACGGCGATTATTCAATCGTCGAGCGCGGTTACCACCATTTTAATCTCGATGGCAAGCGCAGGACTGATTATAGGTGGCGGTGGAAACGCGCCTTTGTATATCGTTCTCGGTTCGAATATCGGTACTTGTGTGACGGCGCTCATTTCGTCTATCGGTACGAGCGCAAACGCGAAACGCGCGAGTATGATTCACTTATTGTTTAACGTAATCGGTTCGTTGTTGTTTATGGTGTTGTTGCTGTGCTGGCGTTCGTTTAGCGAGGTAACGCTCGAAAGATGGTTTTCTTCGCCCAGTACGCAAATTGCCATGTTCCATACGATATTCAACGTAACTTGTACGCTGTTGTTCTTGCCGTTTATCAATTTGCTTGTAAAAGCGTCGATGAAGCTTGTTCCGACGAAAGGACAAGCCGCGAAAGCTCCGTCCGAGTTGGTGTTTATGGATAAGCGTTTCTTGGCTACGCCCGCCGTTGCTATCGGTCAGTTGAAAAAGGAAACGATGCGTATGGCGGATATGGCTATGGCGAGCTTGCGTGTGGCGTTCGGCGGTTTTATCGACAGGGATTTAGAAGCGGTTGAAAACGTTTACGAGCGCAATGAAAATATTTCCACGTTAAGTGAACAAATCAGTGATTATCTCGTACAGGTGTCCGCAAGCGGTGCGTCGCTTGCCGATGAAAAACAAATTAACGCGTTGCATAGCAATATCGGCGATATTGCGCGTATAGCAGAGCTTGCTGATAACTTGACGAAGTATACTAAACGTGAGGTTAACGATAATCTTACTTTCTCGGACGGTATCAACGAAAAGCTGGAAGTTATGCACGATATGCTGCATAAGCAGTATGATTTGGTGAATAAAATCGTGCTTGACGATCGCAAAGATTTGGTGGGAGAGTCGGACGCTTTGGAAGATGAAATCGACGAAATGCGCCGTGATTTGGTGGCAGAACATATTGCGCGTCTTGGACAAGGTAAATGTAAGCCGGAAAACAATACGATATTCGTCAATCTCGTTTGCAATCTCGAACGTGTCGGCGACCATTTGAATTATATCGTGCACAGCACGGATAACTAAAACGGAATATAAAAAACGCCTTATCTAAACCTTGGTTTCAAATAAGGCGTTTTCATTTGGGTAAAAAGCCGTTTAATCGGCTGAATTTTCGTCGTTTTGTTCTTGCTCGTCTGTTTGCTTGGGTGGTTGCGTTTTGCTTGCGAAAAAGGCAAATCCTAACCCTAAACCTAAGATGGGTAAGCCTAAACCTGCGCACCAAAAATATTTAGGCGCAAGTTTATCAAGGAGCGCGGTAATATAATCGTATACGCCGAAAACGGTTAATCCAAGTCCGATGATAAGCAGGGCAAATCCAACGATTTTTAAGACGGGTTTCTTGTTCATGTGATATCCTTTAAAAATCCCCTTCGGTTGCAGTAAACCGAAGGGGGAGATTATTTGGTGGACGCGAAAGGGCTCGAACCTTCGACCTCTACCATGTCAAGGTAGCGCTCTAACCAACTGAGCTACGCCTCCGTTCGTAATTTACTTTGATATTATAGCAAATAAAATTTTATCCGTCAACCGTTTTTATAACAGAAATCAAGAAAAATTGAAAACGCTCCTCCAAAAACGGAGGAGCGAAAATCAATCGTTAAGATTTGATACTTGCTTTTATCGAGAAAAGGTAAAAGAAAGTAACGAAGAAGATGATGTTCAAAAGGTAAACGATGGGAATTATCACGAACGTGAGCATTTGTTTGGGATCGGATATTTGCGCTTTGCAATATACGGCAATCATCGTTGTAATCAACACGGTAATGACGAATATTACGGCGGCTGTCAGTACGTACGACGCGTGTTTTTTTCGTCTTGCGCGCGGCCGGTAACCTACGGCGTACAAGATTGCGCAAATAATGAATTGTGTAAACCCAACGGCGAATGCCAAGGTGGGGTATAAGGCCGATACGTTCAAATAGCTACGGGTAAAGAATACGAGTAGACTTTCAAACGCTACGATACAGAAAACGATAAACGCGGATTTGAAAAGGGTGAGCCCAACGTTATAACATCCGACGGCGTTTGCGCTTTCGGTTGCTGTAACCGTTTGCGTCGGTTGTGAGGCTCTGCCGCCGTAGCCTGCCGTTTGCAGTTTGATTCCGTCCGCTTGTGCGCGTTCGTGTAAATCGTGGAAATCAAATTTCCGTTCAGTGGATTGTTGTGATTGTTGCGCGGTATAAGGCGTAGAATCCGTTTCCGATTGCGCTTGTACGTATTGACGGGTTTGTATCGTTTGATAGGTGTTTGCGACCAAGTTTTCGCGATGTGTAAGATTGAGTTCTCGCTCTTGCAGTTCGCGTAAACGTTTTTCTGCTGCAAGCTCGTTTTCGCCAGCCTTTTGTTGTGCTTCTTGTAAAACGCGTTCCGCCTCCGTCCTTTTGCGCTCAAAATCCGCCTTTTCGGTTTCAAACGCGGCTCGTTGCGCGTTTAATTCCCGTTCTTTTTCTTCATAGTCGCGTTGTTTGGCTAATAAGTCCGCGCGTTCCGTTTCGTATTTTTCCAGATTCTCGTTGAAGAGTTTGGCTTGTACGTTATAAGAAGATAATTTGTCGGCAAAATCAAACTGCTGCGCCGCCAAAGCGTTTTTGCGTGTAATGAAATCCAACTGTTGTTGATTGTATATTGCTTGGCGGGAGGAAAGGTCTTTTTGCTGTATTTCCAGTTTTTCTAAATCCGCGCGCAACTTTTGTTGTTCACGCAAAAGCGCATTTTCGCGCATTTCCAAATCTTCACGTTGGAATTGAATTTCCTCCGAGTTTGCGTTGGTTTGCGTTTGCTTATCGTCTACGCTGCGTTGTTTTTCCTCCAAAGAATATTCAAGCTGGGTTAATTCGTACGTCTTTCTGTCAATTTCTGCGCGTTCAATTTGTAACGCTTCGCGCATAGATTGCAGTTCTTCGCGCGCGCTTTGAAGTTCCGCTTGTGCTTTTTCCAGCTCTTCGTGTTCGGCTTTGAGTGCGTCCCGCTCAACTTCCATAATTTGCAGTTGGTTTTGAAGTTCTGCGCGTTCTTCTTCTAAAACGCTATTTGCCGTTTGGCTTGCTTGCGATTGCAAAGCTGTTTCCCGTTCGTTGAGCTGCTGTTGTAACTGTTCAAGGGCGAGTTTTTCCGTTTCCACCTTGCTTTTTTGCGCCTCTATCTGCGCTTGCGCTGCCCGAAATTCCAGTTCCTTGTTGTAAAATTCCGTTGCTTTATTCTCGTTTTCACGTTTCAAGACGTCAATAGTGCTTTCCTGTGTGGCAATAGCGGTGCGCAGCGCGTCTATCGTCGATTGTTTGTCGGAAAGTTCTGATTGCATTGCCGTAATTTCGTTTTGCGCATTCGTTAAAGCGTTTTCATCAACGCGATTTTTAGAAAGGAGCTCGTTTTCTTCTCGCAAAAGCGAAACGTTTTCTTCAAAGGTCGCGCGTTGCGATTCTAATAAGTTCTTCAACGCCTTGATTTCATCGCTTTGTTTTGCGAGCTCGGCTTTTGCATCGCCGATTTCCCGTTCTTTTTCTAAAAGCTGAACTTCCTTTGCTTGGATTTCCGCTTGTTTTTCAAGCAAAGAGGTTTCTTTTAATTCTAATTCGCTTGTTTGCTGTTCTACTTTCTCTTTTAATTCCAAGAAATCCGTCTTTTGTGAAGAGATAGACGAGCTTTGCGTAGAAAGTAGGGCGCGTTCGCGTTGCAATTCGTTTTTTAAATTATTCAAAGCGGCTTTTTCTTCGTTTAATGCTTCTTCTCTTGCGGCGAGAGCGCGTTTAAGTTCGACAAGTTCCGTTTGCTTATCGGTAATAAACGAAAAATCGTAATGTGCGTCGCCGTCCGAGATTAAACTGTCGATAATCGTGCGCGAGTATTCCCATGCGGATAAATTCTGCTTTGTTACTTCTCTGCCTGTGTCGGTAAGTGAAAAGTATTTTCTACGCCCGCCGTTGGAATAATCCCCGTAATAGGACGTTACGTATTTTAAACTTTCCAAACGTTTAAGCGCGCTGTAAAGGGTGGGTTCTTTTAAGGTGTACAAACCACCGCTCTTTTTCTTAATTTCGTCGATGATTTCATATCCGTACTTGTCTGCATCGTATAAACACCGAAGTATAATGGTGTTTATGTGTCCGCGGATAAGATCGGCGCTGATTTCAAGGTTTTGTTCTTCGCCGCCTGTTATGGTTTGATCTTGCTGAAAAACTTTCTCGTCCATACATTTATCTCCTGTTTTTATAGTGTTTATGCCTGACATAGTAATATTATGTCTGACATAATAAAGTGCGATTTTGTCTTATTTTTAAAGGCTTTCCGCTATTTTGTTATTTGATATATAGTATTATACCACAAATAAAAGATAAAGTCAAGGGTATTGCGGGGGATAATACGTTTTTCGATAAAAAAATGTATAAAATTTCCGTATTTTTTCACATTGTCAAATTGACATTTTCACAAAAAATAGATATAATAGATTTGTTATGGGAAATTATCGACACACACAAGAATTTAAAATTAAATATTGCGAAGTGGATTTTAAAGACGAAATCAAATTATCTACCTGTTTATCCTTTATGGAGGAGGTAGCTTGTTTGAGTGCGGACGAGTTGGGGTTTGGTTATTCGTACGTAAAGGCAAAAGGTTGCGCGTTTATGGTAACGAATATTTATTTAGAGTTTTTAAAGCCCATTCGGTTGGGGGAAGTGATAAAAGCGCAAACGTGGCCTTTACCGCCGTCTTACGTCGTGTTTGGAAGAGAATATCAATTTTTATCTCAAATGGACGATTTGTTGATGCGCGCGACGTCCCGTTGGTGTTTGGTTGACGTAAAAACAGGCAAGCTGTTACAATCCAAAGTGATAGATAATCAAGATTATTCTACGTATAACACGGATAAGGCAGTGGAAAACGTGCAATGGAAAATCCCTGCGTTTGAACGGGACGACGGTGAGCTGCGTTTTTCGTTGAAAATAGCAAATTCGGAATACGATCATAACATGCACGTGAACAATACGCGCTATGCCGATTATTGTATAAATTGCTTTACGTTGGACGAATTGAAAGAACGCGCGATAGCCAAGTTCTCTATTGCGTATATAAAGCAATGTCGTGAGGGAGAAACGTTGTTCTTTTACCGTAAAAAAATTACGGAAAACGAATATGCGGTGCAAGGCTTTAACGAAAAAGGCGAAAAAGTCGTACAAGCGCAAATAGGATTTGACGAGTAAACGGATAGATATGAGAAAAAACGGTATTAACAGGGAATTGACCGCTATAAGCGGTGGTATTTGTGCGCCTGCGGGCTTTAAGGCGAACGGCGTCGTTTGCTCGGGCGGGGAAAGATTGTCGCTCGTTTTGACGGACGGGCGGTATCCTGCCGCATTTGCGTTTCCGTCGCGCGGGCTGTGCGGGGCTAGCGTTTTACATAGTAAAAATCGGTTGCAATCGGGTTACGCGCGGGCAATCGTCGTAAACGCCGGTTCTGCGAATGTTGCGAATTCAGCGTTGCTGGCCATCAAAAAACTGGCGCTTGCGGTATCTGATGCTGCGAGAATAACGGAATCGGAAATCGCCGTTGCATCTACTGGCGTTATCGGCAGAATGATTCAAACTGAAAACGTGTTGCCGTTCGTGGACGGACTTGTAAAGGGTGCGACAAGTAGTGAAGAAAAGAGTTTACAAGCGGCGCAAGCGTTGACGACGGAAGGCGGCGCGGGGAAAGACTTGGCGTTTTCCTTTCAGTTGGGTGATTTCACTTGCAAAATTGGCGCGGTTTTTAAGGGAAATCAACGCGTTTGCCCTAATTTGGCTACCTTTTTGTGCTTTTTTACGACGGACACGAATATTTCGCCTGCAATGCTGAAAAAGGCGTTACTTTCGGTTACGGCGGATACGTTTAATCAGTTGGATATAGACGGCGTTTCTTCTCCCAACGATACGGTCGGGATTATAGCCAGCGGGAAAGCGGGGAATTATCAAATTAACTGCGCGGACGGCGAATACGAGAAGTTTGTATATGCGTTACGACAAGTGGCGGCGCGGGTTTGCCTTGCGGTTGCAAATACCGAGAACAACCGCGCGTTTTCTTGCGTCGTTTCAGGCGTAAAATCCAAGAGCGCGGCGCGCGTGATTGCAAAATCCGTGGTAGGGGCAAACGCTATAAAACGATCGATTTTAAAAAACGGCTTGGAAACGGACGACGTGCTTTGCGCGGCGTGTTGCGCTGGCGAACAGGTGGATATACAAACCGTAACGCTTTGGGTGCGATCTGCGCAAGGGGAATTGACTTTATTTGAAAACGGAGAGCGGATAAACGTAGCCGAATCGGTAAAAACGCGCGTTATGGCAGGGGAAGAACTCGTTATATCGTTGGATTTTGCCAAAGGAAATTATATGGCGACGGCGATAGGACGGGCGGATATTATATAATGTGATGTCAAAAAACATAAAGTTTTTTTGAAATTTGTCTAAAAAAACGGCGTTTTCAAGTTGACAAATGTAGGACGTTGTGCTATAATAGAAAAAATTCGGCAGGTAGTAGAATGTTTTTTGAGAACGACGGCGTAAAAAAGAATACGGCAGAATCCGATGAGGTCGGAAAAACGCTCATCGTCGGTTCTCGTTTTTTTATTCCAACTGATTTATCTTTTCTTAAAGAGGACTGATTTCAATATCAGTCTTTTTTTTAGGATTGTGAGCCCTTATTAGTGTAAAAATTTTCTTAAAAAGGAATGGTAGAATATGAAAAAGAAAAAAGTGTATTTGACGCTAGAAAACGGTAAATCGTTTCAAGGCTATCGCTTTGGCGCAGACGGCGAACGCGTAGGTCAGCTCGTCTTTTCGACGGGTATGGTCGGGTACGTGGAAACGCTTACCGACCCCGCAAACTACGGGCAAATCGTCGTGCAAACGTTTCCGTTAATCGGTAACTATGGCGTGAACGAATCGGACGCGGAGAGCGATAAAGCTTGGTTGAATGCGTACGTTGTACGTGAAAATTGCGTAGCGCCCTCCAACTTCCGTAGTGAAACGGATTTGGAAACTTTTATGATCAAAAAAGGCGTTGTCGGTCTGTACGGCGTGGACACGAGAGAACTTACGAAGATTTTACGCGAAGAAGGGGTTATAAATGCAAAAATCAGCAACAAACCCT
>SVHY01000048.1 GCA_015055545.1 Clostridiales bacterium
GGAGGAGAACGTTGCCGTAAAGCTTTCGGCAGAGGATATAACGCGAAACGCAGGTGAAAGCGTTGCAATTTCGCAATGTACGCTTTCGGGCTTATACAGCGAGGTATCGAACGTAAGGGTGTTTGCCGTATTTGAAGACGAAACGGAACGGGAAGAGATTGTTGATTACAGTTATTTCCCTCGCAACGTAGGCGAATACCAAATTATATACGAATACGAAACGCCTTTTAAGACGTATTCCACAACGAGCCGTTTAACGACCGTATCCGCAGGGAATATAGAAATTAACAAAGCCCCGTTGCCTAATTATTTTATCAAAGGTGCAAGATATACGCTTGACGATTGGGTAGGGTATAAGTTCAACGAAAAATATCCGACGGAAACGATTGCTAAAGCGTATGCAAAAGAGGACGATGGTATTTATACGGAAATTAATCATAGAGATTTCCAAGTAAACGCAAGCACGTCCGTTTCTTTCAAATTTGAAATTGGTTCAAAAGTGGTTGAAACGGAAAACTTTAAAGTGGTGGACGTCGGTTTTGGCGGTGCGTTGCATTTAAATGAATATTTTCAAGGCGACGGGTTCGTTAAAGATGAGAACGAAGCGTTATTTACCGTGAAAGGCGGCGCGGGGAATTATACGCTTGATTTTATCAACGTGTTGTCCTTGTCTGCGTTCAGTTTTGAATTTACCGTTCCTACCAACGATACAAACGCGGGTAAGGTTTACGATTCCTTGCAATCGATTGACGTTACGCTTACGGATTATTACGATAGAGAAAAGAAATTGACGGCGCGTTATGAGAACGTGAACGGGTTGTTGGCGATTACGTTTGACGGGGAATCGAAGGTGAATACGGGCAGAGCTTTTGCTGGAATGAAAAACAATTTCTTCTACACTGCCGATTTATTCTCGGATGCAAGCGGTTCTAATTGGGTTTGGGACGATTCGTTCACAAGCAATAAAATACTTTTAAGCGTAACCTTAGTAGGTGTAGACGGCGATGCCGGTTTTTCCGTGCAACGTATCGGAAGTCAGGGCTTTAATACGACGAGCGATAGAATTGAAGCGGATATATATTATCCGAATCCGCAAGGCGGGATTCACGAAATAGACGAAGTTGTAGAATTGTCCGTGGCGGAAATTACGGACGTACTTTCTCCGTATTTAATGAAAAACCATAAATTGATAGTTACCGCTCCTGACGGCAGTTACGTAAAGTCGTTGGACGACGTACTGCTCGACGGTACGTGCGACGTTACGCGTTCGTATGAAATAAAGTTGGAGCACTTGGGCTCGTATCTCGTTAAATACGTATATGAGGACCAAAACGGCAATTCGCGCACGGCGCATTACGCAATCAACGTTCCAGAGCGCGTTGCACCTACGATTACACTCACCGATAGAAACAACGGTGAGCTAGTTGAAGCAGATATAGATACTTGGGTTAGCATATCCGACTATTCCGTTAGCGACAATTCGTCTGATGAATTGATTGCTTACGTGGTGGTTTGGGATCCTGATTATTTGCGTACGACGGTAAAAAGCGGAGAGTTTGCGGCGTTAAAGAAAGGCGATTATCTCGTTTGCTATTATTGCTACGACGCTGAAGGAAATTATAGCACGGTAAGCTATACCGTACGCGTGTCATAAAGGGGGTAATATGAAAAAGACGATTTTTAGATTATTAACGCTTGGATTGTCGGCAATGCTTTTCTTTTCCGTAGTTAGCTGTAAGGACAAAGATGAAGAAGTGTCTGACGCGCCCAAGGCGGCAACGGATAAATTAAGCGTTTACGAAGGCACGCATATTTATACTGCGCCTGATACCGCCGATTATTTAGTAAAAGACGGCAAATCCAACTATATAGTGGTAGTGCCTAAAAATGCAAGTGAAACGGTTTTATCAGCGCAACGTGAATTTGTGCATTTGTTTAAAAAGGCAACGAATATCCAGCTTCGCACGGCAACGGACGAAGGGCTTACGCACCAAGCTACGGGCAGATATATTTCTATAGGCAAAACGTCGCTGTTGCAATCGACGGATATTACAATTGATAGTTTGGCTTTGGGGAACGACGGCGGTAGAATCGTTACAAAGGACAAAAACGTATATATTTGTGGCGGGAACGATACGGGAACGTTGTTTATGGTGTATACGTTTATGGATATTACGTTTAATTATGAAACGTATTATACCGACTGTATGGAGATTGATACCAACGTTAAGGAAAAAGCATTGAAAGCTTACGACGTGACGGATATTCCCGATTTTCAAATGCGTGGCTGGAATAACCATATTTTAACGGAAAGCCATACTGATTACGATGAAAATATGTTTACGGAACGTATGCGGTACGTTGGTTCACGCGGCTACGACTTTATGCCAGTACATACCAATCCCGACGGAAAATTTGAGGGAGCTACGCAGACGAGTGTGGCGTCTACGAATTCCACGAGAGGTTGGTTGCCCCCTACGATTTACGACGATGAAATAAAGTATCCTGAAGCGTATCATTGGAAATGGTTTAGTACGGACGGCGACGAGCTTTGTTATACGGCGCGAGGCGACGAAGAGGAATTGGAGGCGATGTTAGACGAGTGCTTGTGGAAAGCGACGTACAGTTTAATGAAATATACGCCTGAAAAATATCCCCACTATAACGCAATGACGTTGACGCAACAAGATAATACGCAGTATTGCAGATGCGACGCGTGTACGGAAAAAGCTGAAGAACTTGGTGGAATGGTAGGCGTATACATAGATTTCATGAACAAGTTAGGCGAGCGCATTGAAAATTGGATGTACGAACCTGAGAACGCGGAGTACAAGCGTGAGAATTTCAAGATTTATTTCTTTGCCTATTCTTATACGCTACAAGCTCCCGTTAAATATAACGCAGAAGATGAAGTTTACGAGCCGCTAATCAAATGCCGAGATAACGTCGGCGCGTTTCTTGCCTCGAAAACAGAGACGCAACAACATATTACGAGTAAAGCAAACGAAGAATATTTGCAAAATATTGACAACTGGGGTTTGGTTACGAGTAATATCAACTACTGGTTTTACGGGGCAAATTTCAGGAACTATATGTATTTCCACGATTCGTTTGAGCATTACACGCCTGAATTTTATTCACATATGGCGACGCGTAGCAACGTGAAAATGTTCGTGCAAGGTCAAGAAGCATGTAAAGGCACGCTTACCAACTTTAACAACTTAAAAGTGTATTTAGAGGCCAAGCTTGAATGGGATACGTCGCTGGATTACGAGGAATTGATAAACAATTTCTTTAATGCAATGTATAGAGAGGCCGCACCCGTCGTGAAAAAAGTTTGGTTGGAAATGCGCGCTAATATGCAGGATATGTTAGCGCGTTACGACAAGTTCGGTGGTGGCGACCGTATCGATTTTGATGCTCGAATATATTGGCCGCTGGCAACGCAAGTCGCATGGCTTAACGAACTGGATAACGCAAAGAAATTAGTGGAAAGATACAAAACGCTTGATCCTGTATTATACGAAGACCTTTGTCAACATATCGAAGCGGAATGTATTGCGCCTTTATATCACATTTTAGAGAGCCATAAACCGTATCTTACCGTGGCAAAAGCAAACGAATACATCAATCGACTGCAATACGATATAGAGTGGATGGGCTTGCAAAATATGACGTTAAAGGAACAGAAAACCTCTACGCTCGTAAATTGGTTGGAAGGCATAAGTTAAAAAAGCGAAAGGGTAAAATTATATGATAAAAACAAAGAATAAAAAATTATATATAGCGATAGTATTCGTTGCCCTCGCGTTGCTTCTTGGCGGTGTGTTCATCTTTCTAAACGCATGTAAGAAAGACGAAGAGAGCGAAGATAGTAAAACGGCAACAAAACCCGATTACGTAGCTTTGAATATGAAACAGTATTCAATGATTATCGGCGACGAATTGATTTTGTCGATGGATTACGATTTGAATAGCGACCTGCAATTTACTTATTCGTCTTCTAACGACAGCGTAGCGACGGTGGACGAACTTGGGAAAGTGGTTGCAATCGGTGACGGCACGGCAACGATTACGGTAACGTACGGTGATGCGAGTGATAGCTGTGAAATTACGGTAGGTAGGGGAAATGCGCTTGCGTATCTTGATTTTGAACAAATTTCTACGGACAGCTTATGCGTTGCATTAAGCGAAGAACTTGCGTTTCATCCTATCGTACACTTTAACGGAAAAACGTTCGACGACGTGCAAGCGGAATATACGCTTTCAAACGACCGCGTTGGCGTGATAGAAAACGGCGTATTTACAGGCTCGCAGCTTGGCAAAACGGACGTTTACGTATCGGCTACTTGGCGCGGCGTGGGCGGTGAAACGTTGACGAAAATGCTTACGGTGGAAGTTGTCAACGACGTGCAGATTTTCATTAACGACGGTAAAGAAAGTGAAATGGTGCTGTATACGTTGGATAGACAAGCGATTCCAGTGACGGCGGCGGCAACGGAAAACGGCGCGGCTATTACGAATTTGGAATGTGACCTTGTAGACGGCGGCGACAAATACGTAGACTTTGACGGCGACAGCATTAAAACAAAAGGTTTAGCTGGTGAAACCGCACTTGCCGTTCGTTGCGTAGACTCGTTTGGTACAACGTGGGAAAAACGTTTTAGAATTACCATTAAACAAACCGTTTTAGATTATGCTGAAACGCTTACGGGTTTTTCTGCTATTGACGGCGACTTTATCGGTAAAACCTCCTTCTTAAAGGTTTTAGGCGGTAGACTTGTAAAAGCGGAGGACGCGAACGGGAATCCACTCACGGTGGACGGGAACAAAGTCTTTGGTGTGGAAACGAACAAAAAGGGCTTGACGCAAACGCAAATTATCGTATATTCGGCGAGATTGGGTTATCGAGTCAACCTTGAAGGTTATACGGGTATTATCGACGAAGCGGAAGATTTAAAGTGGTTTGGCGTTAAAAACGACGGTTTTGCAAAGCATCCCGAATATAACGAAGAGGTTGATAAATACGACAGAGGGTATACCTTCCTTGCACAAAGACAAGACGGATATTATATCCTTGCCAACGATATCGATGCAAGTAATTACGTCCAACCAAACGCTGGTGAGAGCTTAACGAACAGTATTTCTGAAATCTCAAAGTACACCGAAAGTTTAGGTGGTATCGGTTTGACGGGTACGTTTGACGGTCAAGGTCATACAATTCGTGGCTTGTCAGTAGGAAGATACGGTTTGTTTGGGATTGTTTTTGGCGGCACGTTGAAAAACGTAGCGTTTACCGAAGTAAAATCCAAGGCGGATAAATACGGTTCGGTAATCGCGCAATGGTTAATCAACGCAACGCTGGATAACGTATATCTCAACGTTAGCTCTATCTCCGGTATAAGCGCAGGCGCGCTTACAGGCGCAATGAGCGGTACGTCTTTGCGTGGTTGTATAATCGAATATGCCGCAACGACGAGTAATAGTGCAAGCTACGGCAGTTTAACGTATATGGCGTATAAAGAAAAAGGAAGTTCGGGTTATACCGCAAACGTAGGCAACGGCGTTTACGTAATTTCTCCGCTGGTCTGTACGAATTACGAACTTAGTGACAACTCGAAACATTACGTTGTAGATGCGTCGAATATAAAAGATACGCGTTTCACGTATGCGGGTGTTAAGCGCTATGCAACGCAATCCGATTTCGAGAACGCGGCTGAAAACTTCGTTGCATTTGAAAATAGCTGTTGGGATAAATCGGGTGCAACGCCCGTATGGAAAACCAAAGATTTCGTTCTTGAAGAAGAGGACGAAACGGATGTTGAAACGGATGCCAGCGTAGGCAAATTCAACCCCGAGTGGTTGTTATAAAGTGAAAAAAGACGCTTCTTGATAAGTGAGGGATATTAAGGGAGTCTTAAAATAAAAAATTTTATAAAGGAGAAGATTATGAACAAAATCTATGAACAACCGAACCTTGAGATTACGTCCATGCGCGACGACGTAATCCGAACCAGTGGCGCTCAACCTCAACGGGGCGTGATGAACTTTAATGCGAGTTGGTTAACCGTTGACAACGGTGACGACTCGAACGCAGATTAAGCGAAAGGAGATATGATTATGAAAAAGAACAAAAAATTAGCGGCTCTCATTATAGCGGCAACGGCATTTAGCGCAGCCGGCTTGATCGCTATTCCCAAAGCTGACGTAGTAGCGGAAACCGACGGTCAGTTTTATATGGCGGCAGGTGCTTCGGTGAACTTGACGGACCAAACGTACGGCGGTATGCGTTGGACGACGATCGTTAAGGAAGGCTACGTTCCCGTTGTAGACGCAGTCCCGTCGGAAGTTTTCTTCGGTACGTTCGTTATCCCTACGGCAACGTACAAAGCAAACGCGGGCACGGAAATTAAGGATATGACGGGCGTTGTAGACGTCGTTAGCGAATACGACGCAAGCGCGGCTTTAGAAGGCGATTTAACCTATTATTCCGCAATCAACTACGACGATATTCTTGAAGACTATAAGACGTTAAACGGCTTAACGGAATTGACGGAAGACCAAACGAAAACGTTGTTGGCGCAAGCGTATACAATGGAATTGACGGCAGTTTCTTACGCGTTATACGATGATACGTATTATTACGCAGAAGCGGAAGAAACATCCAGATCCGCTCGTCAAGTGGCAAACACGGCGGTGCTTGTAAACGATGCAAACTACGTAGCCGCAACGCCCGAGAAGAAAGAACAGGTAGATAACTACGTAGGTGCGGAAAGATTGAAAACGCTCACCAACGCAAACGAAGGCTATTTAGACATTTCCGAACTTAACGCAGACGAAGTGACGGCGCAGGAAATAGACGTTAGCGGTTTTGAATACGATTTCTCTACCGTTTCGGAATTGTTAATCGGCGGTAAGAAAATTTCGGGTTATACGTATGCGGACGGCAAACTTTCCATAAGCGAAGGTTCGGCGGCTTTGGAAGGTGGTACGCAAACGTGGCTCTCCGTTTTCACGACGGATAACAAAGTATATTCCTTGCCTGTAATCCCTGCGGACGGCGTTATTAGAGAAGCAAAGGATTTGGAAATCTTTTGTATAGAAAGTCCCGTCGCTTATAATCATGTTGATTGGGCGGTAAAACCTTTATATGGCTACTACGTATTAGGTGGCGATTTGAATTGTGATGGATATGCAATGAAGGTCAGTTATTCAGGTTTTACCTCTCCTGGTCTTACAAATGTTGTTGGAAAGGAATATGGTGGTTTTTATGGTACGCTGGATGGTAGAGGGCATACGATATCCAATTTGAAAACAAGACGCTATGGTATTTTTGGATGGATGATAAACGCTACGGTCAAAGATATTGCGTTCACTGGAATTTCGTCGGCTGTAAATCAAAACGGTAGTATGTTGTTTGCGCCTGAAGTATACAATTCAACGTTTGATAACGTATATATAGAAGCGACGTTTTACGGCGATTTAGCCAAAAATGGTTATTCTATTTTCGGCCGTCCGAGAAGTTCAACCTTTAACAATTTTGTTGTAAACGCTGTTGGCGGTACAGCAGTGAATACGAACGCTAGGACCTGGGGGCTCTTTAATGAGACAAGGGCGTGGGATGCAACCTATGGCAAGACTTGGTGCTATACCGACAATACGTTTACTAATGCTTATATGATTTCCGATTGTCATGTAATGGAGTATAATAAAACTACGAGTGGCGATGGGACGGTTTCTATGGATGCTTGCGTAGACGGCGCGAACTGGGATACGCCGAACGTTGGAACTAAAAAACATACGGAAAACGGTATTAAGAGATATACGTCTGTTGAAGATATGCTCAAGAACGTATATTACAACGCGGACGGTAGCGAGAACACGACGGCAACCAAGACGGACAACGATTGGACGGCGTTTGATTCTCAATACTGGAATATCGATGCATCTACGAATACCTTTGCATGGAGATAAGAATTAGCTTCGAGGTTAACAAACAACAATAAGAGTGTTCGCGACAAGCCGTTTCGGTCTTGTCGCGAAATACTCTTGCATTTTTTGGAGAGTAAAAAATGAAAAGAAAAAATATATTTTGGCTTTCGTTATTATGTACGGCAATGCTGGGTACGTTGTTTTGCGCATGCGAAACGCAATCGCAGGAACAAGTGGAAGAAAGCAATTTTCAATTTGAAGAAACGGACGGTGGGTACGCGGTTTGCGGTGTAAAGAAGATAGAGAAAGGCAAAGTAGAGATTCCTTCCGTTTATAACGATAAAACCGTGGTGGCTATTGCAGATGGTGCTTTTGAAGACGAGGACAGCTTGGTGACGGTGATTATTCCCGATTCGGTACGCTCGGTTGGCGCTCGGGCTTTCGCGGATTGCAATAAACTGGAAACTATTGATTTTGGTGCAAGTGTGGCTACGCTTAAAGAGGGCGCGTTTGCAAAATGTATTGCCATAAAAGAAATTTCCTTGCCGCAAAGCCTTACGGAGATTGGCGATAATGCGTTTAACGGTTGCGGAAAGCTCAAAGGAATTTCTATTCCCGATAACGTAAAATCTATCGGAGATTTTTCGTTCGTCGGCTGTGAAAGCTTGAAGAACGTGGAAATCGGAGATAAAGTTGAACGGATAGGGCAAGAGGCGTTTGCCGAAAATGAATTACTTTTAACGGTATCTATTTCGGAATCTGCGCCGCTTACAATCGGGGCAAAAGCGTTCTATGAGTGTAAGGCGTTAATAGACGTAAACTTTGGCGGAACGGTAGAAGTGGGGAATGAGGCATTCCAAAGCTGTTCTAAGCTTGCCGAAGTCGTATTAGGAGATAGTTGCGTAAGCGTAGGCGAGAGTGCTTTTTCCTCCTGTTTACATTTGACGGGGGTAACAGTCGGGGAATCGGTAGCGAGCATTGGCGACAACGCATTTTCGTCTTGTCATACGCTTGTAGAAGTGTATAATCGCTCTGCGCTCGACTTTACGGTTGGGGATACTGCGCACGGTAAGATCGCCCGCAATGTTTTGCACTTATATACGCAAGAAGGGCAAAGTCGTCGGTTTAAGGACGAAAAAGGCGTTGTGTATTATCAAGACGGAGAAAGGGTGATTGCCCTTGGGCAAGTTGGCTTTCAAACGGGCTTGGATATCGTTTTAGACGAGCGTACGACGGAAGTGTATCCTATGGCGTTTTATAACAATTTAAACGTTTCTTCCGTTACGTTTGGAGCAAAGGTGCAAACAATCGGAAAACAAGCTTTTAATTTCTGTTATCAGCTTAAAAAAATCGTAATCGGGGACGGCGTGACGGAGATTGGCGAAAAAGCTTTTAACCGCTGCTCAATTTTGAATATGGTCGTTTTAGGCGCGGGTGTTCAGAAGATTGGAACGGATGCGTTTGCTCTTTGCGAGTTGTTGCCTACGGGAAACGTTTATTATAAAGGAAACACGACAGCCTTTTCCAGAATAGATTTTACCGACGGCAATACGGAGTTAGAAGAAACGCCTCGATATTATTATTCAGAGATATCCCCAAGCAAGAAAGGAAATTATTGGTATTACGACCAAAACGGTAAAATAAAGCTTTGGGAATAAGCTTAATTATAAATTATAAAATTATTGATTTTCACACGCATCCGTTTATAACGGATAAAACGAATATGCCCACTATTAGAAAGCTGTAAAAGAGTAAACCCCGTCGTGTAAAATATTGTGCGACGGAGTCAGAGTCCGTTGTTTTTTATAAACTAAAATCAAACGCTTGCGTTTTTTTGAGTAATATGGTATGATATTATACGTTATGGAGAAAATCATGTTCGTGTGTTTAGGGAATATTTGCCGTTCACCGATGGCGGAGCTCGTTTTTTGCGATATGCTGAAAAAAGCGGGTAGAGAAAGCGAATTTGTCGTGCAATCTTCAGCGACATCCGACGAAAACGTTTGGAACGGCGTGGGATCGCCCGTATACCCGCCCATTTGTAAACTTTTGCAAGCAAAGGGCATTTCGTGCGTGGGGAAACGTGCGCAGGTTTTGACCAAAGCACACGGCGAAGAATTTGATTTGCTAATTTGTATGGACGATTCCAACGTTAGAAACGCGCGGCGAATCGTAGGCGAAATCAATGCGCATAAATGCGTGAAATTGCTTTCGTTTGCAGGCGAGAGCGGGAACGTAGCCGATCCTTGGTCTACGCGCGATTTTGAAATGGCGTATGCGGATATCAAACGCGGTTTGGACGGATTATTAAAACAGCTGTAAAAGGAGTAAGGTATGGATATATTACGATATAAAGAACTGGATTACGTATTGCGTATGCCTGAAAATTTCAAGCAAACGGATAAATATCCGCTTGTGATTTACGTGCATGGCGCAGGCGGCAGGGGTAGAGATATTCAAAAGCTTTATTCGCACCCGTTTTTCTTGGAAACAGAGCCGTTTTTAAAAAACGCCGTTTCCGTTGCGCCGCAGTGCTACGCAAACGCTTGGTTTGATATTTTCGAGCAATTGCAGGATTTTATAGCGTTCATGATTTCCCAACCGTACGTAGACGCGTCGCGCGTATATTTGATAGGCGCGAGCATGGGCGGATATACGACTTGGCAAATGGCGATGACGCACCCTGAATGGTTTGCGGCAATCGTACCTATTTGCGGCGGCGGTATGTACTGGAACGCCGCGCGCTTGAAGGATATGGGTGTGTGGGCATTCCACGGCGCGGACGATAAAACTGTTTTGCCTGAGGAAAGCGAAAAAATGGTCAATCGCGTAAACGTTTGCGGCGGCAACGCTAAGCTTACGGTGTACGAAGGGGTAGCGCATAACGCTTGGACCCCTGCATTCCAAACCAAAGAGCTTTGGGATTGGTTGTTTACAAAAACCTGTTATTACGAAGAAGCCGTTTCGGAATACGACAACGTAAAACAATTTGGTTAAGGAGTAAGAAATTATGAAAATTTTATCAATAGGCAACAGCTTTTCGGATGATGCACAACACTATTTGCATAGCTTGGCAAAGCACGACGGCGTGCAAATAAAAACGGTCAATCTTTATATCGGCGGTTGCACGCTCAGAACACATTATTTAAATATGTTAGACGATGCGCAGCGTTATCCTTTTTGGTTTAACGGCGAGGCTACCGGTTTATCCGTATCCATTCGTCAAGCGCTTATCAGCGACGATTGGGATATAATCACCTTGCAACAGGCAAGCCATCAAAGTTTCGACTTTGCAACGTATACGCCGTATTTAGAAGAACTTGCTAAATACGTGAAAAAATATTGCCCGCACGCGAAATTGTACATACACGAAACGTGGGGATACGAAAACGGGAGTAAACGCTTGGAAAGCGTGCGCTACGAAAGCATGTCGGCTATGTTTGCGGACGTAAAAACGTCTTATCAAAAAGCCGTGCAAGCTATTTTCGCCGACGGGGTTTTGCCCAGCGGTACGGCGCTTATGACCGCTGCGGAAAACGGGCTTGTGCATACGCATAGGGATGGTTTACACTTATCGTATGGCGCAGGTAGATATTTAGCCGCGCTTACTTGGTATAAAACGCTCACGGGCAACGATATAACGAACAACGATTTTAACGATTTCGACGAACCCGTTTCGGACGAAGAACGGAAAATCGTTATCGCCGCCGTACAGGCTGCAACCCGTTAAAGTAGGAATGATGGAAAAGCTCGATTGAAACGGTCGAGTTTTTCCTTTGATATAATAAAGTCGTCGATAAATAAGAATTTACAAGTGAGTGTATAATAAGCAAAAAATTAACCGAAATGAGTTTAGAAGAACTGTGGCAGTTGTTTCCTATCATTTTAACAGAACATCAAGAGTGTTGGAAAGAATGGTATTTGGAAGAAGAAACCCTGTTAAAGAAAGTTCTT
>SVHY01000049.1 GCA_015055545.1 Clostridiales bacterium
CCTTCGTTTGTTTGGGATCGGAGAGCTGTTCGCAAATAGCGACCTTCTTCCCAAGCGCAACGAGCTTTGCTATATAACCTTCAGCAGCGTGATAGGGAATCCCGCACATAGGCGCGCGTTTCTCCATGCCGCAATCACGACCCGTAAGCGTTAAATCGAGAAGCTCTGAAACTTCGATAGCGTCATCGAAAAACATCTCGTAAAAATCACCCAAACGATAGAAAACCACGCAATCCTTGTACTTTTCTTTCGTGTTTAAATATTGTTGCATCATCGTGGAAATGCCCATAGTCCTACCCCGTTTATTCCTTTTCTTCCGTATTTTTTACCCGCTCGCCGTACAACGAAATGCCGTTAGCTTTGGTTATATGCAAATCGACGAATTTGCCCACCGCGTCGGTTTCACTTTCAAAATAACCCATTCTGCCAAACTCGTCGCGGCCCATATACAAACCTTTTTTCTTATCGTAATCTTCACAAAGAATACGCACGTTTTTTCCAACGTACTTCTCCGATTTTTGCCGTGTGAGCGTATTCACAAGCTCGACCAAACGCATAATTCTATCTTTTTGAATATCTTCGGGAATTTGCCCGTCCATCGTAGCCGCTTTCGTGCCTTGACGTTTAGAATACACAAACGTAAACGCCGAGGCAAAATCGACTTGTTTCACCAAATCTTCCGTCAACAAATAATCTTCTTCCGTTTCCCCAGGGAAGCCAACGATAATGTCCGTGGTAACTTCCGCATTCGGAATATGTGCGCGCAACATTTGAATTTCCTGTAAATACTTCTCGCGCGTATAACGCCTGTTCATCGCCGACAAAATCGTATTTGAGCCTGATTGTACGGGCAAATGCACAAGTTTGCATATTTTATCGTGCTTTTTCATAACCTTAACGACGTCTTCGTTAAAATCCTTTGGATGGCTGGTCATAAACCGCAAGCGGAAATCCCCCTCGATTTGCGCCACTTCGTCCAAGAGCTGCGCAAAATTCGCACCCGCAGTTCCGTTTGCACCGTAGGAATTAACGTTTTGACCAAGCAACGTAATTTCTTTATATCCCGCTTGCACCAACGAACGTACTTCAGCTAAAATATGTTCTTTTTTTCGAGAGCGTTCTCTACCGCGCACGTAGGGAACGATACAGTACGAACAAAAATTATTGCAACCGTACGTAATATTCACCCAAGCGTTTGGATAACTCGTGCGGTACGGCTCAACGTTTTCCACGATTTCTCCTGCCGTTTCACGAATGGAAATTACTTTTTTCTTTTCTTGTTTTTTACGCGTAATAAGCGTTTCCAGCTCCTCAAAATTCAATGCGCCGAACATGATATCGATAAAGGGAAACTTCTTTTTTAATATCTCCGTTTTCCCTTTTTCCTGCGTCATACACCCCCCGACGGCAATGATGAGCTCGGGTTTTTGTTTTTTGAGTTTTTTAAGCGCACCGATATTGCCGAACGCATGATTTTCCGCGTTTTCACGGATACAGCAGGTATTGAATACGATAATATCCGCGTCGTCGTTTTGGGCGGTTTCGGTATATCCCATACGCTGCAAAATACCCGCGATTTTTTCCGATTCGTGTACGTTCATTTGACAACCGTACGTAACAATATGATATTTCTGCGACATAATCTTCTCTTTTTGTATAATTTACTTCCTCTATTATACTCTTTTTTTTTATTTTTATCAAGTATTTAAGGGGTTTTCTACCGTTTTCGACGGTAATTTTTCAATCGTTTTCTCATAAAAACAAACAATAAGCAAATACTGTTTACCATGAGAATTCTCCGCAAATTATTTATCGCATTTCTAATCGTTATTTTAACGCTCCTTCTCATCGCAACGGGTTATTATCTTGCCGTCACGAAAGACATCGCGCTTTCTCAAGAAAAACTCCTCTTACGCGACGAAACGATAACCGTATACGATGGCGATGGTGAACGTATCGTAGGCGTTTTTTCCCCGTCGCTGCACGCTACCGTGCAAATTGAAGACGTACCCCAACACACGAAACAAGCGTTCGTTTGCACGGAGGACAAACGTTTTTATTCGCATAACGGTTTCGACATAAAACGCATTGTACGCGCCGCATTCAACAATCTCAAAGCGCGTTCGTTTAAAGAAGGCGCTTCCACCATTTCACAACAGCTTATTAAAAACACGCATTTGAGCCAAGAAAAGACGTTGAAACGCAAATTGCAAGAATGGAAACTAACGCGAGCTTTGGAAAAAAGATACGACAAAGACGAAATTTTAGAAAAATATCTAAACGTAATTTATTTCGGCCATAACTGTTTCGGCTTGCGCTACGCCGCGGAATTTTATTTTAACAAACAACCGCACGAACTCGATTTAGCCGATTCCGCAATTCTTGCGGGGCTCGTAAAATCCCCCAATAATTATTCACCTTTTAAAAACCCGCAAGCCTGTTTAAAACGCAAGGAAACCGTGCTTTCTTTTATGCTCAAAAACGGAAAAATTACACAAAAACAAAAGGACGAGGCTATCCAAAAACCGTTGCCCGAAGCCCCCACCGTACGTTCCAAGAATTTAGGATATACGCATTTTGTATTCGATGAATTATCCGCGATTGCGCAAGCCCACGATTTAACCGTCGGCGGACAAATCGAAATTGATACGTATTTAGATAAAAGCTTACAAAACGAGTTGGAATCGCTAACAAATTCGTACGCGGAAAGCGATTTCACCGCGCAAGTTTTAGACGTAAATACCCACGGTTTCAAAGCTTGCGTTTCCACCGTCGGCAATATTAAACGCTTGCCCGGCTCTCTTTTAAAACCGTTGCTCGTTTACGCGCCGTCCATAGAACGGGATATCATTTCCCCCGCCACGCCGCTTTTGGACGAAAAAATCCGTTACGGCAATTACGCGCCTGAAAATTTTGACGGACAATACCGCGGTTATACAAGCGCGCGCGAATGTCTAGCAAAAAGCTTGAATATCCCCGCCGTACGGCTTTTGGAAACGCTGGGCGTACAAAACGGGACGGCGTTTTTAAACAAACTTGATTTACCCGTCGAAAAGGACGACTATTCCTTGGCGTTAGCGCTTGGCGGTATGAAACAAGGCTACACGTTACAATCACTCGTTTCCGCGTATGGCGCACTTGCAAACGGCGGCGCGTATACCCCGTGCGGCTTTATATCGCAAATCCGTATCGACGGCAAAACCGTTTACCGTCATAAACCGAAATCAACGCGCGTATTTTCAGAGGAAACGACCTATTTAACGACGGATATGTTAAAAACCGCCGCGCAAACGGGCACGGCGAAAAAACTGCGCTCTCTGCCCTTCGCCGTTGCAGCCAAAACGGGGACGGTAGGCACGGACAACGGGAACACGGATGCGTACGCACTTTCGTACACCACCCGCGATTGCATCGGCGTTTGGCTTGGAAACAAGGACAACTCCTTTATACCCTATACAGGCGGCGGCGAGCCTTGTAATTTGTTAATGCAGATCAACGAACGCCTTAACGAACGCTATCAACGTCAAAACCAAAAAATAACCGACTTTCAAATGCCTACGGGCGTAAAACAGGTTGCACTCGATAAAACAAGCTATTATGACACACATACTATTATGCTTGCCGACGAGCGTTCGCCCATTGAATACCGATTCAACGAACTGTTTAAAACGAGCGCAATCCCAACGAAAAAGTGTGATTTTTTCAGCAATCCCAGCATAAATTGCCCCATTTTACAATATACGGACGGGCACGTCGTTATTACGTTTGACAAAAACTCTCCCACCTTTTACGAGTACAAAATCGAACGTCATGACTATGCGACACATAGGACATTGTATCAAGGTGCGTTTTTAGAAAAATACACGGACGAAAATCTGGAAACAGACAAACATTACGTATACACCGTTACGCCTATTTTTAAAGGCGTAAACGGAAAGTCTATCGTATTGCCGACCGTCAGCACAAAAGCGGGTGAAAAGCCGCCGTCGCCACAAGACGGAGAAATGTTACAAAAAAATTGGTGGGAATATTAAAAAACCGCTCTTGCAAGATTTTGCAAGAGCGAACGTTTTTTAGATTTTGATTTTTTCTATCGATTGAAAAGCCTGTTCTATCAAGCCTTCGATATCTAACTTATTTTCTTCCCGTTCAATATCGCAAAGTTTGGGGCGAATGGCGGGAAAATCGGGCAAGAACACCGTACAGCAATCTTCAAACGGTAAAATGGACGTTTCGTACGCACCCATTTTCACTGAACGTTCGATAATCTCGTTTTTATCAAACCCGACGAGCGGACGAAGCACGGGCAAATCTTCCACAACGGAATTAGACGACGTCATACCCTCTATCGTTTGGCTTGCAACCTGACCCAAGCTTTCACCCGTAATCAAACATTGCGCGCCGCAACGTTTCGCGTGGCGTTCGGCAATACGGAACATAAAACGCCGAAGAAGGGTAATCATTAATTCCGGTTTACACTTTTCGTGAATAGCTTCTTGAATATGCGTTACGCTAACCGTATAGAGTCGCGTACCACCCGTATACTGCGCAAGGATATGCGCAAGCTCCACTACCTTTTCCTTTGCTTGCATGTTCGTATACGGATAACTGTGGAAATGCAAGCAATCGACGTTCATACCGCGTTTTGCCATCATATGCCCAGCTACGGGGCTATCGATTCCACCCGACAGCAACAACATACCGCGGCCAGCCGTACCCACGGGCATACCGTTTGCACCCTCGATAAATTCCGCAAACACAAGCGCTACGCCGTGTTCGCGAATATCCACTTGCACGGTGAACGACGGGTTATGCACGTCTACCTTTAACGCGCCTTTATATTCCGCCAACAACAAACCGCCGAGTTCCCTGCTCACTTCTACGGAAGTAAGCGGGTATTTTTTATCACCGCGATGCGTTTCCACTTTGAACGTACCGCAAGACGGGCAAACGGCTTTCGCCGCTTGTAGAATAGACGGCATATCCGACGTCGTTTGCAAAGCAACGCTCATAGAATGTAAACCGAATACTTTTTTGAGTTTATCAATGATTTCGTCCGTTTGTTCTTCGGCAAAATCGCGTACGAAATATCTACCCGCTTGCTTGACGAACGTGCAATCTATGCCTTGTAATACGCGCGTGATATTGTTTTCAAGCGCGCGTTCAAAAAAACCTCTGTTTTTACCCTTTAAATACAATTCGCCGTAGCGAACGATAATAACCTTTTCCATATTCATTCCTTTTATTTCATGCGTCGGGTTAAATCCTGCCCGATTTCGTTTAAAATAGTAACCGCTTTTTGCACTTCTTCCAACGTAGTCGTTGGCGAAAAACTCAACCGCAACGTGCCGTCCGCCGTTTTTTCGTCATAACCGCAAGCCAAAACGATTTTACTGTAACGGCTTTTTGCGTTGGACGAACACGCTGACCCCGTACCGACGATAAGACCTTTATCGTTTGCCATATGCAATAGCACTTCTCCGCGCAAACCCACGGCGGAAACGCTGAGAATATACGGTGTTCCGTCCATAGCCGAAATACGCGTATATACGCTTTTATCCAAACCTTCCCAAAGCCGTTCGCGCAGAGTAGTCAAACGTTCAAAATCCGCTTTAAGCGTGGAAAACTTTTCTTCCGCGGCGTAAGCAAACTGCATAATCCCGAACACGTTTTCCGTGCCGCTACGTCTGCCCGATTCCTGACCGCCACCGATAAGATAAGGCGGCAACACCAAGCTTTTACGTTTGATAAGTGCGCCAACACCTTTCAAACCGCCGATTTTATGCGCGCTGATCGAATATAAATCCACGTCCTTGGAAAGTCTTACGGGAATTTTGCCGTACGCTTGCACGCCGTCGCTATGGAAAATCACGCGCGGGTTTTTGGCTTTCACGGCTTTTGCAATCGCGTTGATATCGTTGATCGCGCCCACTTCGTTATTCACGTGCATAACGGAAACAAAGCTTGTTTTTTCGTCCACGAGCGCAAGCAACGCGCTTACGTCCACGCGACCGTCCTTTTGTAAAGGCGCGATTCGCGGCTCGATAACGCCACGGTTTTTCAGTTCCGCAAAAGGCGCACTCACAGCCGAATGTTCCCCCGCCGTCGTTACGGCGTTACCGCGTTTGGCAAAGCCGAAAATCGCTTGGTTGTCCGATTCCGTACCGCAAGACGTGAAAACAAGCTCAAAAGCAGATTCGTCGGCGACCTTGGAAAGCAAAGCGGAGCGCGCTTTTTTCAGCTCGCTCTGCAAAGCATACCCTTCGTTATACAACGCCGAGGGATTATAAAATTGTTCCAAGGCAAATGCCCGCGCACGCGAAAACGCAGTTTCAGACGGTTTCGTCGTGGCGGCGTTATCGAAATATAACATTATTTTTGTTTACGCTCCTGCATGACGTAATCGCTTTCCAAAACGCTACGTTTTGCGAATTTCATAATATTCATCAAAAGATTTTCACGACATTCCAACACGTAGAGCTTTTTGCCGTTGATATTTGCAAGCACGTACATAAAGAACTTTCCTTCCGCAGCCTCGACGTTGGGCGTGCAAATAACCTCTTTCGTCATCGGATCACTCTTGAAACGTTCGTAAGAGGGATTATCGATATCGCCCACTTGAATCATGTCTTCACAATCAATCCGCACAACCAACTTTCTACGGTTGATATTAAAGACCTTGGATATACGGAGTTCGCCCGAAACGAAACAGTAATCGTAGCTTGCATTAAAACGGCGTTTGAGTTTCATCAAAACAAACCAAATGAGCAAGAAAAACAAACCCTGTATGCCGATAAACCCGTAAAAGGCACGGAAACTGTTCACCGTTTCGCCGCTACCTGCAAACGGGAAATTAAACAGCATGATGACTAACATGATAATACCCACAATCAAAAAGAAATAGGATACGTAGTGTATAATCTTATATTTTCTCGCGTCTTTTTTCGCGTTTTGATTGATCGCGCTTTCCTCGTAAAAAACGTCCATCGTTCGCCCTCCTTAAAGCCGTTTTAAATCTCAAACGTGCCTTCGTATACCGTTTTCACACTACCCGATAATTCCACGTCACCGTCCGCGCGGTAAACAACCGTCAAATCGCCGCCACGTAATTTCACCGTAATAATATCGTCTTTATTACAATACCCTGCAAGGGTCGCCGCGACCACCGCCGCGCAAGCGCCCGTACCGCAAGCCCACGTTTCACCGCTGCCACGTTCCCAAACGCGCATTTTCAGCGTCGCTTTGTTGACCAAGCGCACGAATTCTACGTTGATACCTTGCGGGAAATAGTCACATTCTTCAAATTCTTGACCGATTCGAGCAACGTCCACCGCATCCACTTTATCACAGAATACGACACAATGAGGATTACCCACGTTAACGAGCGTTACTTTGTATTCTTCACCACCGACGGTAATCGTTTTACCTACGATTCGTTCTTCGTTCCATACGCAAGGAATCTTCTTGCCGGCAAGCTCGGCTTTGCCAAGGTTTACACTTGCGGAATTAACCTTACCACTAAACGAATACACTTTCAAATCGCAAACGCCCGTAGCCGTTTCAATCTTCATATCGTTCTTACGGACGATATTCTTTTCGTATAAATATTTACCGATACAGCGAATCGCATTCCCGCCCGTAGGCGCTTCCGTACCGTTTCTATTAAACACGCGAATTTTCGCGTCTGCAACGTCAGAGTTTTCAATAAGCACGATACCGTCGCCGCCGATACCGTAATGCGGCTGCACGTAGTTTGCCGCAATCGATTCAGGGCAAGTGATTTTGCCGTCGCGGTTATCGAATACGATATAATCGTTACCGCAAGACTGCATTTTCGTGAAGTTAAGTTTTAATTTCTCGCTACGCAAATCGTTAATGTCGACAAGCTCGGTATTGTTTTCCGTGAAACGGCTTGCAAGAATATCCGCAAGCGCGTTCGCCGTATCAAGCGCAGTGAGAACGGTAATGCCAAGCAAAATCGCATGGTGGTGCAAACGGATAAAGTCGTTGATAGATTCCATATCCGTTTTACCCGTATACACGAGATAGTCTATCTTACCTTCGTCCATGAGCTTAATAACCGTATCCGTTGCGGACAATCTATCTACCACCGTACAATCAAAGCCCAAATCTTCAATTACCTTTGCCGTACCTTTGGTTGCGTACATATTACAGCCCAAATCGCCGAACTTCTTCGCTATCGTGAGCACGTCGAGCTTGTCTTGATCGTTTACCGTCATATACACACCGACAGGACGACGTTCGGACGGGTGACACATTTTGAAGCCCGCGGAAACAAGACCTTTGAACATTGCCTCTTCCAACGTTTTACCAATACCGAGTACTTCGCCTGTCGATTTCATTTGCGGACCAAGCTGCGAGTTGACGTCGTTGAGTTTTTCAAAACTGAATACGGGAACTTTGACTGCATAGTACGGCGACGACGGATATAAGCCCGTACCGTAGCCGAGTTTTTTAAGCTTTGCGCCTACGATAATTTTCGTCGCAAGCTCTACCATCGGTACGCCCGTTACTTTGGAAATATAAGGCACGGTACGCGATGCTCTAGGGTTCACTTCAATAACGTAGAGTTGATTACGATAAATCAAATATTGAATATTGATAAGGCCTTTCGTCTTTAATTCGAGCGCAAGTTGCGTGGAAACTTCGATAATCTTTTCAAGCATCGTATCGTCCAAATTATACGGCGGGTATACGGCAATCGAGTCGCCCGAGTGAATACCCGTACGTTCGATATGCTGCATAATCCCGGGGATAAGCACGTCGTTACCGTCCGAAATCGCGTCTACTTCCAATTCCGTACCCATCAAATATTTATCGCAAAGCACGGGATTCTCAATCCCTTGCGCCAAAATAACGTCCATATAGCGGCATACGTCTTCTTCCGTGAACGCAATCGTCATGTTTTGACCGCCGATAACGTAGGACGGACGTAAAAGAACGGGATATTCCAGTTTTGCCGCCGCAGCAAGCGCTTCGTCCTTGGTCATAACCGTAATTGCTTTCGGACGGGGAATAGAATATTTTTCAAGCAACGCCTCAAAACGTTCTCTATCCTCCGCTCTATCGACGCTATCTGCGGACGTACCCAAAATACGGATACCGTGCGTATCGAAATACGCGCAAAGATTAATTGCCGTTTGACCGCCGAACGTAATGATAACGCCGTACGGTTTTTCCACGTCAAGCACATGTTGCACGTCTTCGGGGGTAAGCGGCTCAAAATACAATCTGTCCGCCGTATCGAAATCGGTGGAAACCGTTTCGGGGTTGTTGTTAATAATAGCCACTTCATAGCCAAGTTCTTTCAAAGTCCAAACACAATGCACGGACGAATAGTCGAATTCGATACCCTGACCGATACGGATAGGACCTGAACCGATAACGACGATACGCTTTTTGCCGTTCTTACCAACAAATGGTTTAGCTTCGTCGTGTTCGTGCGGGTCGAACGTCGAGTAGAAATACGGTGTTTTTGCGGGGAACTCCGCCGCGCAAGTATCTACCATTTTATAGGCAACTTTCTTTCTATACGGTACTTTTTGACCGCTAATCGCTTCGATATCCTTATCGAGATAGCCAAGGCGTTTACCCTCGTCGTACAAAGCGCGAGTAAGTTTTTCCGTCTGTAAACGTTCTTCGTAAGCGATAAGGTTTTTGAATTTATTCAAGAACCATCTATCGATTTTGGTGATATTAAACACCTCGTCTACGCTAACGCCTTTTTTGAGCGCGGCGTATACGACGAAGATACGTTCGTCCGTCATTTCGGAAAGCTTTGCTTTCAATTCTTCTTTCGGCGTATTGATAAACTTTTTATAGTTCATCGTGCTCGTGGAAATTTCCGCGCCGCGCACCGCTTTCATAATCGCCATTTCAAAGGACGTACCGATAGACATAACTTCGCCCGTCGCTTTCATTCTCGTACCCAGTTCACGCTTTGCATACAAGAACTTGTCAAACGGCCACTTGGGCATTTTAACGACGAGATAGTCGATCGTCGGTTCAAAACACGCGTACGTATTACCCGTAACGTCGTTCACGATTTCGTCGAGCGTATACCCAAGCGCAATTTTGGACGTAACTTTTGCAATCGGGAAACCGGTTGCTTTGGAGGCAAGCGCCGAGGAACGGCTAACGCGCGGGTTCACTTCGATAACCGAATATTCAAACGAATCGGGGTTGAGCGCAAACTGTACGTTACAACCGCCCTCAATGCCAAGTTCGGTAATAATCGCAAGCGCCGCCGTACGGAGCATATTATATTCTTTCGTAGAGAGCGTAACCGCAGGTGCTACGACGATTGAATCGCCCGTGTGAATACCAACGGGGTCTACGTTTTCCATCGAACAAACGGTGAGCACATTGCCGTTACTGTCGCGGATAACTTCAAATTCAATTTCTTTCCAGCCCGCAATATATTTTTCAATCAAAACCTGCGTAATAGGCGAAAGCATAAGCCCGTTGTGGGAAATTAAGCGGAGTTCCTCTTCGTTGTACGCAACGCCGCCACCTGCGCCGCCGAGCGTGTATGCAGGACGAATAATAACGGGATAACCCAGTTTGTTTGCAATCGCCACACATTCCTCCACCGTATACGCGATATCGGAAGGAACGCAAGGCTGATTGATTTTTTCCATCGTTTCTTTGAACAATTCTCTATCTTCCGAACGGTCGATAGCGTCCAATTTCGTACCGATGAGTTTCACGCCGTGTTCGTCTAAAAAGCCTGATTTTGCAAGCTTACAACCCATCGTAAGCCCCGTTTGTCCGCCAAGCGAAGCGAGTAAGCTGTCGGGTTTTTCCTTGATAATGATACGCTTTAAGCTTTCTTCCGTAAGCGGTTCGAGATAAATTTCATCGGCAAGCGCCTTATCCGTCATAATGGTTGCGGGGTTGGAATTACAAAGCACGACGTTGATACCTTCGCTCTTCATAACGCGGCACGCTTGCGCGCCTGCATAGTCGAATTCCGCAGCTTGTCCTATAACGATCGGTCCTGAACCGATAACCAACACTTTTTTAATATCACTTCTTTTAGGCATTTTCTTTCTCCTTTTGCATGAGCGCAAAGAATTTTTCGTATAAAGGATTTTTTTCGTTTCCAAGCCAGCAACATTCAGGGTCAAACTGCACGCTGAACGCCTTATACGCAGGGTAATCAATACCCTCGCAAGACCCGTCGTTTACACTCACAAACGACAACTCTCCCGCCGTAATCGATTTTTCCGAAACCGTATATCCGTGGTTTTGCGACGAAACGTATACCCGTTCCGTCGTCGTGCATTTCACTGGCTGATTGCCACCGCGATGCCCGTATTTATGGCGTTTGGTCGTTCCGCCAAGTGCCAACGCCAGCAGCAAATGTCCGAAATCAATACCAAACACAGGCGTTTTTCCAACCACTTTCTTGATTTGTTCAATCGCTTCGTCGTTTTCCGCAGGGTTGCCTGCGCCGCCCGTAATCACTACGCCGTCCGTTTGCAAAGCCAAAATTTCTTCCGCCGTTGCGCTTGCGGGCATTTCCACAACACGCAAACCTTGTTTCACGAGTGTATTTATTACGCTGTTTTTACAACCGAAATTCCAAAGCGCAACCGTGTATTTCGCTTTTTCATCGCCGTACACCGCTTTCTTTTGCGGAGCAACCGCGTTCACGCCGCCAAGCACAGCGTATGTGGAAAGAGCGGCAATTTCATCTCCCGCCAAGGGTTTGTTGCTGA
>SVHY01000050.1 GCA_015055545.1 Clostridiales bacterium
GCCGCGCGTTGCGTAATCGCGCGTTGGGGAAGTTTACCCGCAAGTGTGTCCTCTAGCTTCTCTCTGGGATCGGACGCGCCCGTTACGCGCATTGCTTGATACACGTACGTTCTGCCGCTGAGCGGATCGCGAATCGCGCCGCCAAGACAGGTCGCCGCACCGCCGAACGGTTCGATTTCCGTAGGGTGGTTATGCGTTTCGTTTTTGAACATAACGAGATATTGTTCTTTTTTACCGTCGATTTCCGCCTCGATTTGAATAGAGCAAGCGTTGATTTCGTCGGAAACGTCGAGGTTGTCGAGCTTGCCGTCTTTCTTTAATTTTTTCGCCGCAATCGTCGCCAAGTCCATAAGACAAGGATATTTGTCGGGGCGGTTACCGTTAAGTTCTTTATACAAATCTTCGTATAAATGATACGCCTTTTCAATCGCCGCGTTTTCCGAAGATATTTTTACGTTTTTCAGCTCCGTAGCGAACGTCGTATGACGGCAATGATCCGACCAATACGTATCGATAACTTTGAGTTCCGTTTCCGTAGGGTTGCGCTTTTCGCTCTTGAAATAATCGCGCACGAACGCCAAATCGGCAACGCTCATGGCAAAGCCGATCGACTTATGATACGCCGCAATTTCGCTATCGGTCATTTGAATAAACCCGTCCACGTCGCAAACGGGCGCGCCTTCCACCGTTTCGCGCTTTAACGTCGTCGGCTTTTCAAAACCGACTTCTTCGCTTTCCACGGGGTTGATGATATGCTTTTTAATAGCATTGAGTTCGTCGTCAGAAACGCCTTTGACCATATACACTCTTGCGCATTTAACCATAGGACGCGCTTTTCTCGTCAACAGTTGCACGCATTGTGCCGCGCTGTCTGCGCGTTGGTCGTATTGTCCCGTCAAATAACTGACGGCAAACGCCTTATAGCCTTGGGAAATTTCCAAGGTTTCCAAATATACGTTGTCTACGGGCGGTTCGGAGAACACGGACGAAATCGCCGCGCCAAGCTCGCTTTCTTCCAGCCCCTCCACGTCGTAGCGGAGCACCAAACGGAAATCTTCCGCATTGATATTGAGCAACGTCTTTACGTCTGCCTGTTCCTTTCTTGCCTGTACGTTATCTTTCTTTTCTACGAAAATTCTATAAATCATTTGTCTATTACTCCCTACTGATATCCCTGTATTTAATGCCGATATCTTTGCGATAATGCATTTTATCGAACGATATTTTTTCTACGTTTTTATACGCTTTTTGCCGAGCAAGCTCAATCGTTTCGCCCTTGGCGCATACGCCCAAAACTCTGCCGCCGTCCGTAACGAGTTTCCCGTCTTTCATTTTCGTACCCGCATGGCACAACACGACACCCTCGTCCAAATCGCCTATCGTAATTTCCTTGCCCTTTTCATACGCCGTGGGATAACCCCCGCTTGCAAGCACAACGCATACGCACGCGCCCTCTTCCCATTCGATCTCCACTTCGTCCAAACGCTCGTCCGTGATCGCTTCAAAAATATCCATCAAATCCGTTTTGAGCATAGGCAACAGCACCTGCGTTTCAGGATCACCGAAACGGGAATTGTATTCGATAACTTTCATGCCGTCTTTCGTCTTCATAAGCCCGAAATACAGCACCCCTTTAAACGTTCTACCTTCGGCGTTCATCGCATACATGGTGGGGAGCATTATCTTCTCCATCACTTCTTTTTGCGTTTTTTCACCGTAGAACGGTGCGGGCGAAAACGTACCCATACCGCCCGTATTCAAACCCTCGTCGCCGTCGAATACGCGTTTGTGATCACAGCTTGTAATCATCGGTTTCATCGTCTTGCCGTCCGTGAACGCAAGCGCGGAAACTTCCGGTCCTTCCAAAAATTCTTCTACGACAACCTTATTGCCTGCCGAGCCGAATTTTTTATCCAGCATCATTTCTCTAATGCCGTCTTGTGCTTCTTCGCGCGTTTTGCAAATCAACACGCCCTTGCCAAGCGCTAAGCCGTCCGCCTTTAATACGACGGGGATATCGCACGTATCTACGTACGCTTTCGCGCTTTCGTAATCGGAAAACGTTTCGTACTTCGCCGTAGGTATGCCGTATTTTTTCATAAGCTCTTTGGAAAAAGCCTTACTTGCCTCGATAATCGCGGCGTTTTTACGCGGCCCGAACACACGGTGTCCGCGGCTTTCCAGCTCGTCCACCAAGCCCAGCGCCAACGGGTCGTCGGGCGCAACTACGGTATAATCGATTTCCGTATGCGCGTCCACCCAGTCGCCCACTGCTTTGATATCGCAATAATCAAGATTGACAAGCTCGGCAAGCTCGCCGATACCCGCATTGCCTTTCATTGCGTAGATTTTATCCACTTTCGGGGATTTTCTTAATGCCTGTACGATGGCGTGTTCTCTGCCGCCGTTTCCAATCACTAAAACGTTCATAATTTCTTCCTTTATTCTTTTACGACGGTCGTTCTACCGCGTTTTTCAATTTTTCCCGCGCATAACAGTTTCACGCACTTAGGGAGCATTTCGTGTTCTACTTTTAAAATCCGTTGTTGTAACGTTTCGGGCGTGTCGTCCGGTTCAACCGCAACCGCGCGTTGCATAATAATCGCGCCGCCGTCTACGTCCGCCTCCACGAAATGCACGGTTGCGCCGCTCAGCTTAACGCCGTACGCAATCGCCGCCTCGTGTACTTTCAGTCCGTAATAGCCCATACCGCAAAAAGCGGGAATAAGCGACGGGTGGATATTGATGATAGCGTTTTCAAACTGCTTGATAAACGATGCGGGAACGACGGATAACCAACCCGCCAAAACGATATATTCCACACCGCTGTTTTTCAAAACGTCGGCTACGTAATCGTAAAACGCCGCCTTGTCTGCGAATACGTTTTTATCAAACGCAAGCGTTTTTATACCCGCTTTGGTTGCTCTTTCTATCGCGCCGATTTGCGGTTTGCCCGCCACCAAGTATTCGATTGTGCAAAATTGCTCTTTGGCGTTCGCGTCGATAATCGATTGAAAATCCGTGCCGCCGCCCGATGCAAATACTGCTATTTTTTTCATAGTGAATCCTTTAAAGCCTTTTTGTCAAAACGACAAAGTATTGCGCCGCATATACGCCGTTTTATTTTAAGATTACGCCTTTGCCCGCAACCGTCTTACCGATTACGCAAACATCTTCACCTGTGGCGCGCAACTGTTCCATTGCCTTATCCACGTTTTCGGGCGCAACGCATACGACCATACCGATACCCATGTTAAAGGTGTTGTAAATTTGTTCGTCGGTGATACCCGCGCGCTTTTGCATAACCTTGAATACGGGAGGAACGTCGTAAGAATTTTTCTCAATCTCACAACCAACGCCGTCGGGCAAAATTCTGGGAACGTTTTCGATAAAGCCGCCGCCCGTGATATGCGCGATACCCTTTACTTCTACCTTTTCAATTAATGCCAAAATGCTCTTGACGTAAATCTTCGTAGGTTTTAACAACACTTCCGCCGCCGTCGCGCCGAGTTCTTCGTCGTATTTTTCAAGCGCCGCTTTATCTTCGTCGCCAAACAGTTTTCTAACGAGCGAATAACCGTTAGAATGAACGCCCGAGGACTTAATCCCGATCAGCACGTCGCCTGCCTTAATATCCTTACCGTTGATAACCTTTTTCTTATCGACGATACCCACGGCAAAGCCAGCCAAATCGTATTCGCCGTCGGGATAGAAACCGGGCATTTCCGCCGTTTCACCGCCGATGAGCGCGCAGCCCGCTTGTTTACAGCCTTCCGCGATACCTTTTACCACTTCCGATTCCGCTTCGGGATACAATCTACCGCAAGCGTAGTAATCAAGGAAGAACAAGGGTTTTGCACCTTGGCAAACGATATCGTTCACGCACATAGCCACCGCGTCGATACCGATCGTGTCGTGTTTTTCAAGCAAGAACGCGTATTTAAGTTTCGTACCTACGCCGTCCGTACCCGCAACCAAAACGGGTTCTTCCATCTTTTCGTTTGCAATTGAGAAAAATCCGCCAAACGAGCCTAAATCCCCGATAACGTTGTCGTTATAGGTGGATTTTACGTGTTTTTTCATAAGTTCTACCGCTTTGTAGCCACGCGTTACGTCTACGCCGCTGTCTTTGTAAGAAATAGCCATTTTATATTCTCCATTTAATTTTTATCTTTGTTTTCAGATATTTTCATATCGAATTTGTTTACGTATTCTTTCGGTTCGTAGGTAGGGTATTTGCCGTCAAAGCAAGCTTTGCAATAGCCTTTACACGTACCCGCTTCGCCCAACTTCTCTACGTCTTCTAAGGGTAAGAATCCGACAGAATCGACTCCGATAATTTTCTTCATCTCGTCTAACGTATGATTGCACGCAATCAACACTTTGCGATCCGCTATGTCCGTACCGTAATAGCAGGGGTTCAAGAAAGCTGGTGCAGACGAAAGCAAATGTATTTCCTTTGCGCCCACGTCGCGCAAAAGTTTTACCGTTCTTGCCGACGTCGTACCGCGGACGATGGAATCGTCTACCATAATCACGCGCTTACCGCGTACCGTTTCTTCCACGGGATTAAGCTTGATTTTTACTTTATCTTCGCGCACGTTTTGACCGGGGTCGATAAACGTTCTGCCGATATATTTATTCTTGATAAGCCCAATGCCGTACGGAATCCCCGACTCCTCCGCATATCCAAGCGCCGCGTCCAAGCCTGAATCGGGAACGCCGATAACCACGTCTGCGTCGATGGGGAAAGCTTTAGCAAGCAATGCACCTGCGCGCTTTCTCGCTTTATGCACGGAACAACTTGCAATCACCGAATCGGGACGGGAGGTGTACAGATATTCAAACACGCAAAGGCTTTCTTTTTCCTTTCCGCAATGTTCCTTTACCGAACGGATACCCTCCTTCGAGAACACCACGAGTTCACCTGGTTCAATATCGCGAATAAACGTTGCGCCCACTGAATTGAGCGCACACGTTTCACTGGAAATGACGTATTCGCCGTCGTTTCTCTGTCCAAAAGACAGGGGGTGAAAACCGCGTTTATCACGCACGGCAATGAGTTTTTGCGGGGACATAACGATAAGCGAATACGCGCCCTCGAGCTTGTCCATCGCACGGCTTACCGCTTCTTCTATAGACGAGGAACGGATACGTTCCATAATGATAACGGCTGAAATAATTTCCGCGTCGTTGCCCGTATGGAAAATCGAACCTTTCATTTCCATTTCCTCTTTCAACTGCGCGCCGTTGACAAGTTTTCCGTCAAGCGAAATCGCCATTTTTCCCTTACTGTGATTAACGACAATCGGTTCGGCGTTAATACGGTCTTTCGTATCCGACGTACCGTAACGCACGTTCCCTACCGCTATTTGGCCTAAACCGAGCGATTTTAATACGCGCGGCGTAAATACTTCGTTGACAAGCCCCGAATCCTTATACGCGTGGAAAACGCCGTCATCGTTGACGACAATCCCGCTGCTGGCTTGTCCGCGGTGCTGTAATGCGTACAAACCGTAATAAATACTCGAAGCTACGTCTGCCGTTTCCGTGCCGAAAATACCAAGTACTGCCATGTATTTTTCTCCTTTACTCTATTACAAAAGTTCTTGCAAAGCTTTATCGTCCGCGTTTATTTTATCGCGCATTGCTTGCTTGTAGTCGGCAAGTTGTTTTTCAATTTCAGGATATTTAATACCCAAAATTTGAAGTGCCAACAAACCAGCGTTTTCACCGCCGTTCACGCCTACCGTCGCCACGGGAATACCTGCGGGCATTTGTACGATAGAAAGCAAACTGTCCAAGCCTCCCATCATATCCGTCTTGACAGGCAAACCAATAACGGGCAAAGTCGTCATCGCCGCAATCACGCCGCCAAGGTGCGCCGCTTTTCCCGCCGCGCAAATCAAAACTTCTATGCCGTTCTTTTTCGCATTCGACGCAAAATCGTGCGCCTCGTCGGGAGTACGGTGCGCGGAAATTACTCTAACTTCCGTTTCCACCCCGAATTTTTTGAGTACGGTTACGGCGGGTTTTACCACGTCGAAATCCGATTTACTACCCATTAAAATACCTACTTTTGCCATAAAAATTCTCCAAAGATTTTAATCAAAAAGGAGCGCAAACTTGCACTCCTCCCGTTTTATACCGTTTTTTCGGCGCAAAAAGCCGATTTTTCCGCGTGCAAAGGCGCACCATACACTTGTCCCCCGCAACGTGCAGAGCAAGAAAAGACTTTTTTCTTTCTTCGTAAGTACATCATATCACGCTTCCTTTCCCAACGCTTTTCACCCTGTATATCATTATAACAAAACAAATAAAAAAATGCAAGTATACAAACGCAAATTTTTTACTCTTTTTTTCTTTGTGAATTTTTCACAAAAAAATCGCCAAGATTATAATTTATTAAACGAAACCGTTTGCGCGTAGTTATTATATTGAAAATAATTCAGCGCCTCGTGCGGCAAAATTTCCTGTTCTAATTCGTCGATAGCGCTTATCTTGCCTTTTACGTATGCCGTCAAGCGCTCACGACAATTTTTCAAGCGTTGCATAAGCCCACCTAAACGGATATCCTGTACTTCAAAGCCAAACGCTTTGTTTTCTTTATACCAAAGCGCGCGATACGCCGCGTAAAACACCGACAACGCCTTTTCCGTCGCCGCGTAATCCTTGATAAGCCCCGCAAGCGTTTTGTTATCCCGCGCCTCGTATGCACGGCGGGTTTTTACACTGAGCTCCGCTTTGGTCGCCATAACGCTACATAATTTGGATAGCGTATCGAACAAATAGGCAAAATCCCCTGCGCGCTTTGCCGCCGCCTTTAACGTTGCCGCGTGTTGTGTATACGGAATAGGACGGACGTTTACAATCGCCTTGTCCTTTATCCCCATAAACGGATCGGCATACAACAAGCATTTGCAAGCGTTTTGACGAATTTCTTCGCCGTCAGGATTACACGCGCCCGTGCGACTGGGTAAATCCAACGCCATAAAATCGTCGTATTTGATTTTGAAAAGGCTGTAAAAACCTTTCTTAATTTTATCCTCGTCGAAATTCCCGTCCACATACTGCCGAATCGCATACAGCGACGGCAACAGCGAAAAGTAGGAACATTCCTTTCCGTCATCCCCCCATAACGTCAATAAAACGTCTTTTATTCCGTGTTTTACCACGCTTTGCATGGCGGGTTTCATACTCTTCACGGAATACCAATTGAGCGGCGCAAAACCGTTCCAGCTCCACACTCCACCCGCAAACCAAACCTTGCGATTGAATTGCGCGTGCGTATCGAACATGACGTCGTAATCCTTTTCTTTCGTATGGTAATAATCCCAGTACGCAAGCTCTACGCTTTCAGGCACTGTGGCAATCACTTCATCGGGAAATTTTTGCACTTCTTGCACGTAATATCCCCCTTTATTCGCCAAGCGGAAGAACATATCACTCCACATATGCGGCGTAAAACCGTACTTTTTCGCAATTTCCACCACTTTGTTTAAATGGCGCAGCAATAACTGAAAGCGGTCTTGATAACCGTGTTTATCCAAGTATTTACCAAGCCCTACCATATGTGCTTCGTCCATACCGATATTGACTAATCGCGACGTAAAATTTTCCGCAAGCGTTGCAAAAATTTTGTCGATCAGTTCGTACGTTTTCGGTTCGTCGATAAGCAAAATATCGTTGCAATCGACTATTTCTGCATACGCTCTATGGCGAACCAAGTTCGTAAAATGCGCCAACGTTTGCACACAGGGAATCAGTTCTATGCCGCGCGCCCTTGCGTACGCGTCAATGTCTTTGAGCTCCGTGCCCGTATACCGTCCGCGCATATAACCAAAGTAGGGTTCGCCTTTGATTTCGTAGGTGTCTTCCGTATACAATTCCAACGTATTATAGCCCATTTTTTGCAAACAGTCTATCATACGTTTCACTTCGGAAACTTTCATCACGGCATTGCGCGACATATCCAGCATTACGCCAAAATGCGTATATTCGTATCGTTGTTTCATCTTGTTCTTCCCCAATACAGATTACAGCTGTTCGTAGGACAACGTTTCAATACCGTGTTTGGCAAACGCTTTATCCGCTTTTTCTAAATCGGACGTTTTCACAACGATAGACGCCTCACCGCCGTCCACGGAAAGCCCGTACATATATTCTACGTTAATTTCTTCGTCGGAAATGGTACGTAAAATGTTTTGCAGCGCGCCCGGTTCGTGCGGAATTTTTAAAATAAACACGTCCGTAAGCATACCTGAAAACCCCGCGCTTGTAAGCGCCGCTTTCCCCGCTTGCGGTTTATCGGCAATCACGCGCAACAGTCCGTATTCCGCAGTATCCGAAAGACTGAGCGATAAAATATTAACGCCGTTCTCCTTTAATACATCGAGAATATCCCCAAGTCTTCCTTTTCTGTTTTCAATAAACACCGAGATTTGTTTGGTAACCATAATTTCCTCCTTATTTCACGTTGCGCAAGTCTTTAATACGCTTTGCCTTACCCTCAAAACGTTGCAAGGTGTTGGGCGATTCCAGTTGAATTTTCGCGTCCAAACCAAGTATCACTTTCAGCTTGTTGCGCGTTACTTTTTCAATGCGCTGCAATTCGGCAAACGAGTCCGTTTCTTTGTTCAATTCCACGCGCACGGTGAGTTTATCCGAATACCCTTCTCTTTCCACGATAATTTCGTAGTGCGGGCCAAGTTCTTCCACCGACAAAACCACTTCTTCGATTTGACCGGGGAATACGTTTACCCCACGAATCTTCAACATATCGTCGCTTCTACCCGAAAGATTTTCCATTCTGCAAGTCGTTCTGCCGCACGCGCACGGTTCATAGAACAGCCGCGTAATATCTTTCGTACGGTAACGGATAAGCGGTAACCCTTCCTTTTTAATACAGGTGATAACGAGTTCGCCCTTTTCGCCTGCGGGCAATACATCGCCCGTTTCGCTATCGATAATTTCGGGTATGAAATAATCCTCGTTAATATGCATACCGCAAAATTCCAAACATTCGCCCGAAACGCCGGGGCCCATCAATTCGCTCATGCCATAGTTAGAGGTAATTTTCACGTCTTTACCCCAAACCGCGTGCATTTCTTCACGCATAGCGTCCGTCAAAAGCTCACTACCGACAAGCGCGATTTTTACACCCAAATCCTTTTTGGGATCAATCCCTATTTCTCGGGCAACTTCCGCAAGGCGCAACGCATACGACGGCGTAGCAACGAGCAAGCTCGTCCCGAAATCTTTCATGTACATCAGTTGTTTTTCGGAATTACCCGTAGACGATGGTACGATTGCCGCACCGATTTTTTCCAAACCGTAATGCAGTCCCAGCGCGCCCGTAAACATACCGTAACCAAAACAAATTTGCGCTACGTCTTTTTCAGTTGCACCGCCCATGCACGCGATACGGGAAACGCAGTCCGTCCACGTATCCAAATCGCCGCGGGTATACCCAACGACGGTAGGTTTGCCCGTCGTGCCCGAACTCGCGTGAATACGCACTAGCTCGTCTTTGGGTACGGCAAACAACCCGAACGGGTAAGTATCGCGCATATCCTGCTTTGTCGTAAACGGCAATTTTGCCAAGTCTTTCAACGTTTGGATATCCTGCGGCTTTACGCCTTTTTCGTCCATTTTTGCGCGGTAATACGGCACTTTTTCGTATACCCTTGCTACCGTTTCTTGCAAACGCGAGAGTTGCAGTTTTTCCATCTCCGCGCGTGAGAGCGTTTCTTCTTTAGACCATATCATATGAACACCTCGTTTAACTAAGTCAATATATATTTTAACATATTCCATAACGCTTTGTCAACAAACGGAGCAATAAAAAAACGCCCGTTTGAGCGTTTTATCGTTGATTGTTTTCAGCGTCATATGAAAATGCGTTCTATCGCAAACGTATTATCCTTTTTTAAACGGAAAAGATTGCCCCCTTGCAGTCTATTTTCATAATACGACGTTTTTCCCGATTTTACTCCGTAACACAATTTCACTCCTTGATAATCCGCAATCATCGTATTTACATGATCGTGACCGTAAATGAGCGCCGTTGCGCCGCCTCGTTTCGCCGCCTCAAAAAAACCGACGTTTCGTGATTGAATACATATCTTCTCATTCACTTCCCCGTCTAACGGTTGCATAGTTTCCAAACCGCGCTCGTATGCAAGCTGCGTTTCTTCCGTCGGAATATGAAAAAACACCCAATTTGGCAAAGCAGCACCGTTTACAACCGAAAGAGCTTGAACGGTATTTTCATACCACTCTACGTGTTCATCACGAAAATCCCTGCCTGAATCCATAAACAAAAACGAGTAAACGCTTGTTTCGTTTCTCTTGATTGTATAAGCGTAATTTCCGTAAGAATCCACTACGTTTCCTTTTTTAAATAAGCAAAACTTTGCGCTTTCGTATATTTTTGATTGCCTTTCCGGTGTAACCAATGAACGGTAATCGTGATTTCCCAATACAGGTGCCCATGGTATTTCAAATTGCTCCATTCCCTTTACTAAACACAAAAGCAACGACACGCCCGTATTATCCGAAATATTATCCCCCGTCAAAACAATTAAATCCGGCGCTGCTTTTTTCACCGTTTTTCGCACCGTTTCCATCACCGATCCCGCTTCGTCTATTTTTAAAAGCTGTGTATCGGTCAGTTGCAAAATTTTAATATCGTCGTCGCCGTAAAAACTTAACGTTTGCTTTTCTTTATCTATCTTTAACCGAGGTTCTATTCCCTCTTTTTCATAAACGCCGTGCAACGCGAATATTCCAAAAACGAACACCACAGCCAATACCATTATTATTATCCGAAAACCCACACCTTCTTTCTCTTTCATGCAGTAAATAACTCCTGTTTGATAGCAATACGCTATATTTTGGAATACATTATATAGCAAAATGCTATAATTGTCAAGAGAATAAGGGGGAAATATTATGAAAATTTTTCAAGAGCGATTGATAGAGCAACGGAAGATAAACAAGCTGACACAGCGGCAAATGGCGGATTATTTAAAAATTGCGCAACCGTCGTATATTCGTTATGAAAACGGCAGCGCCGAGCCAAGCCTTGAAAATCTTGTAAAAATCGCCGATTATTTTGATGTATCCGTGGACTATCTACTGGGTAGAGCAGACTACTGACGTTGAATATAGAACAAATTTTTACACAAAAGCGCAAACAAGAAAAACACGGCTTTATGCGTTAATTTTTGCATAAAAGTCGTGTTTTGGTGGGCAGAGGTGGAGATTGGCTACGCCAAAGTGTCGTCGGCGACAAACTTTGCGAACAGCAAATGCTTAACGCTTTTCGCCTCCTCGCGCGCACCACCGATAAAACAGTGTTTCGAGCGACTACCCCATACACCACAAAAAAGCACCTCTTTACCGAGTCCCTACAAGGGATTTTTTCGGGAAGGCTGTCCTTTTTAAGAGTCAGGCGTGGCGTGATGCCACGCCTTTTCTCGTGCTATTTAATTTTCTTCATCTAATAAATCACCAAAATCGGGT
>SVHY01000051.1 GCA_015055545.1 Clostridiales bacterium
ACGTATAAGCGTCCGCGGAAAGCTTTTCAATACCGACAAACACAGCTACGGGTGAAAACGTAGAAGTGTTTGTCGGTATTGAAAAGCTTTCCGCGGACGCTTATACGTACGAAAACGGTACGCTTACGATTACGGACGTAACGGGCTTGCCTGTAGGCGAAACGTATGCAACCGTATTAACCTCCGCAGTTGCGCAAGCAGAACCCCTTATCATTGCAACCAGCGTATTTGACGAAATGAAAGACTTTGAAACGTTCTTGTATATCAAGCAGAATGTTGATAATGGAGGCGAGGGCAAAGTTTCGGCTACCATTCAAGACGGTATCGACGCATCTAAGTGCGTACACGACGGCTATTACGTGCTTGCGAACGATATCACTAATGTGAACGATACAAGATATTATATTTACAACAACGAAATTAAGGATGGTGTTAATGATAAGGCAAGTGATAATACGGATTGGCGCGGTGTCACTCAGTTCATAGGCAAAGAACTTGGCTTGACTGGTACGTTCAACGGTTTAGGCCATAAGGTAAGCGATATTTGTATGGAACATGGGGCTTCTGGTCTGTTTGAACTTATCAACGGCGGTACGGTAAAAAATCTTGCGTTGACGAATTTTATAGCGTATAGCAAATCCAATCGCTTGGGTGCTTTGGCTTTTATGGCGATTGATCCAGTTATTGAAAACGTTTATATTGAAATACCCTCAAACTACAGAGGAAGTGTTGCACAATGCGAAATGTTCTACTATCTGCACCAAACGGAAGCAGAAAGTGCGCAACTTCGCAACGTTTTCTTGAATGTTTCTTATAATACGACTTACATTGGAAATACAAACGGCTTATTTGCTACGATGCACGGTCAAAGCAAAAAGGAAATAGCTTGGGAGAATGTATATTCGGTTAGTAATGCGGGCTTAGGGTATTATGCTACGGATACGGACGATGATGACGTTGCGGATACATTGACGGGTTACGCTTACGGCGATAACCAAAAGACGGAGAGCGGATATATTATTTATGAGCCGAAAGGAGCTGTATCGACGACATATACCACGGCGACCAACGCGTACTACTGTCAAGGCGCACGTCAATATTTTACCATGGATGCATTTAAAGCGGATGAGGCTAACTACGATTTGTCGGCGTTTGTAAACGACGGTGGCAATTGCTGGAAGATTGAAGGTGGCGTGCCTGTATTCGGCTATACGGCGGAATAAGACGTAAACTTTAATGTGAATCCGTTTAAAAGCGGATAAGAGAAAAGAACCTATCGAAAAAAAGCAAGCCGCTTTTTGAAAGCGGCTTGCGGAGATAGGAGCAAAAGTAAGGGAATAGGTAAGAAGTAATAGTGAAAAAGTGTGGAATTATTAAAAGTTTCACCGAACTTCTTCACTCTTACCTTTTACTTCTTACTTGCAAAATATTTTGCAAATACTCAGTTGCCTTTCTTGCGTTTTTCCAAGGAATTATAACGATGCTGGTTAGGAGTTTGACCTTCGTGCTTTTTGAAAATCAAGCGGAAATAATTCCCCGACGAAAAGCCCGTCAGTTCGGCTATTTTTTCATAGGAATGGCGCGTTTCGCGGCACAGGCGTTTTGCTTCTTGGAGCTGCAAGGAGAGCTTGTACTGAAAAACCGTCGTATTGGTTGCGCGCAAGAACGTTGCGGAAAGATAGGATTTGGAAACGTGAAAGCGTTTACACAAATCGTCCAAAGAAAATTGCTCGGTGTAATGGTTATGTAAAAAGTCGAGAACCTTTAAGATAACGGGTGCGGTGGACGGGTTGACGTCCGCGACCAATGAATAATGCGTATCGTGTGTTTGGACGTTGGCATACGAATAGAACATATGAAAAAGCTTGCCCAAGTTGGCGCTAAACACCATTTTCTTATGCGCGTTAAAGGGGAAAGAATTATAAATTTGTAAAAGCGTATCGAACGTAGAGCAAAGGGGCGAAAGCTTGGACGTGGGAAAGCGTAAAACGCCTTTCTTTGCAAGATGGTTTAAAAAGTTGCGCTGGTCTTCGCTTAAACTTTCAGGCGAGATTTGGAGCGTATATACTTCGCAACCGTTCGATTCGAATTTGTGCGTCGAATGGGGCGGTAATACGAGCAGCGTAGGAGCTTCCATTTTATACATTTGCGATTTGGTAAAGTAATACCGTTCGCCTGTGGCTAAAAATTCAAGCTCGAAAAAATCATGGGTATGCAAAGGACCCATGTTATGACCTACGGGTTGATTTTTATGTTGTAAGTTGTAATACGACATATATAAATATTCCTTTTTTTATGGAATTAATATACACATATTATAACACGGTTTTTGACGACTGTCAAGGGAAATTTGAAAATAAACGAAAGGAATTTCGAAGAAATATGAAAAGAAAATTATTAAGTGTTTGTATAGGTTTGTTTGCCGTTGCGCTTTGTGGCGGGGCGGTGGCTTGCGAGAGTATGAAGCCTGCGGACAACGGTAATAACAACCCGCCCGCGCCGCAAGGGCCGTCGCTGGAATTTGAGCGCGTTGACGATGGGTATGCCGTCGTGGGGATTGGTACGTACGAGGAGGGGATTTTGGTTATTCCCGCCGAATACGACGGCGAGCCCGTTACGACGATTGGTGAAAAGGCGTTTGCCGCTGAAACGGAAATCGGTGTCCTTACCGTGCCCGACAGCGTGACAACCATTCAAGCGGGTGCGTTTGAGAACTGCTCTAATTTGACGACCGTGACTATAGGCAAAAATGTGAGCTATATCGCGGACAGTGCCTTTGCGTACTGCCATAGCATGGAAAGCGTTTCTACGTTTGAATCGGTTACTTTTGTTGGTAAAAAAGCGTTTTTTGGATGTATGAGATTGCGCTCGGTTGCCTTTTCCGACGCGTTGAAGACTTTATCCGACAGTGCGTTCGAGGTGTGCGATAAATTGAACACCGTGACGGTAGGAACGGGTTTGGAAACGATTGGCAACCGTGCATTTTACGGATGTAAGGCGCTCAAGGGCTTGGATATCCCCGACGGCGCGCCGACCGTGATTGGGAACGCTGCTTTTCAGCTGTGTGAGGCTATAGAATACGTGCATTTGGGAAACGGTGTTACGCAGATTGGCGATAGCGCGTTTGCGTCCTGTTCGCTCTTGCGCGACGTGGTGCTGGGCGACGGGGTTATGTCCATCGGCGAGAACGCGTTTTCAAAATGCCGCAAGTTCTATCAGCTTACGCTTGGTGAATCGCTTGTTTCTATCGGCACAAACGCGTTTGACAGGTGTTGGCTCATTAGAGAGATTTATAACCGTTCGAGCTTGACGATTACGCTCGGCTCGAATGATAACGGCGGTGTGGGCTTGTACGCTTGGTACGTGCGCACGGGCGACGAGCCGACGAGAATCGTCAAGGACGAAAATAACGGGTTGGTCTATTATATCGAAGGCGAGAGAAAGTCGGTTATCGCTATCGAGCTTAGCAAAAGCGCGGACGTCGTTATTCCCGACGACGTGACGGATATCGGCGATTACGCGGGCTATGGCGTGCAGTTTATCACGTCGCTTGTCATCGGCGATAATTGCAAAACTATCGGCAAGAGTGCGTTTAGAAATTCGTATATGATCCGTTACGTGAAGCTTGGCGAAAAGGTGGAGACGATTGACGAATTGGCGTTCCGTTATAACGGGTATATCGTTGAACTCGTTATCAATAAGAATTTGAAGACGGTAGGCAAGGAGGCGTTCTTGAAAGAGGAAGGCGACGCTTATTACAGAGCGTACAAAACGATTTTCTTCGAGGGTACGCAAGCGGAATGGAACGCTATCCGTTTTGCCTCGGGTAACGATCATTTGATCGGCTTGGACGACAACGACGAACCGCTTGTGAATCTTGCGTTATATTCAGAATCCAAACCTGACGAAGAGGGTTCGTACTGGCATTACGTGGACGGTAAGCCCACGCTTTGGAATTAAATTGGCGTATATTAGTGGAGGGTTAGACTAATGAATTATATTGAAAACCATACGAAAGCAGAGAATTTGAAAATCGCGTATATCGGCGGCGGTTCGCGCGGCTGGGCGAGAAAGCTGATGAGCGATTTGGCGTTAGAGCCTGCTATGAGCGGCTCGGTGTATTTGTACGATATCGACCGCGAGGCTGCCGCTGCGAACGTGATTATCGGGAATATGTATTCCGCAAAAGAAGAAGCGGTTGGGAATTGGAAATATTTCGCGGCGGATACGCTCAAAGAAGCGTTGTCGGGTGCGGATTTCGTCGTTATTTCCATTCTCCCTGCAACCTTACAGGAAATGGGTAGCGATATCCACACGCCTGAAAAATACGGTATTTATCAGTCGGTGGGCGACACGTCGGGCCCCGGTGGGATCGTCCGCGCGCTCCGTACCGTGCCTATGTATAAGGTGTTCGCCGAGGGGATTCGCGATTACTGCCCTAACGCTTGGGTTATCAATTACACCAACCCTATGACGATGTGTATGTCCGCGCTGTATAAGTATTTCCCGAAAATTAAGGCGTTCGGCTGCTGCCACGAGGTGTTCAGAACGCAAAACCTCATTTGCGACGCGTATAACGAAAAATACGGCACGAATTTGGAAAGACACGATATTCATACCAAGGTCTTGGGGATCAATCACTTTACTTGGATTACCGAGGCGCGTTACGGTAACGAGGATCTTTGGGATATCTACGCCGATTTCGCGGATAAATATTACGAAAAAGGCTACGGAAAGCCGGATACGAACTGGATGAACAGTAATTTTGCGTGCAGACATCGCGTGAAATTCGATTTGTTTAAACGTTATAACTGTATCGCTGCCGCAGGCGATAGACACTTGGCGGAATTCTGCCCCGGGAAATGGTATTTGGAAAACCCCGACGTCGTGCATAAGTGGGAATTCGGCTTGACGCCTATTTCTTGGAGAACAAGAGTGCTTGGGGATTGGAAACGCGATACCGTGGATTTCGTTGAAGGAAGAAAGCCTTTGGAATTTAATCAATCGGGCGAAGAGGGCGTTTTGCAAATGAAGGCGCTTTTGGGGCTTTCGAGCATGATCACCAACGTCAACCTGCCCAACGTCGGGCAAATTAGCAACCTGCCCTTGGGTTATATCGTCGAAACGAACGCGTGCTTTGGGCACGACAGCGTTACGCCCGTTACGGCTGGGGCTATGCCGCGCGGTGTGGATAATCTCGTACAGCGCGTTGCGTATAACCAAGAGCTTACCGTTGATGCGGCGATTTCGGGTAATTACGAGGACGCGTTCAAGGCGTTCGTCAACGATCCGCTCGTGACTATTTCCCACGTGGATGCGCGGAAACTCTTCAACGAGATGTTAGAAAATACGAAGGAATATTTGCCTGCTTATAACGATTATTTGAATAAGTAAAGGAGGAATATTATGTATCAGTTGGATTTGGGCGTAAGCGTTAAGCTCTTTACGCAGCAAGGTCGTAACGGCGATTTCTTTCGGGATTTGAAAGAAATTAAGCGGTTGGGATTCCAAAGCGTGGAAGTATCGCTTGGTAAGGTCGGCGGTTATGAAATGCATATGCAAAGATGTATGCAACAAATCGACGAGGGCTTGCAAGCCGTTCTTGACGAGGGCTTGCGCTTGAACAGCATACATTTGCCCTTTCAACGCTTTATTTATATCAGCAGCTACGACGAGGGTGTGCGCGCTTGGGCGGTGGACGAGTTTAGACAGCTTATTAAGATTTGCGATCGCTACTACGCCGAAAATTACGTATTCCATAGCAAGACGGGTAAAAGAGAAGAGGGGCTTTGGGAACTGCGTAAACCCGCGCTTATCCGTTCTTTCCGCGAGTTTACGGAAATGACTCGCAATAATATTTGTATGGAAAATATGGTCGGATCTTTTCCCTCTACCGTTGCGGATATGCAAGAGGTGTTAGGGCAGGTGGAAAAGGGAAAGTGTTGTATCGACATGAACCATTTCTTGCAGGATAAACCCTCGGATGCGATTCTTGCCTTGGGCGACCGTCTGACGACCATTCACGTTTCCGATTACGACGGCGTTTACGAGAAACACTGGATGCCCAAACAAGGGGTGAACAACTGGATGAAGATTATCGGTGCGCTGGAAACAATCGGGTATACGGGCGCGTTTACCTATGAAGTAGGTATGCAAACGCAGGGGTATACGTATGCGGAGATTCGCGCGAATTACGACGAGCTTTTTGAAGAATACAACAAGCGTTGATTTTTTACGCGGTTCGTATCGTTTGAATACTTGACAATTGCGTTTTAGAACGTTATAATATTAGCATATATTTTTTAGAGGTGATAAAATGAAACAAATATTGGACGTGCAGTACAGTAGCTACGAAGAAACGTTGGTGGATATTTATCTCCCTGAAACGTCTAATTTTACGACCATCGTGAACTTCCACGGCGGCGGGCTTGACCACGGCTCAAAAAAGAACGCTACGCTGGATTTGATTGCAAAAGCGTTTACCGACGCGGGCTATGCGTTCGCCTCGGTGGAATACAGAAAATACCCTAACGCGAAATATCCCGATTATCTCGTGGACTGCGCAAAGGCGACCGCGTTCGTGAAAAAGTACGTGCAGGACTTGGGCGCAAGCGGGGAAATCGTTATCATGGGGCAATCGGCTGGCGCGTGGATTTCGCTTATGCTGTGCTTGAATAAGACGTTTTTGGCAAACGAGGGCATTGATACGGCGGAAGTAAAGGGCTGGTTTATCGACAGCGCGCAGGTAACCTCGCATTTCAACGTATTGGCGCAAGAACGCGGCGAACATAAGCTGGCGCAACGTATCGACGAATACGCGCCCTTATTCTACGTCGGCGAAGATACGAAGTTCAGTAAAATGATGCTCATTTTATACGATAACGATATGGTGTGTAGATACGAACAAAACATGCTCTTTTATAAGGCGGTGCTTGCGTTTAACCCCGACGCTAAAATCGAGTATAAATTGATAAGCGGAAAGCATTGCAGCTACGCTAAACAGATAGACGAAAACGGCGAACCGCCGTACGTAAAAACGTTTTGCGCTTGGTTTGAAGAATAAACAATTTACTTAAAAAAATAGGATAACCGCACCCGTTTGGGTGCGGTTTGGTTTTCTTTCAAAAAACTATGGGAAATTTATGAAAAAAGCTAAAAATGATAAAAAAAGTATAAATCGTAAAACAAATTCCGTTCAAACCGTTGACTTTTTCTTTGCTGCCGTGATACAATAAAAGCGAAAAAGAGGCGGAGCGGTTTTTATGAATATACCTATTTATCAAACGCTTGCGGGACAGAGATATTTGGACGGTTCAATTGCAAAAGCGGACGTGCGGTGGCGTATCGCCGCTACGATGGAAAGCGAAGTGCGCAGTTATGCGCAAACGCTTCTTGAGAGCGGGTTTATATTGCATCAGTTGCGCGTAATTGATAGCGAATATCCCGACAAAAAAAATTTGTTTTACTGTTTCTACAAGGGCGATACTTGCGTATACGTGTTTTTCGACGCTGCCAAGCATACCGTGTTTATTACGGCTGAGCCGAAAGGGGATTTGCCGCCTGTGGATAAATGCGCTATGGGTGCAATCACGCCTACGCTAACGCAAATGCCCGTTGCGGGTATGGGGTACGTTATCCGTTTAGCCGACGGAGCGTTTATTTGCATAGACGGCGGTTTGAATAGATTGGACGCGGTGCGAGAATTATACGAATTTTTGAAAGCGAATACTTTGGACGAAAAGCCGAGAATTGCGCTTTGGCTGTTTACGCACGCACACGAAGACCATATTCAATTGGCGTCCGCGTTTTTGTGTGAATACGCCCAAAAAGTGCAAGTGGACGCGTTTGCCTATCAGTTTAGCGACCTTACGAAAAACGCGCCGAGTATGAACGATTTCGACCTTGCGGAAATTGAAACGTTCGAGCGCAGCGTTGCTTTGTATCCGAACGCGAAACGGTACGTTTTACACACGGGACAAAAGTATTATTTTAGTGGCGTGGAAATGGAAGTGTTGTATAGTTTGGATAACGTTTATCCTGCGCCGTATACGTCGCTCAATAGCATAAGCGCGGCGGTTCGGTTTCAATTCGATTGTGGAAAAACGGCGATATTTTTAGGCGATTGTATGTGTCTTGAATGTCGAGATATGGCTTATATGTACGGCGATTATTTAAAGAGCGATATTTTGCAGGTAACGCACCACGGGCTAATCGGTGGGGATCGGCTTTTGTATGAAAAAATTGACGCGGATATTTGTCTTTGGCCAGTGAATGAAAAGTCTTTTCTCGGTCAATCGGGCAGTAAGTTCCAGTGGTGTTTAGGGGAAGGCGGTTGCGATTATAACGCTTATCTTCGCGACGAGCGTATCAAGAAAAGAACGCATTATCATGCGGGTAAAATCATAACGTTAGAAATTCGGTAAAACCGATTTTATATAAAAGGAGAAAAATTATGAAAGTATTTGACGGACATTTACATACATTCCGTTTTAAAGTGTCGATGCGTGAATCTATCGACCTTTTCAAACGGCAATTCGAGCGTTTTAACGTGGAGAAAATGACGTTTTTGGCGTTGCCTTGCGACGCGTGCCCTGGGAGAGTGGAATTTGATCAAACGGATTTGCTCGACAATATTCGCGTTATGTATTTTAAGGCGGTGTTTGCGCCCAACGCGTATGCGTACGCTGGCTTGGAATACAAGGACTTGGATACCAAAGACAAGAAAGCCGTGGCGGCGGATTTGCTTAGACAGGTAAAAGAATACAAGGCTCGTGGTTACGACGGTATGAAAATGTACGAAGGTCATCCTAATCATAGAAAACTTTTGGGGTATCCTTTGTACGACGAGATTTTCGACCCCTATTTCGATTATTGCGAAAAGACGGGATTTCCTATCATTATGCACCTTGCGAACCCTGCTTATATGTGGGAAGAAGACAAGGTGAGTGATTATTGGAAAGCGCGCGGTTGTTTCTTTGACGAGAGTTATTTGACGTTCGCGCAGTTCCACGAAGAAATTTTAAAGCGTATGGAAAAGAACCCTAAATTGAACTTTACGCTTGCGCACTGGGGGTATATGACCTACGACAAGGCGACTATCGAGAAGTTTATGTCCTTTGAAAACACCGTGTTGGACGTTTGCCCCGGACACGATAATTTTAGCAATATCGCCGAGGATATGGATTATTGGAGAGCGTTTATTGAGAAATATTCCGATAGAATCGTTTACGGTACGGACAGTTATAACTTTGAATACGACAACGAAGAAAACTGGTTGCTTGCGACGGGAAGAAGACCGCTTTTGGTGCAAAACTCGTTGACGATGGGTTTAGACGAGCAATTTGAGTATTTGAATTTAACCTTTACGGGTTTATCGCTCAGTCAAAAAGCGCAGGATAATATCCTTTACGATAACTTGGATCGTATGCTTGGCAAGCCAAACGCTATCGATTTTGATTATTTTATTAAAAAATGCGAAAAATTGTTGGAAACGGTGGACGAAAACTCGCTGGATAGATACAATTTATGGTGCATGAAACACGATTTTAAATCGATAAAAGAAGGAACGTTTACGTTTAGATAATAAGGAGAAAATTATGAAAAAGCAATTTGAAAAATTGGACTGCGTTATTTCCAACCCCTATATCGGGTTTACGAGTTTTCAACACTTCCGTGGCGAAAAGTTGTATTCCGACTGCATCACGAACAGAAGTAGTGGGGTTGCAAGCTGTGAAACGGAAAATTACGAATGTTATCCCGTTACGCCTGGGGTAGAAGAAAAGGGTAGAGAACAAGGGTATTACCCTGATAATACGGTGGCGTATATCCGTATTTTATGGAAAGAATTTGAACCCAAACAGGGCGAATATAACTATGCGTTCATCGAAAAGATTTTACAAGACGCAAGAGATCACGATCAGACGGTTATGTTCCGTTTGATGCCGCACAGCACTTGCGCGCGCGACGACGTACCCGATTGGCTGAAAGAAATGATGCCTTGTCCTGCGCGCCCCGACGGTATGCGCGTGAAAGATTCGCCTACCGATCCAAGGTATATGGAATTGTTCGGGAAAGCGATTGAAAAACTCGGCGAACGCTTTGATAAAGACGAAACGCTCGATTGCGTGGACGTGTCGCTTGGCGGGGCTTGGGGAGAAGGTCATCAAGGTTTCCCGTTTGAAGAATTGGAAAAATTGATGGATATCTACGTGCGCGTGTTCCCTAACACCAAGTTGCTTGGACAGTTTAGCAACGCGAGAATGCTCAATTATATCGGCGACAAGCGTCCTATCGGCTGGCGCGCGGACGGTACGGGTAGCCCCAAACATATGAACGAAATTTTCCCCGCGCGTTTCCCGCTTTTGGAAAAAGAGTTCTGGAAAACCGCGCCCGTGTCCTTTGAAAGTTATTGGTGGATTTCCGAATGGTATCGCCAAGGCTGGGATTTGGACGATATCATTGATAAAACGCTCGGCTGGCATATCAGTTCGTTTAACACCAAATCATTCCCCATTCAATACGAATTACAACCCAAAATCGAGCGCTGGTTGAAGAAAATGGGTTACCGTTTTGAAATTGACGAAATCGAATACCCCGAAAGCGTAAAAGCGGGTGAAAAGGCTTACGTTACGTTGAAAATTGCGAACGTGGGCGTTGCGCCTATCTACAACGAATTGCCGTTTGTATTGCGTTTGAAAGGTGCGGAAAAGACGGTGGAATTTGCGACGGACATCGACGCGCGGAAATGGTTGCCCGGGGAATACGTGGAAAAAGTGGAACTTGCTCTGCCTTGCGATTTGCCTGCGGGGGAATACGAGCTTTCTATGGCGCTTGGCGGCGGCGATAAACCTGCTGTTCAGTTTGCAAGCAAGACGGGTAAAGAATATCATTGGCATATTTTGACGACGGTAAGCGTGGAAAAATAAGATTATGAACATCTCGGAAATTGATAAAAATTTAAGAAGAGCGGTAATTAAGGAAACGGACGTCCTGTGGAAAAATGCACGGGACTATCCCTTTTCTTTGCACGGCGTTTTCTATTCGGAAGAAGAAAAACGCTATCGGCGTATGCCCAAGTCGGTTGCGGAAGCCGTAAGCCCGAGCGTGGGAGTTTTATCTACGAATACGGCGGGGGGACGCGTGCGGTTTCGTACCGATTCGCCCTATATCACCGTAAAAGCG
>SVHY01000052.1 GCA_015055545.1 Clostridiales bacterium
ACATTTGTGCTATGCCAGTAGAAAAGGGCTATGCCCGAAAAAGTAAAGCCACCCGCTATGCGGGTGGATATTTACTCAAAGGAGGTCAATAAATGAAAACTTCTTCGTGTGGTTGGGTTAGTACATGCCGCCCATGTCGCCGCCTGCGGGGGCTACGGGAGCGGGAGGGGTAGGAATATCCGTTACGATGCTTTCCGTCGTAAGGAGCGTTGCTGCAACCGACGCCGCGTTTTGCAATACCGAACGGGTAACTTTGGTCGGGTCGATAATGCCCGATTCAACCATATCGCAGTATTTGTTGTTAAGTGCGTCAAAGCCGTAGTTTGCCTTTTTAGACGCGAGCACTTTATCGACGATAACCGAGCCGTCAAGCCCTGCGTTTTTCGCGATTTGTCTAATGGGTTCTTCCAACGCTTTCAAAACGATAGCCGCGCCCGTTTTTTCGTCGCCGTTTAAGCTTGCAACCAACTTCTTCACGCTAGGGATAGCGGAAAGGAGCGCGCTGCCACCGCCGGGAACGTAACCTTCTTCCACAGCCGCGCGCGTTGCAGCCAACGCGTCGTCGATGCGCAGTTTCTTTTCTTTCATTTCTACTTCCGTTGCCGCGCCAACGCTGATAACGGCTACGCCGCCTGCAAGTTTCGCAAGACGTTCTTGCAATTTTTCTCTGTCGTAATCAGATTTTGTTTCCGCGATTTGCGATTTGATGGATGCGATACGGTCTTTAATATCTTCCGCAGCGCCTACACCGCCGACGATGGTGGTGTTTTCTTTGTCTACGCGTACGCTGGACGCTCTACCGAGCATATCGGGCGTAACGTCTTTAAATTCCAAGCCCAAATCGGAAGAAATGACTTGCCCGCCCGTTAAAATAGCGATATCGCGGAGCATTTCTTTTCTTCTGTCGCCAAAGCCGGGCGCTTTAACCGCAACCGAGTTGAACACGCCTTTGAGCTTGTTCACGATAAGCGCGGCAAGTGCGTCGCCTTCTACGTCTTCCGCGATAATAAGCAGTTTTGCACCTTGTTGTGCAAGGGGTTCGATAACGGGCAAAATTTCTTGTAAGCTGGAAATTTTCTTGTCCGTAATCAAGATATAAGGATTTTCAAGGAGCGCTTCCATTTTATCCGTGTTGGTAACCATATATGCCGACGCATAGCCACGGTCGAATTGCATACCTTCGACGGTGGAAAGTTCCGTATTCATAGATTTACCTTCTTCTACGGTAATAACGCCGTCTTTGCCAACGATTTCCATTGCCTTTGCGATCAACGCGCCTACTTCGGGGTCGCCTGCGGAAATAGATGCAACCTGCTCAATCGATTTCGCGCTTTGCACCGATTTAGAAATGGTTTTCAAATGCGAAATGGTGGAATCTACAGCCTTTTTAATGCCGTCTTTTAAGATGATAGGGTTTGCGCCCGCCGCCAAGTTCTTCAAGCCTTCGCGAACGATTGCTTGCGCTAAGACAACAGCCGTGGTCGTACCGTCGCCAGCTACGTCGTTGGTCTTGGTGGATACTTCTTTAACAAGTTGCGCGCCCATGTTTTCAAACGGGTCGTTCAGTTCAATTTCTTTTGCGATGGTTACGCCGTCGTTCGTGATAAGGGGTGCGCCGAATTTTTTGTCGAGTACGACGTTTCTGCCTTTAGGGCCGAGCGTGATTTTCACGGTGTCTGCCAAAGTATTAACGCCAGCCTCCAAAGCTTTTCTTGCGTCTTCTCCGTATTTGATTTGTTTAGCCATAATTCAAATTCTCCTTGTTTATATTTTTAGTCTTCTACGATAGCGAGAATATCGCTTTGTTTAATAATCGTAAATTCTTTGCCGTCTACTTTAAAATTTGAGCCTGCGTAGTTAGCGCAAAGCACTTTATCGCCGACTTTCACTTGCATAACTACTTCTTTACCGTCCATCATGCCGCCAGGGCCGACTGCAACGACTTGGCAGGTCTGGGGTTTTTCTTGCGCGGAAGTGGGCAGGAAAAAGCCGCTCTTGGTCTTTTCTTCTTGCGTAACGCTTTCTACTACGACTTTGTCGAATAAGGGTTTAATGTTCATAATAACCTCCGAAATGTTCTGCGCGTAATCCGCGCTATTTTTTATACGATTATATTATAAACAGATTTTAAACACAATCAAACAGTTTTTTGGAAATTTTTAACGGAAATTTTTAAATCGTAGAAAACTTGGGCTTAAAAGCCCTTTTAAAATATTGATTTTCGTGAAAAAATGTGTTATAATAATTTTAATCGTATTACTAAGGAAGACTAAGGAGTACATTATGGCAACAATGGATAAGTGGGACAAAAGATTTATGCAGCTTACCGAAACGGTAGCAACTTGGTCGAGTTGTTATCAGCAAAACCGCCACGTCGGCGCGGTCATCGTTAAGGACAAACGCGTTATGACTACGGGTTATAACGGCGCGCCGTCGGGGATAAAAAGCTGTGAAGAAAAGGGCGAGTGTTTGCGTAGAAAACTCAACATTCCCAGCGGTACCCAGCACGAGCTTTGCTTTGCGGTACACGCCGAACAAAACGCGATTATTCAAGCGGCGAAATGCGGCATTAATATCAGCGGTGCAACGCTCTATTGTACGCACCAACCTTGCGTAATATGTGCAAAAATGATTATCAACGCAGGCATTACCCGCGTGGTATATAAAGACGGCTATCCCGACGATTTTTCCATGCAACTTTTCAAAGAAGCGAACGTTTTAGTGGAAAAATTTGAAGAATAAAAATTATAAAAAGGAAGAGAAAGACTATGAATCCTATCGTAACGTTTGAAATGCAAAACGGCAAAACTTTTAAAGCGGAACTTTACCCCGAAAAAGCGCCCAACACGGTGAATAATTTCATTTCGCTCGTGCAAAAGGGCTTTTACGACGGCATTATTTTTCACCGCGTGATTGCGGGATTTATGATACAGGGCGGCGATCCGACGGGTACGGGCACGGGTGGACCTGGATACCATATCAAAGGCGAATTTTCGTCTAACGGATTTAAGCAAAACGATTTGGCGCACGAACGCGGTGTTTTGTCGATGGCGCGCGCACAACACCCCGATTCCGCAGGTTCGCAATTTTTCGTTATGCACGACGACGCGGATTATCTCGACGGACAATACGCGGCGTTTGGGAAAGTAATCGAAGGCATGGAAACGGTGGACGAAATCGCCGAAACCAAAACGGATTGGGGCGATAGACCGTACGAAGAACAGAAGATGAAGAAAGTCAGCGTGGATACGTTCGGCGTTGATTATGCCGCGCCCGTAAAAGCATAAGGAGCAGAGAATGAATTACGACGTTTATATCAATCCTTTAACGACGAGATACGCAAGTAAGGAAATGCAAAAAGCCTTCTCGGACGATAAGCGATTCAAGCTTTGGCGTAAGCTTTGGATTGCGCTTGCGGAATCGGAAATGGAGCTAGGGCTTAACGTTACGCAAGAACAAGTGGACGAATTAAAAGCGTACGCGGAAGATATCGATTACGAACTTGCCGCAAAATTTGAACGTGAAGTCCGCCACGACGTTATGGCGCACGTGCACGCGTACGGCGCGTATGCGAAAAAGGCAATGCCCATTATCCACCTTGGCGCGACGAGCTGTTTCGTTGATTGCAACGCGGAAGCGATTATGCTTGCCGATGCGCTTGATATCATTTTGAAAAAACTCGTTAACGTGATGGATAAACTCAAAAAGTTTGCGCTCACGTATAAAGACGTACCTACGCTCGGTTTTACGCATTTACAGCCCGCGCAGCTTACGACGGTGGGCAAACGCGCTACGCTTTGGTTGCAGGATTTGGAAATGGATTACGAAAATCTTTGCAACGCAAAATCACATATCAAATTACGCGGCGTAAAGGGTACGACGGGTACGCAAGCAAGCTTTATGGAACTTTTCGACGGCAACGAAGAAAAGGTGAAAGAGCTTGAAAAGCGCGTAGTGGCGAAACTTGGCTATGAAAGCGTGTACGGGGTAACGGGACAGACTTATCCACGTAAGCTTGATTACAATATTTTATGCGTACTTTCGCAAATCGCGCAAAGTGCTTATAAGTTCTCGAACGATATTCGTATTTTGCAGAATATGAAAGAAATCGAAGAACCGTTTGAAAAGAAACAAATCGGTTCGTCGGCGATGGCGTATAAGCGCAATCCTATGCGTTCGGAGCGTATCGGGGCTTTGGCACGGTATGCGATATCGCTGCCTATGAACAGCGCGATTACAGCGTCAACGCAATGGTTTGAACGTACGCTTGACGACTCGGCAAACCGTCGTATCGTCAACGCACAAGCGTTTTTGACGGTGGACGCGATTTTGAATATTTATATGAACGTAGCGGATAATCTTGTGGTCTACGAAAAGGTTATCGAAAAGCATATCCGCGCGGAACTGCCGTTTATGGCGACGGAAAATATCATTATGGCTTGTGTAAAAGCGGGCGGCAACCGTCAAGAATTGCACGAACGGATTCGCGTTTTGTCTATGGAGGCTGGCAAGAACGTAAAAGTGAACGGCGGCGAAAATAATCTCATTGCGCTTATCAAACAAGACGAAATCTTTAAACCTGTTTGGGATGAGCTGGATGAAATTTTAGACGCGAAAAAATTTATCGGCAGAGCGCCGTCGCAAACGGTGGAATTTATTCAAAACGAAATTCAACCGATTTTAGAAAGGCACGCAAATTGGCTTGGCGAATCTGGCGAAGTTCGCGTATAACCGATGAGGGGGGATAATAATGATATACGAAATAGCGGGCTTGCGCGTTTTAATTGAAAACAGATGCAAGTTCACGGAAAAATTTTGCGAAAAGTATCTTTCGGCAGACCAAACGTCGCCGTATGATATTTCAACGAAAGTGACGAACGAAGAATTTTATGCGGAAAAGGAACTTTCGGCGGGTTTTTCGGATGGATATATCGAAAATATTTGCATTTATCGCGGCATTTGCCGTCAACTGCCCGTGTTAAACCGAATGCTGTTGCACGCGGCGGTGTTGCAAGTGGACGGCAACGCATATGCGTTTTTAGGTCGTAGCGGAACGGGTAAATCCACGCATACGGGGCTTTGGATGCAATATTTGGACGGCGTGAAAATCGTCAATGGCGACAAACCTATTTTGGGGTATGCGGAAAACGGTTTTATCGCGTACGGTACGCCGTGGAACGGCAAAGAGGGCTTGGGGGAAAATACCTGTGCGCCTTTGAAAGGGCTGTGCTTTTTAGAACAGGCGAAAGAAAACGCGATTAGACGTTTAACGCCGTCGGAAGCGGCAACGCGTATTTTTAATCAAATTCTCTTTCCCGAAGACGAGGAAAACGTAACGAAAACGTTGGAACTTACCGATAAACTCGTAAGCGAGACGCCTTGTTATTTATTGCAATGTAATATATCGGAAGAAGCTATGAAACTCTCGTACGAAGCGATGACGGGGAAAACGTACGTTTCGTCGAAAAATAAAAATTAAGGAAAAAGGGTGATTATATGAAAATTAGAAACGGATTTGTACTTCGTGTAGTAGGCGGCGAAAGCGTGGTTGTGCCTGTTGGTGAAATGAGCAAAAAATTCCACGGCATGATTAATTTAAACGAAACGGGCGCTTTTTTATGGAAATTTTTCACGGCGGAACACACCGTAGAGGAAGGCGTGCAAGCTTTACTTGCGGAATACGAAGTGGAAGAAGAACTTGCGCGCAAGGACGTGGAAACGTTTGTGAATACCATTCTCGAAAACGGCTTTGCGGAGTAAACGATAGAGCATGGAAAATGATAGACTGAAAATTGAAGAAGTCTTACAATTGAAAGGCTCTTATATCGGTCCTACGGTAGGCGTGAGCATGTTGCCTATGCTTAAAAACCGTCGCGATACGATTGTCGTGAAACCGAAAACGGAACGTTTAAAGCGTTTGGACGTTGCGCTGTATAGGCGCGGCGACGCTTACGTTTTGCATAGAGTTATTCAACCAATCGACGGTGCGTATATTATTCGCGGCGATAACTGTTATGCCGACGAATATATCCCAGAGGACGACGTTTTCGGGGTTTTAACGGAATTTTTCCGTAAAGACAAGCATTGTCTTTGTACGGACGAAAAATATCTCCGTTATGCAAACCGTCGTGTGAAAAATTATAAATTCCGTAAATTTTTCATGCGTATTAAATGGAAAATAAAAGCGGTTGTTAAAAGAATTTTGCGCTTATTCGGTTGGCGAAAGAAGAAAGACTAAAACGGAGTCAAAGAAATTATGTCGGAACGTACGGTTTCTGAAAATGGAAAAAAATGGTTAAAAAAAGAGATGCGCCCGTATCGAGCGTTTATCTTTTTTTTGGCTTTTTTGAGCGCGTTTACAACGGGGCTTTCTCTTACGTTTGCGTACATGGTACGTTACCTTATCAACAGCGCGTCCGCAGGCGAGGCGCGGTTGCTTTTGATATTTGCGCTCGTTTTACTTGGCGTTTTGCTTTTAAAAATTGCGCTACAAACCTTTTCGGGGTATTATTCGGAAAAATTGCGGGCGAAAATCGTTGCAGAGCTTCGCGTTAAGCTGTTTTCTAAAATTTTACGCTCGGATTATAGCAAGGTACACGGATATCATAGCGGAGATTTATTAAACCGTTTGACGACGGATATTCAGGAGGTTGCGACGGACACGGTTGGATTGTTGCCAGCCGTGGTCGGTATGGCAGTTCAACTTCTCGGCGCAGTCGTTGCGCTTTTGACGATAGATCCGCTGTTTACGGCGATTTATATCGTTAGCGGTGGGTTATTTGCCGCTATTACTGCGTTTTTCCGTAAGCAAATCAAAAAGCGTCAAAAGGCGGTGTTAGAATCGGACGGCGAAACGCGCGCGTTTATGCAAGAAAGTATTTCGTCTACCATGACCTTAAAAGCGTACGGCGCGGAAAGTAAAACGTCTAAAAAGGCAAGCGCGCTTACGGCGAATTATTACGATAAGCGTATGAGTAGAAACCGCTTGCGTTCGCTTATGAGCGCCGTGTTCTCGTTACTTAGCAATTTTGGTTTGATTTTTGCCGTCGTATGGTGCAGTATCAGCGTTTTGAACGGGAACGTCGATTACGGTTCGATTTTGTCCGTTATATTATTGTTAATGCAGTTGCAGCACCCGCTTACGGCGTTCTCGTCCGTTTTGCCTGTGTATTATGCGCGAATTACGAGCGGGGAACGTTTGGACGAAATCGAATCCATTCCTTGCGAAACGATTGCAAGTCAAGACGAAAGTAAGCAATTATACGACGAAATGCAAGGAATTTGCTTTGATAACGTTACGTTTAATTACGGCAGAGAAAGCGTACTCTGCGGGGCAAATATTTACATGAAAAAGGGTGATATCGTTTGCTTGACAGGTGCGTCGGGCGCAGGGAAAAGTACGGTGTTTAAACTGCTTTTAAACGTGTTTTTCCCGTCGAGCGGTTCGCTTGCTTTGCAGGGCGAATTTGGGGATAGTGCGCAAGTACCCTTAACCGCAAAAGAGCGGAGCTTGTTTGCATACGTTCCCCAAGGTCATTTTATGTTCTCTGGGACGATTTATGAAAACTTGACCTTTTTTGCAAGTGAAACGGACGAAAAGCGTTTGCGTGAAAAGGTAGACGGCGCAATCGAAACGGCGTGTGCAGAATTCGTTTACGACTTACCGCAAGGCTTGCAAACACCTTTATCCGAGGGTGGTGGCGGGCTTTCCGAAGGTCAAACGCAACGGCTTGCCGTCGCGCGCGCGTTGTTGTCTGAAAGACCGATTTTACTCTTAGACGAGGCTACGAGTGCGTTGGACGGTGAAACGGAACAACGTATGCTTGAAAATATACGTGCTTTAAAAAACAAAACGTGCTTAATTGTTACGCACCGCCCTGCGGCGTTGGCACTGGCGGATAAAATTCTCGTTGTAGAAAACGGAAAAATTTTTGAAAAAGAATGAATCATAGAAACGGCGTTTCTATGATTTTCTGTGTAAACGCTATTTATTCTACAAAAGAAAAGGTGTGATTATGAAACTTAAAACACGATTAAACAAAGTAATTTTTTGTATATGGCTTTTCGTCGTAGTGATTATCGCCTTTGTAGGGATAAAACTCGTCGAAACGAAACGAGTATCGGCAACGGACACAACCGTATATTATTCGGTGAGTAGTTCGGATTTTGAATTTGTTTCGGCTACACTATATACAGGTAAAAGATATTCCATAATTTTACAGTATAATGGTAATAATTCCGTTGTCTTGGATTTATTAAGCGGATTTATGAAATTTGATGCCACAAGTCTTTTACATACAGACACGGATATTGTCCAAATGTCATATGCGCAAGCCGCACGGACAGGGAAACTTGAAATATCTATATTAGACATTGATTCGGACGGAGCGAAGTCTTTTTCTAAGGTAAATCCCACAAAAATAATTATTCCCCAAGGACAAACGTTTACAAAGTCGGGGAACGGCTTTCTATTAGCGGACGATTTGATACTTCAAAGAGATGAGGGTAGTGATACGTGGAAAGTTGCGACCGTGTCAATGGTTTCCGTATCGATTACGGTAAACGGCGTTACAACGAAAGAAGAAATGAGAACGGACGCTACGTATACGTTTCCGTCGGTGGACGTGGAAGAAAATCAAACGTTCGTGTGCTGGGAAATCAACGACGAGAGATACGACGTGGCAGAAAGTGTAAAGATAGCCGATTGTATTAACGAAGAAACGCAAAGCGTAGAAATTCGCGCGGTGTGTTTGGATTATGCGCTTAAAGAGGGTGCGGCTATCCGTTGCGATAAGGATATGTCGTCTTCGGGAATTCGATTTACTGCGATATTAAACGCTGTGGACGAGTTGCCTACATATATTACGGGGCTTGGCGTTATTGTCATGCCGCAGGATTTAATGGATAAAGCGGATTTTACGTTGGAGAATTACAGCGGCGACGGGCAAGCGAAAAATTTCTTCGCGCAAAGAGCGGATATATCTGCGGATACGGATAATACATTTGAGTTTTGGGCGACAATTATCAGTGTTTTAGAAGAAAATTATAACCGTACGTTTGCGGCTCGCGCCTATTTGACGGTGCAAACGCGCGAGGGCGGCGTGCAATATGTTTGGTGCGAAAAGATAGAAACGCGATCAGTTTATCAAGTGGCAACGCTTGCCGCGTGTGATAAAAATTTTCCTGCGGAGCATATGAAAATCGTGCAAACGTACCTTAACAAAGTAGTTAATATTACCTATGACGGCAATACGATAAAGCTGGTTACCGTTGCAACTACGCCTGTAATCAAAAGTATAGACGCAGAAAAGAAAAATGAAACGGTTGTCTTGACGTTGGAAACGTTGGAGACGGATTTTCCTGCTCTAACTATGAACGGTATACGCATTAAAGATTATTCCGTGCAAAGGATAGAAAACGAGTTGACAATTACTTTTATGTGGGTTGAGGAATAGTATGAAAAAGGCATATATAAAAATGAGCGTGCGCGTGATTGAATATTTGGATTTTGTTAGAACAAGCGGCGAAAAAGCGGGTACGATGGAATTGAAGCTCGTAGACGATTGGGTGGATTAATTACATGAAGAGTATACGACGGTTTTTCGGTTATTATAGACCGCATAAAAAATTATTCGTTATTGACTTAATTTGTTCGTTCTGTATTTCCGTTTGTAATATGTTCTATCCTATGATAGCGCGGAATATTATGAACGATTACGTTCCCAATGAAAATTTGCGGTTGCTCATCACTTGGGCAATCGTGCTTGCGGGTATTTACGCGTTAAAATGCGTATTGACGTTTGTAGTTGGTTTTTGGGGGCACGTTTTGGGCGTGCGTCTTCAAGGCGACATGCGCCGTGATTTATTCGGGCATATTCAAACGTTGCCGTTTTCCTTTTTTGACGAAAACAAAACGGGTGGGGTAATGTCCCGTATCGTAAACGATTTGTTTGAAGTGTCCGAACTTGCGCATCACGCGCCCGAAGATTTGTTTAATTCGTGTATATCGATCGTCGGAGCGCTCATCATGCTTGCGCTTATCAATCCCTTGCTTTCGTTGATCGTCTTGGCGTACGTGCCGTTTATGATATTTTTCGCGGCGAAAGCCCGTCGGCGTATGAACGAAGCGTTTGACGAATCGCGTAAAAAAGTAGCGGCGTTAAACGCTGAAATTGAATCGTCCGTGTCGGGTATTCGCGTGACAAAAGCCTATAACGCCGACGAAACGGAAGTGGAAAAATTTGATAACGTAAACGAACAATTCAAAGCGGCGCGGGCGAAATCTTATCGCGCTATGGGCGGTTTTCAAGCGGGTATGTCGGGGTTTAACGACTTTTTATATCTACTCGCGCTTGTTTCGGGCGGTTTGTTGTTTTACTTTGGAAAAATCACCGCGCCCGATTTTACGGCGTATATTTTGTATATAACCATGCTCTTAACCCCCATTCGCACGCTTGTATCGCTCTTTGAGCAAATCCAAGACGGCTTGACGGGCTTTAAACGGTTTTGCGAGCTTATGGATACGCCGTCGGAATACGAGCCCGAAAATCCCGTTGCAACGGATTTAGATGGCGACGTAGCGTTTGAAAACGTGCGTTTTGGTTATAAAAAAGAAGTGGATGCGGAAGTGTTGCGCGGCGTATCGTTTACGGTGAAAAAAGGACGGACGGTGGCGCTTGTGGGTGCGTCGGGCGGTGGAAAAACGACGATTTGTCATTTGTTGCCACGTTTTTATTTGCGTGATAGCGGAACGATTAGCGTTGGCGGGGTAGATATTAACGAAGTGTCCTCCAAGACCTTGCGGAATAAAATTGCCGTGGTGCAACAGGACGTGTTCCTGTTTGCGGGC